>CAJCCF010000345.1 GCA_903960845.1 uncultured Verrucomicrobiota bacterium | reverse complement strand
GTGCATCCGTATTTGCAGATCGACCGTGCGCTGGCTCACATCCGGGAGAATTTCCGCAAGCGGCTCAGTGTTGAGGAACTGGCGGCCTCGGTGCATCTGAGCACGCGGCAGCTTCACCGGAAATTTGTGGAGACGTTTGGGTGCAGCCCGCAGGCCTTTATCATGAAGCTGCGCATCCAGGCCGGTTGTGAGGCGTTGCAGCATGAGGATGCGCAGATCAGTCTGGTGGCTGCCGATCTTGGTTTCTTTGATCAGAGCAGCTTCACCCATCACTTTCACAAGCACATGGGCATGACGCCGCTGCGCTACCAGCGGCAATTCCGGCTGGTGCGGAAATAGGCACCGGAGTTTTTCAAACGGTGGAACTCAATTCGGCAGGGCTTTTCTCAGCAGGTTGAGGAAGTTACCATGCATGATGTTCTCGATGTCTTCCTGCTTGTAGCCACGCTTCGCAAGCATGTCCGGGATGCGGGCAAGATCGGCGATGGTGTCGAGGTCTTCGGGCGTCTGTTCGGTGCCGTAGCCGCCGTCAAGATCTGTGCCAATGCCAGAGTGCCGGGTGTTTCCCGCGAGCTGACAGACATGGTCGATGTGATCGCAAATGACTTCGAGCTTGAGGCCGGCTGATTGCGGTGTGGTCTTGCCGCGGATCCAGCCGGGAACCATCATCCATGCATCCAGGGCGGCGCCGATGACGGCACCGCGCGAGATCAGTGCTTTGATCTGCTCATCGCTGAACTGGCGCACGTCGGGCACGAGAGCCCGGCAGTTTGAGTGACTGGCCCAGATGGTTCCCTGGAAGATTTCCAAAGCATCCCAGAAGCAGCCGTCGGAGAGATGAGTGACATCGAGAATCATGCCCAGGCGGTCCATTTCCCGAATGAGTTCTTTGCCGACGGCAGGCAGGCCGCCGATCTGATCATGGCCCAGTGCGTATCGGCACACACCGTAGTGCGCTGGGCCCATGGCACGCAGCCCCTGTTCCCAGTGGCGCTCCAGATGCCCGACGCTGCGGATGCTGTCCGCGCCTTCGAGGCTGAGGATGTAGCCGATGGGTTTGTTGTCGTTGGGGGTGCCATCCGTCCACAGTTTGATCATGGCCTCCAGCCCGCGGCTGTCGGTGATCTGCTTCATGTGTCCGTCGTCCTCCATGGCGCGATACCAGGCGAGCTGGCCCTGAGTCTGCGCGTAAGCCTGCTCGGGAGACATCCAATTGGCGATGGGGCGGGCACCGACCATGCAGCCGGCGAGCTGGGTGGCCACGCACAGCCCCATTTCGGTCTTGTGCATTTCAGGAAAAGCCGTGGTGCCTGTGGCCCGTCCCTTGATGTCCGTCATGCCTTTCTCGCGGCGGCGAATCTCATGCACTGGCAGGCGGAGATCGCGATTGTATTCGAGGGCGTTGAGACTGAGGTCGAGGTGGGCGTCAAAGGTGAGCATGGCGATCAGAAGTTTACGTGTTCAGAATGCTGAATCGTTCGCGGTCATCTGCTTTAACGGCTCCATCACTCGCTGAACTGGAGGGCATTGAGCTTTTGATAAAGCTCGCTGCTCGCGAGCAGTTCGGCGTGGGTGCCTGTCGAATCGACCTGGCCATCACGCATGACAATGATTTGATCCGCCTCCATGATGGTGGAGAGCCGATGGGCGATGGCGATGACGGTGCGCCCCTCGGACAGTTCGTGGATCGCATTCTGAATGATGCGCTCCGTCTCGGTGTCGAGCGCGGAAGTCGCTTCATCAAGCAGCAGGATGGGCGCATTTCTGAGCACGGCGCGGGCGATGGAGATGCGCTGTTTCTGGCCGCCGGAGAGATTGCAGCCGGCGTCGCCGACGATGGCATCGTATCCATTCTGGATCTGCAGGATGAACTCGTGGGCGTGGGCTTTTTTGGCGGCGGCGATGATTTCCTCCTCGGTGGCATCAAGCCGGCCGTAGCGGATGTTTTCGCGGATGGTGTCGTGAAAGAGAAAGGTGTCCTGACTGACGATGCCGATGTTTCCACGCACGCTGTCCTGAGTGACGCTGCGGATGTCGATGCCGTCCATGAGCACGCGTCCCTGATCGGGATCATAGAAGCGCAGCAGCAGGGAGAAGAGGGTGCTTTTCCCCGCACCGCTGGGACCGACGAGGGCGTAAAATTTACCGGGAGCAAGATCCAGATTGATGCCTCTCACGGCGGCTTTTTCGAGCGGTTGACCGTCCGGTGTGCTGTAGGTGAAAGTAATGTTTTCAAAGTGCACGGCACCCTTGATGACCGGAAGTGCTTTGGCTCCGGGAGCATCCAGGATGTCCGGAATCCGGTCGAGCAGCCTGACGACGTTGTTGACGGCGTAGGCGGTTTTTTGGAGCAGGAGATTCACCCGGCTGAGTTCCTTCGCCGGCGGATAGAGCTGAGTCAGGGCGAGGATGACGGTGAGAAATTTCTCCGCCTCCCAGTCCTTCCACCACCAGTAAATCAGTCCGGCGGCGATGCCCAGAGAGGCCACCGATTCCACCATGGGTCCCACCATTTCCGAGGCGCGCTGCCATCGGATGGCATTGCGGCTCATGGCGGCATTGGCCCGCTCGAAGCGGGCCACTTCATAGGCCTCGCGGGCATAGGCTTTGACAAGCCGGATGCCGCCGAGGGATTCATGCATGGCGGTGAGCATGGCACCGGCCTGCTGCTCCTCCTGCTTGCCTGATTTTTTCACCCGCTTGCCCAAACGCATCACCGGCATCACGCACAGCGGGAAGACAAAGAGACTCATGAACGTGAAGAACGGGTACTTCCAGAACAGCATGGCCAGAATGGCGATGACCTTCAGCGGGCTGGAGGTGATGAGCTGGACAAACTGCACGGCATTTCGCTGGGCAACGCTGGTCTGATTGAAGACGGTCTGGATCAATTCTCCCGCCTTGGTGCCGCTGAAAAAGGCTGGTGACTGGCGCAGGATGGCGGAGAAGGCGTCATTGCGGATGGCATAGAGCATCTTGTTGCCCACCCATGCGAGGCAGTACTTGTTGAAATACTCGAGCGCACCGCGGATCACGAAGAGCACGGGGATGAAAGCGCAGGCGATCAGAACAATCTTGAAGCTGACGGCGGTGTCCCCGGCCACGCCGAGTTGCTCGGCCAGATTGATATCGAGGCCAAAGAAGTCGTAATTTTTGCCCAGGGTATTGGCCTGCCCCTTCAGCACCAGAGAGAAAATAATCTCGAATGACTGGATGATGACCGGGTAAAACGCCGCCGCCACGACTCCAATAAGAATGCCCAGAATGAAACGCCCTTTCAGAGGGGCCAGATACGGAATGATGCGCTTGATGGGCATCTTGAATTCGTCCTGAGAACCGGGGGGGTGGGTGGAGGGGGGCGTGGCTGCCATGAGGTCGGATGAGAGTGCCCCGACTGCGAGTCCGGCAGGCTGTCAAATGGCTACCATGCTCCTTTGGAAGCGTCGAGGCTGAATTATCCACCCCGGATGCCTGGTGATCGAGTGCGGGTTAGCGTCTGCCGAACCTCAGGCGCATTCCTTGAACCTCTTTTTCCCCGATCGCCATCTCATGTTCGAGGGGGCTCTTTTCCCGCCGGTTTTCGCGGATTTCATCGAAAGCCCAGTATGAGCAGCTGAGGGAAAGAGCGGCAAAGAGGCAAAAAAGGATCATGCACACGATGGCGATCTGCCGTTCCTGAGACTTCCGAATGCCGCGATCGTGATCTTCCTCCAGAGCCCCAAGAATATCCATCCAGCGCAGGCGACACGTTTTTGAGTCACGTGCCATCCTGAAGCAGGCAATGCTCAGTGCAAAAGACAGGATGGCGGTGATGGCAAAGCCGATGGGCATAGACTGGCTTAAATCGAATGGGTCACGATTAGCAATATTGCGCCGCGAGCGTCAATGCTTTTCTCCGCTTCCGTCACTGAGTCCATTCTGGATTCCTCATTTGCATTCTGTCTGGTAAGGCCGCTAACATCGGCTCATGGACACGCCGAAAGATCACGGACCACGCCGGGAATTGAAATCACGCAACACGGCCTGGGCGCGCGCGCTAGCCAGAGTTCTCTGTGCTTCAGGCATCTCGCCGAATGCCATTTCCGTGTTGAGCATCGTTTGTGCGGCAGGAGCCATGACCTGCTTTCTGCTGGCGCCGGAGATGAAGACCTTTTCCAGTGCCATCCTGCTCTGGATCGGGGCTGCCGCATGCATTCAATCCAGACTGATGTGCAATCTCATGGATGGCATGGTGGCCGTGGAGGGCGGCAAGGCCAGTGCCACCGGACCCATTTACAATGAAGCACCGGACCGTGTCGCTGATGTTCTCATTCTCGTCGGCGCCGGCTACAGCACGAACGTCGAGCCGGGTGTCATCAAGCTTTTCGGTGAACTCCCTTTAGGCTGGGCCTGCGCTGTGCTGGCGATGGGCACTGCCTACCTGAGATTGCTTCAAGGCACGCTTACCGGCAGACAGAGTTTCATGGGACCGATGGCAAAACAGCATCGCATGGCCGTGCTGACCATCGGCACACTGGTGGCTGGTGCCGAGCAGTTCTGGCGCAGTGCCAGGGTGGCTGATGCGGACATCCTTGGCATCAAGTGCGCCCTCGTCGTCATTCTCGTTGGTGCCATCATCACCTGCATCCGGCGCCTCTTGCTGATCGTGCGGCAGTTACGTCCGGCGTAGCACGCCATTGCTGAGGATTCTGGCGCGCAAGCCGCCCTGGCCTTTCATGGCCGCTTCCGCGCCTTCAGCAAAGGCCTCATTCATCCAGTGGCAGGGCGCGCTTTCCTGGGTGCCAAAAAAGCGCACGCCCTGCACCTCAAACTCACGGCCGATCAGCGTATTCAGGTCCACTCCCCGGGTGATGATGTTCCGCCGGAAGATGGACGGTGGCACGTTCGCGGTCTGAAATTGCGCGCAGAGACGCTCATACTCTTCGTGGGCAAAGAACGTGACCTGCCCTTTGTAGTCCTCTTTGAAATCAAAGAATCGGTCACCCGTCAGCCCTTTGCCGGCAATGCATTCGACGGAGTCCACTTCAATCATCGGGGCCTGGCCGGGAGGCTGACCATGATGGCCGAAGAAGTTGTGCTCGGGTGAGATGTAGAGGTGCAGGATCTGCATGGGATGGGCCAAACCAAGTCGGGATCAGGACAAGTGCGAATCAAACCTTTGCACCCGGGGTTGTTTCTGTGCCTAATACGGCCATGAACGAAGAACAAATCATTCGCATTGGCATCGTCGGCGCTGGCGGCATCGTTAAGCAGCGGCATCTGCCGGGATTGCGAGCGCTGCCGAATGTGCGCATCACCGCCGTGGCCAATTCGACTCTGGCCAGTGCGGAGGCCTTTTGCCGTGACTTCGCGCCCGAGGCGAAACCTACGGCCCGGTGGGAGGACGTGGTGGACAACCGCGATGTGGACGTGGTCTGGATCGGGGCGCATCCCTACATGCATCATGATGCGACATGCTTTGGCCTGCAATGCGGCAAGCATGTGTTCACCCAGGCGCGCATGGCGACGTCTCTGCAGGAGGCTGAGCGCATGTGGGAAAAGGCCATGACCTTTCCTGAACTCGTCACCGCCATCTGTCCGGCACCGCAGGGCATGAAGGGTGGTGAAATGGTGAAAAAGCTGCTGGAAGAGGGAGCCATCGGCACGCCCTATCACGCCCTGTTGCACAGCTTCAACGCGGCATGGCTGGATGCGAAACAGCCGGCGCACTGGCGACAGCAGGTGGAAGTCAGCGGCGTGCAGATCCTGACGCTCGGCATCTACACTGAAGTGCTGCAACGTTGGTTAGGACACATTGTCGAGGTCGAGGCGCGCGGCCGGGTGGTGATCCCCGAGCGCCTGGGTTACAATGTGGAGACGCCGGACTTCGTGCAGGTCATGGCGCGCTTCCGCAGCGGTTTGGAGGCGACGATGCTGTTCAGCGGCGTGGCCGCTCATGCGCCGACCGACAAACTCTGGCTCTTCGGCAGTTCAGGCACCCTGAGCTATGATTTTGTGACGGAGGAAATCACACTCGGCAAACCCGCCGGTTCCATGGAGATCGTGCCGGTGCCCTATGAATTGCAGCGGGAATGGACCGTGGAGCGCGACTTCATCCAGGCGGTGCGTGATCCCGCCGCGCCGCGCCCGCGCCCCGATTTCACCGAGGGTGTCTGCTACATGCGCGTGGTTGAGGCGGTGTGGGAGGCCATGGAAAACCGTGCCGCGGTGAAGTGCGCCTGATGCGCGGCATCTTCCGCGCCAGTCAGCCGGCAGGCTTTGTCTCAAGGCAGTTTCTTGAATGTTGAAACTGCTTTTCTCCGATGGTGCGCGGTACAGGGTTCGAACCTGTGACCCCTACCATGTCAAGGTAATGCTCTACCACTGAGCTAACCGCGCGGGATCGGAGGGCCGCTTTCATACTCGGCGTGGATGGCGGGAGCAACTGGTTTTTGTGAGATGTGTGCAAGGCAGGGCAGAGCAGGAGACTTCCATGGGGTCTTCAGGGCGATTCAAATCATCATTCACGCATGGGAATAAGGGCCGGATGGGCCAGTCCGAATGCGGCTGATTCGCCTGATGGCTTTGCCGAAACCTGCACAGGCATGTCGGGACGGAAAGGTTGCCCGCGTGCCTATCGTACTTTAAACACCCCCCATGACCCCTTTTCACGATACCGCTACTGCTTCCCACCAGATGAGCCGGCGCCAGGTGCTGCGCGGACTCGGCACGGTCATGTCGCTGCCTTTTCTGGAGACCTTTGCCGGTCGTGCTTCCGCCGCCGCCGCGCCAGCGAAGGCGCCCCTGCGTGCCGCTTGGTTGTATCTTCCGAACGGGGTAAATGTGAATGAATGGTTTCCCACAGGGGAAGGGAAGGATTACCAGCTCAGCACATCGCTCAAAGAGTTGGAGAAGCATCGTGATGATTTCATGGTCGTGTCCGGCCTGGCTCAGGACTACGCCCGTTCTCATGGCAATGGCGGCGGTGACCACGCGCGCGCCACAGCCACTTACCTGACCGGCTGCATGCCGAAGAAAACGGCTGGAGCCGACATTCAGCTTGGGATTTCAGTGGATCAGATTGCCGCGCAGAAAATCGGCCACCTGACGCGCCTGCCCTCGCTGGAACTCAGCGCGGATGGTCAGCGCAGTGCGGGCCGCTGTGACAGTGGCTACTCCTGCGCCTATCAGTTCAACCTGTCCTGGAAGAATGAGACCATGCCGATGGCTCCCGAGATGGATCCACGTCTGGTTTTTGAGCGGCTTTTCGGCTTTGGATCTGCCGGCGTGCGCGGTGAAAACGGGGCGCGCCGCCAGCGCCTGCAGAAGAGCATCCTCGACACCGTGCTCGATGAGGCAAAGACGCTGCAGGGAAAGGTCAGCGGCGGTGACAAACGCAAACTCGACGAGTATTTCGAGTCCGTGCGTGACATCGAGCAGCGGATCGAGCGCAGCGAGAAATTCACCTCAAATCTGCCAAAGGACATCAAGGTGCCCGAGGGGATCCCCGACAGTTATGAGGAGCACATCCGCACCATGTTTGACCTCATGGCCCTGGCATTCCAGACGGACACCACGCGTCTGGCCACCTTCATGCTCGCCCATGATGGCAGCAATCGCAGCTTCCCGGACATCGGCGTGCCGGATGCTCACCATGGTATTTCGCATCACCAGAAAGATCCGGTGAAACTGGCCAAGCTGGGCAAGATCGACCGCTTTTACCTGCGGCAGCTCAGCTACTTCCTGGACAAGCTCAAAGGCATCAAGGAAGGCGGCGGCACACTGCTGGACAACAGCATGATTGTCTGGGGCAGCGGCATCGGCGATCCTGACCGTCATAATCACGACAACCTGCCCGTCATCGTGGCGGGTCGTGCCGGTGGGACCTGGACGACGGGCAAGCGCATCATGCTTCCCGGTGAGACACCAATCACCAATTTGTATCTGTCCATGCTCGACCGTCTCGGCGTCCGCGCCGAGCGCGTGGGTGACAGCACCGGCGTGCTGGAAGTGGGCTGAGGCCCGGCGAGACATCGTCATCAATTTTGTGTGCCTCCTGACGGTTTCATGGCTATGAAGATGTCATGACTCATGCCGAAGCCACTGCTCGCGCCGAATTTCTCCGTTCTGAACTGCACCGCCACAACCGCCTCTACTATGTGGAGGCGATGCCGGTCATCTCCGACAAGGAGTTCGACATGCTTCTGCGCGAGCTTCAGGACATTGAGGCGAAACACCCCGACCTGCTGACCGAAGATTCCCCCACGCAACGCGTCGGCGGTGCGCCGATCGAGGGCTTCACGCAGATCCGGCACACGGTGCCGATGATGAGCCTGGACAACACCTACTCGGAGGAGGAATTGACCGCTTTCTTTGTTCGGCTGCAAAAAGGCCTCGGACGCGAGAAGATCGACTGTGTGATCGAGCCAAAGGTGGATGGCGTGGCGATCACCATCCGCTATGAAAACGGCGTGTTCAAGCATGGCGCCACACGCGGCGACGGCCAGACGGGCGATGACGTCACAGCCAATCTCAAAACGATCAAATCACTGCCGTTGCGTCTGCCCAAAAACGGTCCGCAGACCTTTGAGGTGCGCGGGGAAGTGTTCATGCCCAGGGCGGTCTTTGACAAGCTCAACAAGGAGCGCGAAGAGGCTGGCGAGCAGTTGTTTGCCAATCCACGCAACACCACCGCGGGCGCGCTGAAGCAGCTTGATTCAAAAATCACGGCCAGGCGCCAGCTTGACCTCGTCTTCTACGGAATCGCTGATGCCACGGACATGGAGGTGCAGTCGCAGGAGGACATGTATGCCCTGCTGGATCATGCGGGATTGCGCAAAGCCGATCTCATCTGGCGTGCCGACAGTGCGGAAGGCCTGCTCAAGGCGATCCGTGAGCTGGATGAAAGGCGCAGATCACTGCCTTATGAAACCGATGGTGCGGTGATCAAGGTCAACGCATTTGAAGATCAGCGTCAGCTGGGTGTCACGAGCAAGGCCCCGCGCTGGGCCATCGCCTACAAGTACCAGCCTGAACAGGCTGAAACGAAACTCATCGCCATCGACATCCAGGTCGGACGCACGGGCGCGCTGACCCCTGTGGCACGCCTTGAACCCGTGCTTGTCAGTGGCAGTACGGTCAGCAACGCCACGCTGCACAACTTTGAGGAAATCGAGCGCAAGGACATCCGCATCGGCGACATCGTCATCATTGAAAAGGCGGGCGAAATCATCCCTGCCGTGGTCAGCGTGAAAAAGGAACTGCGCAGCGGGGAGGAGACTCGTTTGTCACCGCCGACACACTGCCCTGGATGTGGCAGCCGGGTTTCAAAAACTCCGGGCGAGGTGGTTTTGCGCTGCACCAATCCGGAATGTCCTGAACAACTTGTTAGGCGGCTTGAATTCCTGGCGGGCCGTTCGGCTCTCGATATCGCCGAGCTTGGCGGCATTGTGGCCGAGGCACTGGTGAAAAAAGGCCTGGTCAAGCATCCGCTCGGTGTCTTTGATCTCACGCTTGAACAGCTTTCCAATCTTAATCTTGGAAGCGAAGCCGAGCCCAGGGTGTTTGGACGCAAGAATGCCGAAAAGGTGATCAGCGCACTCGATTCAGCCAGGAAGCTGCCTCTTCATCGCTGGATCTTCGGGCTGGGCATCTACGAGGTTGGATCCTCGACCGCCAAGGAACTGGCAAAGCATCACGCCTCCATTTCCGAGCTGATCTCATCTCCCCTGCTGAGGGATGTTGTCCTTGAGAGCGAGCTTGAGGAAAGACGTTTGGATTGCAGTCCACAGACCAACAAAAACAAATCCAGGAGTCTTGAGGAGCGGAACCTTCTGAAAGAGCAGGAGGCTTCGATTCGCTCCGAATTGAATGCCGTGCAGCAAAGGCTGGTTGGCTGCGGGTTTGCCAGGTATTCCAAAGCTGAGGCTGGCAGCCCTGACAAAAAGCAGCGGAAAATCACGACACCCATCGGTCCTGTTGCTGCAAAGGCCGTGCTGGATTTCTTTTCTTCAAGCGAAGGCGGGGAGACTCTGCGGCGAATGGAGGGGCTTGGCATCAACCCTTTGAGCGGGCCTCAAAAGGCCGGTTTGAATGGCCCTCTTGCCGGTAAAACATTCGTGCTGACCGGCACCCTCGAATCCATGAGCCGTGAGCAGGCCGGTGAGCGGATCGGTCAGCAGGGAGGTTCGGTGACCGGATCCGTCAGCAAAAAAACATCGTTCGTCGTGGCCGGCCGTGATCCGGGTGCCAACAAGATTGAGGGCGCCAGAAACCACGCCGTCCCTATTCTCGATGAGAAAGCTTTCCTGGAGATGATCGGCGAACCCGAACCTGCGGCACAACCGGCACCAAAGACAATCAAGGAAGACCTGTTCGGGTAGCCTTTGCCTAACTTTCATTGTGTGCGTTGCAGAATCGTATCGCTGACGCTGAGGCATTCTGATAGGTTCTGCTCCCGGTGACCGATCATCGTCCACCCCATTCTCCCATGAAAGCTCCTCAACTCTTTGGCCTGGCCCTGCGACTGACTGGATTGATTTTCCTGTATGACGCCCTCAGTGATTTCCCGGGCGGGTTTTTCAAGCTGATTGCTCATCTGACGGCCTTCAAAGTTTGGAGTGCCGTTGAAATCATCGCCGGCACGCTCTGGCCGCTCGCTCTGGCGTGGTGGTTCCTGCGTGGTGCTCCTTGGCTGATGCAGTTGACCTACCCCGGCGAGTCAAGGGACGGCGCGCTGCGCTGATCCGCCTTGCGCATGCCCGTGGTGAAGGCTGAAATGCCGCTCTTTTCCCGTGGTTGCACTTCAGGCGTTGATTTCTGCCTGCCAGTCGTAGAAAGGGAGGGCCGGGCACCTCCGTT
The DNA here is from genome assembly GCA_903960845.1 of uncultured Verrucomicrobiota bacterium. GTDB lineage: Bacteria > Verrucomicrobiota > Verrucomicrobiia > Verrucomicrobiales > Verrucomicrobiaceae > Prosthecobacter. The sequence goes on along the minus strand of CAJCCF010000345.1, from coordinate 12,418 downwards.
TGAGATTCCCCCTCACGTTCCTTTCCCAAACACCACCGAACCATGACATCTGAAGAAGCCAAATCGCAGCTCGATCAACAAGTCCGTGAAATCATCCAGTGGCATTTCTCTCCCGAGACGGGATGCCCGTTCTGGCTCGATTGGGCCAAAAAGAATTTCGATCCGCGCGGCGTGGTGAACAGCTATGACGACATCATCGCCAAGTTTCCCCACTTCCAGGACGAGTGGCTCAGGGATCTTCAGCCTGAGGTCTGGGTGCCGGCGGCTTTCAAGGGCAAGCCCTTCAACATTTTCGAAACCGGCGGCACGACGGGGATGCCAAAGCAGCGCGTCGGCTGGAATGACTTCCGCGTGGATTACGAAGAGTTCAGCCACAAGCTGGACGACAAGCATTTCCCGCCGGGAGAGTCCTGGATCATGGTCGGCCCCACCGGCCCGCGCCGTCTGCGCCTCGCGGTCGAGCATCTGGCGAATTATCGTGGCAGCTCCTGCTACTTCATCGACCTGGATCCGCGTTTCGTGAAGAAGGCGATCACTAACAAACAGTTTGATGTGGCACGCCAGTACATGGACCACGTCATTGACCAGGCCGTGCTCATTTTGAAACACCGCAAGGTGTCCGCCATCTTCACCACGCCCAAGCTGCTTGAGGCACTTGCTGAAAAAGTGGATCTCTATGCCGCCGGTATTCGCGGCTGCTTCGTCGGTGGCACCACGATGACGCCGCAGTATGTGCGCTTCATCGTCGAGGAAGTGCTGGAAGGGCGCATCGGATTCTACCCGACGTATGGCAACACGCTCATGGGTCTGGCTGCGAGTGTGCCACTCACTCCGGAGGATAACTTCTCCATCTCCTATTATGCTCCGCAGCCGCGCGCCGTTCTGCGTGTCGTCGATCCGAAGAACACGGCCAACACGGTGGACTATGACGCCTGGGGCCGTGTGGAACTGACCACGCTGACCAAGGAATTCTTCATGCCTCGCTTCCTGGAGCGCGATGAAGCCATGCGGCGCAAGCCGCGTGCTCCCTATGCGTGGGACGGTGTCGCGGATGTCCGGCCTTTTGGGGCGATGGAGAAGACCATCGTTGAAGGCGTGTATTGATCTGACGCGCAATGATTCACCAAAGCGGCAGTCCGGAAAGGGCTGCCGTTTTTGTTTTTCCGGCACATGCTTTGCATGAAGCTTCTCACATCTTCACTTGCACGCGCCGCTCCTCTCTTAACAATCCGCGCCCATGTCCGTCGTCACACTTGGCCTGATTCAAGGCACCACGTTTGCCAGCAAGGCCGAAAGCCTCGCGCGGCATGACGTGTTGATCCGTGAAGCGGCGGGGAAGGGGGCGCAGATCATCTGTCTGCAGGAGTTGTTCAACATTCCTTATTTTTGCACGCGGCAGGACACCCGGCTCTTTGATCTGGCAGAGCCAATCCCCGGACCAACCACGGATCATATGGCGGCGCTGGCCAGGGAACTTGGCGTGGTCATCATTGCCTCCCTTTTTGAAAAGCGCGGCCCGGGACTGTATCACAACACGGCGGCGATCCTCGATGCGGATGGCACGTATCTCGGCAAGTACCGGAAGATGCACATTCCGCAGGATCCGGGCTTCGAAGAGAAATTTTACTTCACGCCGGGTGATCTCGGTTACCGCGTGTGGGACACCAGGTTCGGCAGGATCAGCGTGCTGATCTGCTGGGACCAGTGGTACCCTGAAGCCGCGCGACTGGCAGCGCTGGCTGGCGCTCAGATCCTGATCTATCCCACCGCCATTGGCTGGCTCTCCTCGGAAAAAGCAGAACTGGGCAAAGCACAGCACTGTGCCTGGGAGACCGTGCAGCGCGGCCATGCCGTGGCCAATGGCTGCTTTGTCGCTGCGGTGAACCGCACCGGATTTCAAGATGACACGGAATTCTGGGGGCAATCGTTTGCCGCCAATCCTTATGGCGAGATCATCGCCAAAGGCTCAGCCGATTGCGAAGAAATCGTGATTGTTCCCTGCGACCTTCAGGCGGTGGAGGATTTTCGCCGCATTTGGCCATTTTTTCGTGATCGCCGCATTGACACATACGCACCCCTGACCAACCGCTACCTAGATGAGTAAAGGATACCCCAAGAACTACCACCTCCCCGCAGAATTCGAAAAGCAGGAGGCAATCTGGCTTTCGTGGCCCTCCAACAAGGAGAGCTGCCCGAAGACCTTCCATAAACTTCAGGACAAGTTTGGCGAGATCGCCAGCACCATCTCCCGCTATGAGCGCGTGCGCATCAATGCACCCATGCTCAGCCACATGAACATCCGCCTCAGCATCGCCGACAATGAGGGCGATCTCAGCCAGGTGGACATTTATGAGAACAGCACGAACGACGTGTGGTGCCGTGACCACGGACCGATTTTCATCAAGCACAATGAAACCGGCCAGGTGGCGATCACCGATTGGAAATTCAACGCCTGGGGCGGCAAGTTCCCGTATGAGCTCGATGATTTGATCCCACAGAAGGCTGCCGCCTCACTCAAAATGGAGTGCTTCACCTCCGACATGGTTCTCGAGGGCGGTGCCATCGAAACCAACGGCAAGGGTCTGCTTCTGACGACCGAGGCTGTGCTGCTCAATCCCAACCGCAACGGCGGCAAGGCCCGCAAGAAAGAGGATGTCGAAAAGGAACTCAAAGCCATGCTCGGTGTGACCGACATCGTTTGGTTCAAATCAGGCATCGAAGGTGATGACACGGACGGGCATGTTGATGACATCGTGCGCTTCATCCGTGAAGACGCCGTGATCTGCATGGTTGAGTCGAAGGAGTCCGACCCCAATTTCAAAACGCTGAAGCGGATTCGCGAACAACTCGACGACGTCCGCACGGCCGATGGCAGCAAGCTCGAGATCATCGAGATCGAAATGCCCAACGCCATCGAGGTCAAGGACTGGCGTCTCAGCCGCCTGCCTGCCAGCTACGCCAACTTCATGATCATGAACAACGCCATCATGGTCCCCATCTTCGGTCAGAAGAAAAAGGATCAGATCGCCGAGGACAAGATCGCCGAGTGCTTCCCGGGCCGCGAGATCATCTCCGTGACCTGCAAGGACCTCGTCATGGAGGGCGGCGGCCTGCATTGCATCGCGATGCATCAGCCGAAGTAACGTTGGTTATCCAATCAGCCCCTTCTTCACCTCGCCAAAGACATCGGTGAGCCTGAAATCACGACCGCCGAAACGATAAGTGAGGCGCTCGTGATCAAGGCCGAGCAGGTGCAGCATGGTGGCGTGCAGATCATGCAGGTGCACCTTGTTCTGCTCCGCTTGAAAGCCTGTTTCATCCGTGCTGCCATAGCGGATGCCCGGCTTCGCCCCGCCACCGGCCATCCACATCGTGAAGCCGGCGTTGTCATGGTCGCGTCCCTTGTTTTTGTTGAGCAGGGGCGGGCGGCCAAACTCGCCACCCCAAAGAACGAGTGTGTCATCCAGCAGACCGCGTTGTTTTAGATCCGATAGCAGGGCGGCGACTGGTTGGTCGGTCTCCAGTGCATGCTTGGGGTGGCCGGTGAAAATGTCCGAGTGGTCGTCCCAGAAGGCGTGGTTCACCTGAATGAAGCGCACACCCGCCTCTGCAAAACGCCGCGCCATGAGGCAGGCTCGCCCGATTTGATCGGTGGGTTTGCCGTCGCCGATGCCATACATCTCCCGCGTGGCGGGACTCTCCTTGTTCAGGTCCATCACGCCGGGCATTTCACGCTGCATGTTGAAGGCCATTTCGGCTGAATTGATGAGCCCTTCAAGAGCCTCATTGCTGCCATCCCGAGCCAGGCGCTGACGATTGAGGGACTGGACTAGATCGAGTTGATGACGTTGCGCGGAGGCATCAAGCCGCGCGTTTTTCATGAAGGGCAGCTGGATGTCCTTGAGCGGAGTGGCCGGTGCGCTGGCGCTCGCGCCGCTGTCCTGTCCGATGGGCGTGCCGGCGCAGGCCGCAGGCAGGAATGCGCTGCCGTATTTCAAAGGACCGCCACCCGAGAACTCGGGGTTGATGGTGATAAAGCCGGGCAGGTTTTGATTCTCACTGCCAAGGCCATACACGCACCACGCGCCAACGCTGGGCCGCGTGAATGCAAAGCTGCCCGTGTTCATCTGCAGGATGGCCTGCGGATGCGCATTGTGGTCGGTGTGCATGGAATTGATGACGCAAAGGTCATCGGCATGACGGGCGATGTTCGGCAGCAGATCTGAAATCAGCATGCCACTCTGCCCGCGCGGTTTGAATGCCCAGGGCGACTGGTAATACACATTCGGACTGCCTTTCACATTGGGCACATTGTGCTGCTTCGTCAGCGCGGGTTTGTAATCAAAGGTGTCCACCTGTGACGGGCCGCCCTGCATGAAGAGGAAAATGACCCGCTTTGCCCGGGCCGGGAAATGTGTCTGTGCCGGCAGTTGAGGACTGGCCGTGGCCTGTCTGCTGAACAAGCCGTTGAATGCCAGCATGCCAAAACCGGCGCTTGAAGCGCTGAGCAGGTCACGGCGGGAGAAGATGCGGTTCATGGACGGGATCAGTAGATGGTTTGAAACTCCCCGCTCTGCATCAGCGCATGACAAAGCTGCGTCCAACCGGTGACATTGTCGCCGGTGGTCGTGATGAAAGCGCGCAGGGTGTTGAGTTCACCGGCCGTTGGCTGGCGCGCGGAGGTCATGCGCCAGGCCCTGATGAGATGCTCATCCGTGCCGCCCGCTGTGGCAAGAATGCGCCGGGCAAATCCCTGCGCCTGATTCATGACGGTGTCGCTGTTCATGAGCACCAGCGACTGGGCGGGTGTGATGCTGACGGAGCGCGCGCCGATGACCAGTCCAGGGTCGGCGGCATTGAAGCACTGCATCATCGGCATCTGGGCGCCGCGCACGATGGGCAGATAGATGCTGCGGTGAGTGGTGTCATCCTTCAGGTCATTGAGGAAATGCTTGCGACCAACCTCGCGCCCCTGCGGAGTGATCGGCTGGGCGAGATCGGCGATGGGCGAGCCTTCGCGCGGTCGGACATCAAGAGTGCCGCCGAGATCAAGGATGGCGTCGCGCAGGGGTTCGGCTTCGAGGCGCTTTTTGTTAGCCCGCCAGAGCAGGATGTTGGCGGGATCGATGGCCAGGCCCGCGCCATTGCCTGAATCCATCCGGTAAGCGCGTGAGAGGACCAGTTCGCGGATCAGTGACTTGATTCCCCAGCCGTCACGCACAAAGCGCGCGGCGAGATCATCGAGCAGTTCGGGATGTGAAGGCTTGCGGCCCATCCTGCCGAAATCATCCGGGGTATCGACGATGCCGCGGCCAAACAAATGCAGCCAGACACGGTTCACGATCACGCGCGCCGTCAGCGGGTTGTGCGGGCTGGCGATCCAGTCGGCCAGCTGGCGGCGGCCGCTCTCCTTTTCACCAATGGCGGCAAGCTTCACGGGCAGTGCGGACAAGGCTCCGCGCTTCACCGGGGCCAGAGGTTTTTTGATCTCTCCTTTTTCATAAACGGGACAGTCCATCGGAGCCTCCGATTCACGCACCGACATGCCCAGCGGCGGCGTTGGCGGCGTTCTCTTCTGCTTGTCCGCCAGGCGCAGTTTCCACTCCTCGACATCCTTCGACAGTGTGGTGACGGCGATCATTTTTCCGACCATTTCTTTTGGCATCGTGTCGGGTGGCTTCACGATCTTTGCGGGATCAAAGCCGGCCTTCACCAGTTCATCGCGCATTGTGTTGCGCCTTTTGGCCAGGTCTTCGTAACCCTTCTGCATGTCGCTCAGTTCCTTTTCATGCCTCTTGATGGCGGTCATGCGCTGAGGGCCATCCATTCCGAGCGGCATGGCCTCGGCTTCTTTGGTCACATTGTTGGTTTGCACCCCGGAAAGGTTTTGAGTGCTGCGAAAGATGCCCGCGAGCGCGTGGTAGTCGGTGGTTGGGATGGGATCAAATTTGTGATCATGGCAGCGCGCGCAGTTTGCGCTGAGCCCGAGAAAGGCGTGGCAGGTGGCGTCGATCTGATCATCCGCCACGTTCATGTCATAGAGCACCTTGTCCTGCTCACCGAGCGATTTCACACCCACGTTGAGGAAGCCGGTCGCGAGCAGTTGATCGTCCCGCCGCAAGGGATGGTTGGACGGCGGCAGGAGATCGCCCGCGATCTGCTCGCGCACGAACTCGTCAAAGGGTGTGTCGCGATTGAAGGCGCGCACCACGTAGTTCCGGTAACGCCAGGCCAGCACATAGGCCATGTTGCGCGTGTTGCCGGAGGTTTCAGCATAGCGTGCCACATCCAGCCAGTGTCGGCCCCAGCGTGCGCCAAATTCGGGAGAGGCGAGCAGTCTTTCCACGATCAATGCCCATGAGGTTTGCGGATGGGGCGACCGCTCGAACTCCTCAACAGCCGCCACCGGTGGTGGCAGGCCGATGAGATCGAAGTAAAGTCGGCGCATCAATGTGGCAGGCATGGCTTCTGCATTCGGGTCCAGGCCCTCCTGCTCCAGGCGCGCCAGCAGGAAGTGGTCAATCCGGGAGCGCGGCCACGCGGTGTGCCGCACTTGCGGCAAAGGCTTGATGGCAAAAGGCTGCAACGACCACAGTGGTGCCGCAGGCACAGCCTCCCCCGCCAGGCCTGACTGGCAGGCATAGAGGAGAATCAGCGTGCTGAGAAATGGCAGACACCGGCGCATGACGGTGCAAAATACGCGCCTGATCAAACTGCCCTTTCGGTCAGGCCTGTCTGCATGGTTGGTTAGCGCTCAGGGTCACTTCGCAAACGCCTTGTCCTTGGCGTTCCCGCCGCTGGTGAGGTAGGCGAGGAGGTCGAGGAGTTCGTCCTGATTGAGGGCGTTGATCATGCTGGGTGGCATCATCGAGACTTTGCGGGTTTCCTTTTTGGCAATGTCGCTCTCATTGATGGCCAGCTGATCATTCGGGGCAAAGGGGTTGGTCATGACGAAAACCTTGCCGTTCTCCTCGACGACAATGCGTCCGAGGATGGTGCTGCCGTCTTTCTTGGTGATCTCGTGGCTGTCGTACTGGTCGGAGATGACTCTGCTTGGATCGACGATGTTCTCCATGAGATCGCGCATGGTGTAGCGATTGCCGACACCGGTGAGATCGGGGCCGATACTGCCGCCGTCGCCATTGAAGCGGTGGCAGGTGGCGCACATGACGCTGCGGTACATGGCCTCGCCATTGGCAAAGTCGCGGCCCTTGAGTCCGCCCGCTGTGAGCTTCACGACTTCATCGACACTCCAGGCTTTGCCCGGGCCTTTGGGGGCGACGTAATTGGGGATGGAGACCGTCTCGCTCTTGTTGCTGAGCGCTTCCAAAGCAGCGACTTCTTCCGCCGGCACAAAGGTGGCCATGGCGTCTTTGCGGATGTTTTCGATGAAGCCCTTGAAGCTGTTGCCGCCCTTCCAGGTGCGGGCGCGCGGGAACCAGGAAAAGAACGTTTTGCGCAGCTCGGGCGTCCAGCCGGCGGTGGCATTGCGCAGGGCAAACATGTAACTGATCTGCTGGCCATTGGGGCGGCTGCCTGCTGCGGCGCGGGCCGCATTGGCATAACCATCATTGCGGCTGAGCACGGCGTCGGTGGCGACCTCCTGGAAGTCATCCTTGGCGGTGGCCATGAGGGCGAGTGTTTTGACCGGAGCTTTGCTGGAATCGACCACGACCAGAAGCTGGCAGAGTTCACGATTGATGAAGGCATCTTCAGATGGATAGATGGCTTCCAGTTTTTCGGCGATTTCCGCGCAGACTTCGGGGCCGGGTTTGCCGAGACGGATGAGCACGAGTTGCAGCGCACGCAGCGCGGCGAGCTGCTGGTTGATGTTGAGTTTGGCTTCTCCGAGACGGCCCAGAGCTTTCAGCATCTGCCCCTGAAACTCCGCATTCTCAGATGTCACATTGCCGATGGGGCCTGATGAAGTGCCGGTGGGTTTAGCGGCTGGCTTGCCACCTTCGGTTCCTTTGCCTCCGCCGCTCACACGTGCGAGGGCGATGATGGCCTCAATCAGGGCCTGCGGATGCGTTTCATCCAGCGCCTTTTCCTTCCAGAGCGCAACAGGCAGGCGCTCAATGGCGACGCGCGCTGCATAGCGCACATGGCGGTCACTGTGGCTGAGATAAGGCCAGGCGGCGGCGAGAATCTTCTGCGGGTCACCACCTTCACGGTGCATTGCTTCAAGGGTCTGGCGCATCCGCGTTTCTTCATCCAGTGGCAGCGCTTTCACTGCGGCGGTGGACTCTTCACCGGCATAAGTGACGCGGTACACGCCTGACTGCGTCTTTCGACCACCGACGGCGAAATACATCGCGCCATCATTTGGATGAATGATGACATCTGTGAGCGGCAGAGGTTTGCCGAACACGAACTCCTCTTTCTCCGCGAGGAAACTGCCACCCTTGGGCTGCAGGTGGATGGCCCACATGGTGCCGTAGGTCCAGTCGTTGATGAAGACCGCGCGCTGATATCTGGCCGGGAATTTGGCGCCGTTGCCGCTGACCACACCGGTGGGGCTGCCCGGGCCGATGTCGAGTGTGGTCGGGAGTGAATCCGGATAATAGCCGGGCCATTTGCCGCTGCCGCTGCGCCAGCCGTAATCGGCACCACTGACACAATGATTCACGCGCGTGGGGCGATACCATGGCGAGCCGATGTCCCACTCCATGTCGGCATCGTAAGTGAAGAGTTCGCCGCTGAGATCAAAAGCGATGTCGAACTCATTGCGGAAGCCATAGCAGAAGAGTTCCAGATTTTTCCCATCCGGATCCATGCTGCAAACGTAACCGCCGGGGGCGGTGATGCCGCGGGCGTGGCCATTCGCATCCCACATGCGCGGCAGGATGTGATCTTCGTCCCAAACCTTGGCCGGACGGCTTTTTTCGAGGCCATCAGGCAGTTTGGTGTGATTGCCGCAGTTGAAGAAAATGCGCTTGCCATCAGGACTCACGATCATGCTGTGCAGACCGTGTTCGCCGCCGCCGGCCATCGTGTGCAGTTTCTCGATCTTGTCGTATTGATCGTCGCCATTGGTGTCGGTCAGGCGGTATAGGCCGTTGTTTTTTCCATCCTCATTGACCATGACGTAGAGGCTGCCAAAGGCGACAAGCAGACCATGCGCCTTGCCGATTTCGATGGCGAGTTTCTCAGGCTTCAGGTTCTCTGTCCTGCCGATGGCTGGCACACTCATGCGGTAGATGCTGCCGTATTGATCGCAGGCGATGAGGCGGCCCTTGCTGTCCACCGTCAGCGCCACCCATGAGCCTTCTTTATCCTTGGGCACATTGTAGAGCTTCTCGACCTTGAAGCCTTTTGGCACGGTGATCTCGGAGGCTGCCACGCTTTCTGCGGATTCGTTCGATTTGCCGCCGCCGGGTTTGCCATCCAGCGCCAGCCCCCAAGGGTCTTTGCCATACTCGCTGATGACCATCGCCGGCTTCCACTCTTCCTTGCCCGTGGTCGAGGCCTCCCACTTGCCGCTGGTTTCCGCGAGCACCTTCTCGGTACCATTCGCCAGCTTGATTTTGAGCCGGGCGATCAGGGCTGCGACACCGCCTTCATTGCGGGCATTCACGATGAGTTCGTTGGATTCACCGCGCTTGATGTCCTTGCTGATGTCCACCTTGGTTGGCGCCTGCCAATCCGGATTGGTGAGCACCTTCCTGCCATTGAGGATCGCGTCAGCGCCATTGTCACAGGTCAGTTCCAGTGTGGCAAAGTGCGCGTTTGCAGGCACTTCGAAGCGATGACGAAAAGTCACGGCCTTGTCTTTGTTGCCGTTGGTGGAAAGCCAGATCCACTGCGGGGCAGCATGAAGCGTGGTGGCGGCAAAAACGAGGGTCAGGAGAAACGAGCGCATAGTGAGGTTGGAAAGAACGCCACCACCGCCCAAAGATTTCAGCCGGAATGGCGCTGTTGTACGAACGCAACAACCTTGAATCCGTGTTGAGAGCTTCTTGTTGAGCGCCTGAAACGAAAGCCGTTCAAGCCACCCCATGCATTTTCCTTTGGAGTGAATGAATCCTGAAAACTCAAGCAGTTGAGTTTGAACCACCCGGCTCTCAGCCATGAGTTTTCAACTCCGGTTTAAGGATCCAAGGTTAGCCAGTGCGGGATCAAAAACGAACCATCACGAGGCGAGAGGGTTGATCCAGCGCAGGCCGGGGAATCTGGCGAAGTCAGAGTCGCAGGAGGCCAGTTCACAATCATGCTCAATGGCAAGTGCCGCGAGATGAGCGTCTGTTACAAGATTGCCTTTCGCGCTTGAGGCTCGGCACAAGGCTTCAAAATCCCAGGCGTGATTTACTCCGGGTGAAATCAGGGTAACAGCAGGGAGCCGAAGCCAGGAGTTTACGTGATTGAGAGCCTCATCAAGTGAACGCGGCGTGTTCATGATTTTGGGATTCGTGATGATGCGAACAAAGGCGACCAGAGCAAACCAGTTCAGTGCCACCGGCCCTCTCTGCCCATCCAGAGTTGTCTGTACTCAGTCCTTTGCCTGTTGATGCAGCGGGGCATCGGAGTTGACCGAGTAAATGAGCAGATTGGCGTCGAGAAAGATCATGTTTGGTCACTCGGCCTAGTCATCTTCATCCACATGAGCCAGTTTGGTCAGATCAAGTCCAGGGCGCACTCCCAGATTCCAGCTTGGCAACGTGTATTTCTCTGGCTTGGAAGCAGCGAGCTTTGCGACCGCTTTCTTCCGACGCGCGAGCTGCAGCATCTCCAGCAGTGCACGCTGAATATGCAGTGCGTCCTCGGGATCGATGGATTCGAACTCCTTTTCGATATTCAGGGTGAGTGTGCTCATGTCACGAGAATAACGGATACAATCAGGAAGGCAACACTGGGGAAGGTGGCCAAAGGTTGAGGTGTCTTTGATGCGCTTGTCCTTCCATTCCACTGCCAATTGACTGTCCATGATTGGACCAAGTCTGCGATGCCATGGCCAGGACGCCTTTCACGGGGATTCCAGCAATGCAGGTGAGGCGTTTGTTGAGGTTGAATGCCTGATGGCCCCGCTATTCAAAGTGCATCTGACCGATGTCGCTGCGGCGCTGGAGACCGTCGAAGGTGACTTTGGCGGACTCGGCGTAGGCTTTGTCGCGGGCTTCTGTGCGGGTCGTGCCTTGGGCGACAATGGCGAGCACGCGGCCGCCGTTGGTTTCAAAATCACCGGCGGCATTCTTTCTGGTTCCGCAGTGATACACACGGGCGCCGGTTACCTGATCCAGGCCACGGATGACGTCGCCGCTGCGTGAAGATGCCGGATAGCCCGCCGATGCGGAGATGAGGCAGATGCTCCAGCCTTCGGCAAAATGGATGAGATCGGGTTGCGGGTGGCCTTTGGCGGCCTCGAACACATAACGGGCGAAGTCGCCACGCACCAACGGCATCACGGCCTCGGCTTCGGGATCGCCGAAGCGGCAGTTGTACTCGATGACCTGCGGGCCGTCGGGCGTGAGCATGAGGCCGAAGTAGAGGAAGCCGCGATACTTGAGGCCGTCCTGAATCAAGCCGGTCACGGTTGGCTGCACGATTTCGCGTTCGATGCGTTCCATCATCATGGGTTCGGCGAGCTGGCGGCTGGCCACTGCGCCCATGCCGCCGGTGTTCGGGCCCTGATCATTGTCGCGGATCCGCTTGTAGTCGCGGGCGGGCATCAGGATGTGATAGTGCTCGTCACAAACGGAAACAAAGATGGAGATCTCCGGACCGGTGAGGCAATGCTCGACGAGCAGATTGCCCGCGCCAAAGATGCGCTTCTCCATGACATCGGTGATGAATTCCTCGGCTTCATCGCGGTTCGGGCAAACGGCCACGCCTTTGCCCGCAGCGAGTCCGTCGAACTTCAGCACGATGGGGAATTGGGTGAGAGCGGCGCGAGCCTCTTCGGCCGTGGTGCAGACCGTGAATGCCGCCGTCGGGATGTGATGGCGTTTGAGGAAATATTTCGCGAAGGCTTTCGAGGCTTCAAGTTGCGCGGCTTCTTTCAGCGGTCCCCAGCAGGGGATGCCTGCCTCGGCGCACAGGTTTGCCAGCCCGCGATCCTTCACCAGCCAGGCTTCTTCACCCGCCACGCAGAGGTCGATGGCGTTGGCCTGCATCCAGGTGATCAGCTCGGGCAAGCCGGGCACATCAACACGTGTCGCGAGCGTCGCGATGGCATCACTGCCCGGGTAGGCAAAGATTTCGTGGGACTCGGGGGATTCGCTCAGAGCGGTGATGAGGGCGTGCTCGCGTCCGCCTTTGCCAGTGACCAGGATTTTCATGGGCTGCCATTCATAGCGGGAAAGAACCGCGCGCCAATGGCAAATCACGCCTTGCCGAGATTCATCATTCGGCCATACTCCCCGCCCACCACGAGGCGCCTGTAGCTCAACGGTTAGAGCAGGGGACTCATAATCCCTTGGTT
>CAJCCF010000344.1 GCA_903960845.1 uncultured Verrucomicrobiota bacterium | reverse complement strand
CCCGGCTACGGATTTTCTCGGTTTGCCATTGCATAGATCACAGAAATCGGCTGAACGCCGAGGAGCTTATCACCACAACTCCAAACATGAGATGCCGCACCACGTTGCTGCCTTTTAGCACTCTCACCATATGGACGCCGTGGTTTTCGTCGAGATTTGAGTTCAGCCGCGCGGCGCTGTGACCTCTCCTTAATCGTGGGCGTGGTCTGGCCAAATCGGTAGGGTACTCTACGTAGGCTTTTATTCGAATCAATGAAAGGCAAACCGCCTTGGGACTTCCTGTTGGTTTTGATTGCGGCGGTGTCATACGCGATATTTTAAGATCGTAACACACGGTTTTTGAGCGCCTAGCGGCGCGTTTTTGAAATAGGATGCCCAAGCTGGCTGTCGTTCAGATTTAATCCGTTCAAGTAATAGTTTAGCGGGACAGATCCATCGCCAGTGCCTAGATGCGGCTGATAAACAATAAAGTTGTGGATGTGGACTTTGGCGTTTTTTTTATGCAGCCATGAGCGCAATGAGGTGGACCCCATTCTTCGGCCAGGGAAACGCAAAGTTAAGTTAGCTTGGTCACGGGCTTGGATGTGATTTGTTTCGTTCTTGGATGGTGGCTGCGCAAGGACTTTACTCCGCAATTGAGGCAGCTGTGAACATGGCGGCGAGCGTAGCGAGCTGACTGGTTCACAGCTGCCTCAATTGCGGTCGCCGCCAATGGGTGGGATTATGCGGCGCGTTGCATCATTTCGATCAATGGCTTGGGTTTGTGTTTTGGACGATACATCGCACTTGGCGTGAGATTGCCCAGCGCCTCATGCGGCCGCCAGGTGTTGTAGCGTGTCATCCAGCTTTCGATGCCCTTTTCCAGCGCGTTCACCGTGGCGTATTCCTTGATGTAGATGTCCTCGTATTTGAGGCTCCGCCACAGCCGCTCAATGAACACGTTGTCCATCCAGCGCCCTTTGCCATCCATGCTGATTTTCACGCCCCACTCGGTGAGCCTGCCTGTCCATTCTGCGCTGGTGAACTGGCTGCCTTGATCCGTGTTAAAGATCTCCGGCACACACTTCGCCCACGCTTTGGCACGCTCCAACGCGAGCAGGCACAACGAGGTGTCCATCGTGTTGCTCACCGCCCACCCCAACACGCAGCGCGTGTGCCAGTCCATCACCGCGCAGAGATAGGCGCTGCCGCGCTTCATCGGGATGTAGGTGATGTCGGCACACCACACCTGATCAGCACGCGTGACGCTCAGATCACGCAGCACGTAGGGATGGATGCGGTCTGCCTTGTTGGCGATGCTCGTGCGTGGCTTGCAGTAGATGGCCTCCAGGCCCATCTCCAGTCGCAAACGCTGAACACGCTTGCGATTGACCTCAATGCCGTGATCGCGCGCCAACACGGTGACCAGTTTGCGTGATCCCAGGCAGGGCTCGCGCAGGTAGAGTTCATCGAGCTGGCGTTTGATCTGCGCATTGAGCGCCGTCTCCTCCACCGGCACATAATCCAGGCTGGAGCGTGCCACTCCCAGCAGTTGGCATTGGGTTCTCATGCTGAGTTTCGCGTGTCGAGTTTCAATGAGTCCGGCAGTCCGCTCCACACTCCGAGCTGCTTGGATTTTTTTACCACGAAGTCCAGCTTCACGGTGAGTTCGCCAATCTTGGAATGCAGGTCGCTGCGCTCCGCACTGAAGTCCTCGACCTCGCGCTCCTTGCCGTTCTCAAACACGCTGCCGGCGTGCGCACTGAGCCTCTTTTTCCACTCCGTGACCTGCACGGGGTGGACGTCGAAGTCTTTGGCGATTTGTTGCACTGTCTTGATCCCTTTGAGGGCTTCTAAAGCCACACGTGCTTTGAACTGCGAGTCATGTCTTTTACGTTTTGCTTTCACTGGGTATTGGGGTGTCTGGGTTGCTGTTCCAAACCCGCTCCCACTCTAAACTCAGAACGCTCCGCCACTGGCCCGAATTTCGGGGTCCACCTCATTGGGATGCATTCTTTGTCGCTTCGGGTGCATTCCTTGCCGCTTCGAGTCAAGTCCTTGTCGCCTCGAACGCACTGCCAAGCCCCTTCGGGTCCATTCCTTGCCGCCTCGGCTGCGGTCGAAGCCGCTTGGGATGCATTCCTTGCCGCTTGGGATGCGATCCAAGCGGCCTGGATGGCACCTCTTCGCGACTTCGGGTGCAATCCTTGCCCCTTCGGGTCCGATCCTTGCCACCTCGCGTGCCCTCCCAGCTCCTTCGGGTGCCCTCTTTCCGGCAACGATCGCGTCCCAAGTCGCCTGCATGGCACCCTTTCCCGACTTCGGGTGCGATCCTTGCCGCCTCGATTGCAATCCCAGCCCCTTCGCGTGCCCTCCCAGCCCCTTCGAGTGCGTTCTAAGTCGCTTGGAGTGGGATCCCTGCCCCTTCGAGTTTCATGTCAATAGTTTCATCTCAAATTGAGCGCGTATGTGAGCTTGAAGGGCCCAGGGTGTTGCCGAGACACCCTAAGTGACGACCACTTTGTGTCTTCGAAGTAAATAACAGAAAGTTTGATAATAACTCTTAACTCATCTAACCTACTTACGAGATCATGAACAAGATATTCACTGCCACGCTGATCATTGCAGCAACCTACATCACAGGCTGTGCCACCACGCTGAACATTGATTACTGCGGCAGCACGCCTGCACGCACCACGGCATACGTCAACCTCTTTGTAGGGTGCCCTCAATCTGCAGGGTTCATCCCTTGGGTGGGTGCGGCT
>CAJCCF010000343.1 GCA_903960845.1 uncultured Verrucomicrobiota bacterium | reverse complement strand
GCTATTTTGCGTCCTTAATCATGAGCACCGTTGCTGAAATTTCTGAGGCCCTTCACCGCCTGCCGACTGGCGAACGGTGGTCACTGCTACACCAGTTCTCAGACGAACTTTGGCGTGACTGGGACGAGCAGTTAGAGTCCGACTTGAAGAACGGCAGACTCGATGATTTCCTGGCAGAGGCACGGGCCGAAATTTCCGCTGGTAGAACTCGCTCTCTGGATGAAGTCCTTAACCACGACTAAGTTTTGGGTGGGGTATTCGGAACTCCCGCCAGAGATCAAGAAAGCTGCCAGGAAACAGTATCGTTTTTGGCAGAGTAATCCGAGGCATCCGTCACTCCAGTTCAAACCTATTGGCGAGTTGTGGTCCGTGCGGGTTACGCAGGACTACCGAGCGTTGGCTATTTTAGAGGATGACATCTATTACTGGATATGGATCGGCACCCACACTGAGTATGATCGGATATTGAAGGGAAAGCAGTGAACGGAGGACCATGCCCAGACAGGTTCGCACCCGCCCGCCCGCAGCACTGCGGGCAGGTCAACTGACAATTTCCTTCGGGGCTCCGCAGCTCAACTCTGTTTCCAGGCTTACCATTTTAGATTCTTCAAGAAGGTCAGGCTTGATGGGATCTGCTCTTCTGATGTGGGGGATTCGTCCTCGATGAAGTAGTGCTTCACGCCGATCTTCTGGGCGGCGGTGAAGATGGCGGGCCAGTTCATCTGGCCGGTGCCGAGGGTAACGTCGTTCTTCACGTCGGTGCCGCCACTGAGGGAGCCTGTGGCCACACCATTCTTGAGATCTTTGAGATGCATGAGCTTCCAGCGATCAGGATATTTTTCCAGCAGCGCTGCGGGGTCCTGGCCGGGAAAGACCACCCAGAGCACGTCCATCTCATAGCTCACATACTCCGGCTTGGTGCTGCTGATAAGCATGTCCATCAGCGTGCCATCGCCCTGCTTTTCGAATTCATAACCATGGCAGTGGTAGAAAAAGGTGATACCGGCAGCGGCCAGGGCTTCACCGGCCTTGTTGAAGGTGGCGATGGCGTCCTGACACTCGGCTACATCAAAGCTGCCCTTGTGGTCAATCCAGGCACAGCCGGCATATTTCAAGCCCAGGGTCTTTGCCTCCGCCACCACGACATCGAGATCGGTCTTGTAGCGGCCATAGGGGAAGTGACCGCTGACGGCCTTGAGGCCGCGCTGCTCGAGTTCGGTTTTGAACTGCTCAGGCTTCATGTCGTAGGTGCCTGCAAGCTCCACTTCGGTGATGCCGAAGGATTTCACGCGATCCAGCGTCCATGGCACGCCGCGCAGCTTGAACTGGCTGCGCAAGCTGTAGAGTTGGAGGCCGGTGATGCCTGAAAAAGACTGGTCCGCCGCCAGGGCGGCTGAGGTGAGACAGAGGAGGAGTGTGGTGAAAAATCGGCTTTTCATAAGAAGCATCACCTTTGATGGAATCGAGGCTCTGAGGCAATACTGAACAAAATGAATGATGCCGTTTTCTTTCATGCTGGCATCCATTGATGCCGTGGCATGCTGATTTGGAGGCTTGAGTGTGGGTTGATTTTGACAGCTCCACCAATCAAGCAGCCTGCATGGGACGCCTGCGCTCCGTATCAACCAGTCGCTGCTTCACACAAGACCGGAAATCGGTGAACCCATGTAGAGTGTGTGCGGACGGCCGGTGAAGTCGTGCCACATGAGGTCGCGCGGCAAGCCGAGCGCCTCATAGATGGTGGCGGCGAGATTCTCGGGCGTCTGGGCATCGCTTTCGGGATAACCACCCATTTTGTCGCTGCTGCCGATGACGCGGCCGCCTTTGATGCCACCACCGGCGAGCATGACACTCTGCACATGTCCCCAATGATTGCGTCCCGGCAGGGCGGTGCTGCTGAGCGAGCTGATCTTCGGCGTGCGGCCAAACTCGCTGCCCATGACAATGAGCGTGTCCTTGAGCAGGCCGCTGGCATCGAGATCCTCGATCAATGCACTGACAGCCTGATCCATCGGTGGCAGCAGGAATTTTTTCAGGTTTGGGAAAGCCGACTGATGAGTGTCCCAGGTTTCGTTGTTGCCCAGATTGACCTGCACGAGGCGCACACCGCTTTCCACCAGGCGGCGGGCCATGAGGAGCGACCAGCCGAAGCTGTGGTGCCCGTAGCGTTCGAGCATTTTGGGATCGACCTTCTTCAAACTGAAAGCGTCATGCACCTTGCGGTTGGAAAGGAGGGAGATGGCGGCCTGACGTGATGAGTCGAACCCAGCGTCACCGGCAAGGCTGGTGAGATTGTCAGCCTGCTTTTCAAAAGAATCCCGCAGCGAGACGCGATCCATCACGCGGTCGAGGGTGAGTCCCTGCGGCAGGGAGAGATGCGGCGCCTGGAAATGAATGGAGGGGTCCTTTTCGAAACCGCGCTCATGATGAAACAGATACTGAGGAAAGGCCCCATAGTGCTTCGGGTGATAGGGCGACATTTCCAGAAACCAGGGATCATGCTGCGAGCCGAGCATGCCGCCAAACTGCCCCGCGATGGTCCGCCCGGAGTTGTGCACGATCTTGTCGGGCAGCACGATGGCCGGCGGCAGGTTGTTCGTATGCGGCAGCAGCGCCGTCGCCAGCGCAGCCATGGAAGGATGGTCTGATTTTTTTGGTTTGGAGGGATCGAATCCCAGCGGCACATCCGAGCGCCCGGTGAGCATGATGTGATGCCCCTGCGAGTGATCGCTGCTATTGTGGGTGAGTGAGCGGACCAGTGACCATTTCTCGGAGATTCCGGCCAACTTGGGCAGGTATTCACAGATGTGGGTGCCCGGCGTGCGCGTGCGGATCGGCTTGAACTCACCACGAACCTCCAGTGGCGCATCGGGTTTCATGTCAAAACTTTCAAGCTGTGACAAACCGCCCGAGAGGAAAATGTAGATCACCGACTTGGCCCGCGGAGGTCGTGCCGCAGGTGCCGAAAGGGCCTGCAAGGCGGTGAGATGATTCATGCCCAGTCCAAGCAACCCGACAGCACCCGCCTGAATGACCTCACGGCGAGTGCGCAGATGCTGTGGATGCAATGGCGACATGCGGACCATACGCGGACAGCGCGCGAAGTCTTGCGGGCAGCCTGATGAAGTCCTCAGTCGGTCGCCTTTGGCATCACGCGCACCACATAGGCGCCCGCCTTGCTTAGATAGGTCTTCGCCACGCGGCGGATGTCTTTTCCCGTGATCCCGGCCATGATCTCAGGGAGGTGCTGAAAGTGGGTGTAGCCGTTGCCGTTGAGTTCATTCCATCCGTAAACATCAGCCAGCCCGGCATTGCCCTGCTGGGCACGCAGCCAGGAAGAACGCCAGGCGGTTTTGGCCCGGTCAAGCTCCTCAGCCGTCAGTCCGTTCTGGGCCAGATCCTCGATCAGCCGCAGCATTTCTTGTTGGGCCAGGTTGACCTTGGCGGGATCCGTCCCGACATAAAAATAAAAGGCTCCGGCACCCAGCGCGGCAAACTGCTGCGCGCCGACGTAGTAAGCCAGGCCCAGGTCCTCGCGAATGCGATTGAAGAGCCGGCTGCCCATGTCACTGCAGGCCTCGTCAATGAGCGTCAGCGCATGACTGTCGGCATGGTGCAATCCCACGCTGCGGAAGCCGATGACCAGCACGGCCTGCTCCTTTTCCATGTTCAGCGTGTGCGTGGCCGGCTTGCGTTTTTTGGCAGAGCCCGACTGGACGATGCCGCACTTTTCACCACGCGGCAGTTTGCCAAAACCAGCTTCGATCTGCCTGCGGATCTCCGCTGTCTTCACGTCACCGACGATTGAGATCACGCCATTGCTGCCCACGAGAGATTGCTTCAGCATCGCCCGACAGGTTTCGACTTTCAGTGATTTCACCGAAGTCTCGGTGCCAAGTGCCGTGCGGGCAAAGGGCTCACCGGCAAAAATTTCACTCCTGGCACGGCGCATGGCCACCGTGAGCGGGTCCTCTTTCTCCTCCTGGATGTTTGCGATCTGGCGCTTCTTCACCTCAACCAGCTGCGCGGCAGGCAGGGTGGCGTTCTGGATGAGATCGGCGATCAGGGACAGCCCCGCGGACTCGTCACCACGGACCACATCGACTCCAAAGACGTAGCGGTGGGCATCCGCGCTGCAGTGAAGGCTGCCGCCGCGATTTTCCATCTCAGCGGCGATCTGTGCGGCCTGCCGGGTCCTGGTGCCTTTGAGCAGCATCGAAGCTGAAACCTGGGTGACTCCAGCATTGGCCTCCGTCTCGACCGGCACACCTGCCAGGAATCCGGCGCGGACAGAAACCAGCGGCAGCCGTGGATTTTCCTGCACGAGTACTGTCAGCCCGTTCTTGAGTTCAAAGCGCTGCACCGCGTCTTTGCGGCTTGCACCTTGCGCCGCCGCGGCCTTGATGCCCGGCACCAGTCCCACGCTGACCACATTGCAGGTCTCGTCCAAAAGATATCGCTGTGCCACCGCGCGAATCGCCTCCGGTGTCAGGGTGCGAATGGCGCGCAGGTAATGCTGCGCGTAGTCGAGGCTGCCGACTGTGAGCCAGCCATGCCCGAGGGCCGCCGCCTGCCCCTTGGTGCTGGCAAGTGTGCGGAGCTGCCCGCAGAGCGTGGCCCGCACGGCCTTGGCCAGTTCAGCCTTGGACGGGCCTTTGAGCTGCATCTGCTTCACCACTGCCTTCATGGCCTCACGACAGCTCTCCGCATCCTTGGGGTCGCACTCGACCTCGGTATTGAAGACGCCGCACTCCTGCGATCCCCAGGCACCCGCCCAGACCGAGTGGGCGATGCTCTTCTTTTCACGCAATTCCTGATACATCCGCGAGCTGCGGCCCGAGCCTAACAAGAAGGCTAGAACATCCAAAGCCGCCTTGTCGGCATGTCCCTCGCCGGGAATCTGCCAGCCCAGAGCGACGTGCGTCAACTCCGTGGGGAAATCCTTGTGCATCGTCCGCGCACCGATCTGGCGCTGCTCCTGCGGCAGCATCACGGGCTCATACGCACGGCGCTGCCAGTCGCCCAGCAGGCGCTCCGCTGCCGCAAAGGTCGTCTCCGGATCCACCGCGCCGGCAATGACGATGAAACAATTGTTCGGCACATAATGCCGCGACACAAAACCCGCCACATCATCCCGGGTCACCTGATCAAACACCGCGCGATGCCCGATGATCGGGTGCCGCAGCGGATGCTGTCGAAACGCCGTGGCCTGCACCAGATGCTGAAGCGCTGAGCCCGGATCATCATTGTCCATCGCCATCTCGCGGCGGATCACGTCCTGCTCTTTCGCCAGTTCAGCCGCGTCGATGCGGGAGTTTTTCACCATGTCCGCCAGGATCTCCAGATAGCCCTCGGCATGATCGGCCAGACCATCGATCCAATACACGGTGCGGTTGAAGGTCGTGTAGGCGTTCACATAGCCGCCGAGGTTTTGAATGCCCTGGGAGATCTCCACGGCCGAGCGTTTCCAGGTGCCTTTGAAAAGCATGTGCTCCACGCAATGAGCCAGACCGGCCCCCGTCCACTTTTCCTCATGCAGGCTGCCGGCCTTGATCCAGATTTGCACACTTACCAGCGGATGCTGCTGATCCTCGCGCACAATCACTTCCAGCCCATTGTCGAGTGTCCGGACCTGCGCCCGCATTGGCGGTGCCTCAATGGCGGAAGTTGCTTTGGTGGTAACGGATCTCGGTGAGGAAGGGCGGGCGGGCATGTGAGACCCGATGTTTGGCGCGTGATGTCCCCTTGGGCAAGTCCATGTCACTGCGATGCTCCATGTGACCGCCCATGGGCGAAAAGGACACCGTGCCTTGTTGATCAGACTGCACACTCCCTTTTGACCACTGGACGGGTCGCGTGCATCATCGCCATCATGCCTGACACCCTGCGCCATCTTCTCGCCTCTGACACCCCTCTATCCTCCATCACCGTGCGCGGTTGGGTGCGGACGCGGCGGGACTCCAAGGCCTGCTCATTCATCGAGATCACGGATGGTTCCTGCTTCAAGGGACTGCAAATCGTGATCGATGCCACCCTGCCCTGTGCAGCGCTGATGCCGGGCATCCTGACCGGGGCAAGCATCGAAGTGGATGGCGACCTGATCGCCTCACCAGCCGCCGGGCAGAAATGGGAGATGCAGGCGAAAGACCTGCGGGTGCTGGGTGAGGCCGATGCGACGTATCCGCTGCAAAAAAAGGGCCACACCCCCGAATTCTTACGCACGATCGCCCACCTGCGGCCACGCACGAATTTGTTCGGCAATGTTTTCCGCGTTCGCAGCCGGATGTCCTTTGCCGTGCACCGCTTCTTTCAGGAGCAGGGTTTCTTTTGTGTCCACACCCCGGTCATCACCTCCAGCGATTGCGAAGGCGCGGGCGAACTCTTCCGTGTGACGACCCTCAAACAGGGAACGAATGCAAATCCCGAGGACGATTTTTTTGGCCGGCCCACCTACCTCACGGTCAGCGGTCAGCTTCAGGGGGAAACCTTTGCCAGTGCCCTGGGCAACATCTACACCTTCGGGCCCACCTTCCGCGCCGAGAACAGCAACACGGCGCGCCATGCCGCCGAGTTCTGGATGATCGAGCCCGAGATGGCCTTCTGCGACCTGTTTGCCGACATGAGCCTGGCGGAGGCCAACGTGCGCTACCTCGTGGAGGCGATGCTCAAGGAGTGCCCGGAGGAACTCGAGTTCTTCAACAAGTTCGTTGACAAGGAATTGGTTGGGCGACTGCAGCAGACGCTCGACAAGCCCTTCGAGCGCATCAGCTACACGGATGCCGTGGACCTGCTGCTCAAATCGGGACGCAGCTTCGAGCATCCCGTGGTGTGGGGTGAAGGGCTGCAAACCGAGCATGAACGCTACATCGCCGAAGAGCATGTGCGCGGCCCGGTGACCATTTACAATTACCCGAAGGGCATCAAGCCCTTCTACATGCGCCAGAACGACGATGGCAAAACTGTCGCCGCCATGGATCT
>CAJCCF010000342.1 GCA_903960845.1 uncultured Verrucomicrobiota bacterium | reverse complement strand
GTCGTGGTGCGGCGTAGTCATAGGCCACAAGCAGTAAACCGCTCGACATGGCTTCCAAAACCACATTGCCAAACGTTTCACTGATGCTGGAAAAAACAAACACGTCGGCACTGGCATAACACTCCGCCAGCTCCGTGCCGGTCTTTGCACCGAGATAAAGGAATTCAGGATGCTCGGCTTGCAGAGCCTTGAGTCGGGGTCCATCCCCGACAACCACGCACGGTGCCTGCGGATGCACCTCACGAAATGTGGCAAAAGCGCGCAGCAGCAATGACAGGTTTTTTTCTGCCGCCACACGCCCCACATAAATGGCCACAGGCGTCTTGTCATCAGCTCCCCACGTGGCGCGCAGAGAGGCGCTCCGGCGGGCTGGATTGAAGAGCTCCGTATCCACCCCGCGCCCCAGCACGCCAACATTCCGGACACCCCAATGTTGAAGCATCCGCGCTGTGTCGGCACTCGGTGTCAAAGTGCGGGCCGTCTGATTATGGATGACCCTGAGAAAGCCCTGAGCCATGATTTCCATGCACGGCAAATGATAGTCTTCGAGGTAGGATTGAAAGTTGGTGTGAAAGCCGGAGACCACAGGGATGCCCAAATTGGCGGCCGCCCGGATACTTGCGATGCCAAGCGGTGTCTCGATGGCCACGTAAACAGCATCCGGCTTGAAGAGCCTGAACAGCGCACACATCTGCCACGTCGTTGAGATGCCCATCCGCAGACCATGGTAGCCGGGCAGTGGCAGCGACATCATGACGTGTCTTTTCAGCGACTCCTCACCAGCACCCGCCGCCAGTGTCGTCACAATCTCCACCTCATGCCCACGAGCCGCCAGACCGCCAGCCAGGGTGAAAAGCGTGCGTGACACACCATTGATGTCCGGAGGGTAAGTGTCGGTGACTAACAGCAATCTCATGTTGGCGGGAATAGGGGAACTGAGCGTTCACAGAAAGCAGATTTCCGAACCAGCAAACCGCACCTGAGTGACGAATGCGTCACGGTGGAAACCCCGCTATTTAAACACCGCGTCCAAACCCATCGCACTCTTGGAGGCAAAGCCTGGAATCCAGTGCGGCCGGCGTGCTGCGATGAGGCGGTAAATCAGGGACAATCCACTGAGAACGATCAGCCTGTCCACGACCCGATAACCACGCTGGCGCCGCATGAGAAACTGGATGGCCCAGGCCAGATGTCTGGGGTTCAAGAGCCGTGGTTTAAAATCAGTCTTGATACGATAGCGCGCCCGCAGACCGCGTTTGGCATACTTCATTTTATAGGCGCTTTTGGCAGCGATGATGCGTGCCTCAATGTCAGAAGCGTCTTCCGCGAAGTAGTATTCACGCGAGAGAGCCAGAAGATGAAAGGTGTCACGCATGTAGATGATATCCGCCACGGATACACCTGCGCGTTCAGCCAGCGGTATCATGCGATCAAGATTATCCATGCACCTCCGGGCACTGCGCAGGGCAGCATCCGCATCACGGACAAAGTAGCGGAGCAGTCGGCGCAAACTGTGACTGATAAAAATATTCCCCCAATAGACCTGCAGCATCGGCGGGATGCGCACACGCCGGAAAAAGAGCTTTTGGCGGGCATATTCCTCAATGTAAAGCAACTCCCCGATGCACTCATCAGACAGCCGCAGGAGCTCCAGCAGGGCACCGGCATCAGCCAGCTTCCGCTCATTGGCAAAAGCACGAACCGCATCCTCGACCAGAGCACCATCCCGCATCACCCGAATGGTGACAAACGTGTTCAGATCCGTCCACAAGGCCTCGGGGTCGAGAAAGGCGATACGACGAAAAGGCACCCAGCCGCCTGTTTGTGCCCAGACCATGCAGCCGATGACGTTTTCAGCCTGACGAAGCTCGCGCGCATATTGCTCGTAGAGCCAGCCGGTGAAGCTCGGATACTCGCCACAGCCTTCATACTCACGCCGCGTTTGCAGCTCCACGATCTTGGCCAGCGGGGTGCGAAAGAAATTCCGGTTCAGGGGCAGGTAACGAAAAAAATCCGTCTCCCCATACTTCATCGACACGACGAGCGCGGTGCTGGTCAGTCCGTTGAACACCCGCACGAAAGTATCGCGATGCCACATCAGATCGCCGATAGGATAAGCTCCCACCGTCCATGTCCGGAAAATCATCCGCCGGCCATGCTTTTCAAACACGGGCAGCAAGGCCTGAAGAAAGGCCCGTGCATCTCCGGGTGTCTTGATGACAAGCTGGCTGTGAAAATCATCCTGCACATCCTTGCCATCAGACTCGCCGATGCGCACGATCACTCCGGCGACCTCAGGAAAATCAATGAAGAAACGGTCCAGCAAGTCGCTCAGGTACTCATTCACCGTGGATCGGTTTAACCTCAGCCGATTCAGCAATTCCGGCGTCGCGGAAAAAACATCCATCGTGACATACGGAGTCAGCCCGGCACGCTGCAGCGCCACAAAACAGCGCCGCATCTCTGTGCGGTAACGCTGGATACAATGCCGCAGTTCCGGCTCCATCCATTCGTGATCCGCCAGATGCGCCACATCATCAATGGATGCGGCATTGAATCCCCAGCTTGCCGCCTGTCGAGCCAGCACACTCAGCTCACTGCACACCGTTTCCCACCAGGCGGGTCCCTGCCTTCCGGCATGATCCCAGGGGATCTTCGACCAGTTGATGACACGCCGGTCATAACCGCGAAAAAACGGCCCGATGGTGTCGATGAGGTAAAGTTCACTCACAAGCTTGGCTGGAGCAACCTGCGTGACGAGAAAGCCGGAAAAGTCTTACTTGGCGCCGCCCTTGCGCAGGGATCTCTCGATGTCGGTGATGAGTTTGGCGACACTGTCATTGGCCTTGAGTTCGTTGGAACGTTTCAGCAGCGGCAGGGCGTCAGCCAGCTTGTTCGCCGTGATGTGGAGGGTGGCAAGGCGGAGGCTGGCGCTTGCTTCGTAGTCCTTCAGTTTCACCGCCCGCTCGAAGTAGCCCGTAGCCTTGGCGCCGTCTTTTCCATCCATGTAATGCTGGCCCAGAAGCATGAGCGCGCCGCCATCCAGCGGATTGAGTTCAACCGCGCGCTGCAGCATCGGGATGGCATCCCCTGCCCTGCCGGCGCTGACGGCAAGGCGGGCTTCGAGCTTGAGCAGACGAACTTCATCTTCCTTGCCGAGCTTCCCCGCCCCGGCTTCACGCGCCTGCTGAATGAGAGCGGAGGCCTCGGTCAGGGCACCCTGCATGGAGAGGTTCTCGGCCTGGCTGATCACCTTGGCGGCTTCGAACCCGCCGGCATCGATGGCGCGCTTGTAGGCGCTCAGGGCCAGAGCTGGATCTTTGCTGACGAGATAGATGTCTCCCAGACGCTGAAGCTCTTCCGGTTTGGCGACACCACTGCGGGCGAGAATCTCCAGATTCTCGGCGGCCTTGAGATTGTCCTTCATCGCCAGATAGGCCTCGCTTTGCAGGCTGATGAATTCGGTGCGGTCCGGGTTGTCGCGAATGATCTCCTCACACAGCGAAGCGGCTTCAGCGGCCTTCTGCTGCTTCAAGACACAGCGCACGAGGCCGAGTTTCCAATCGAGCACGTCCGGCTGAAACATGAGCGCCATGCGGTAGGCGCTCTCAGCGCTGGCCGCGCGGTCCAGGGAGAGCAGGGCGAATCCATAGAGGCCGTAGCTCGGGCCATCCTGGGCGCCAAGCCCGATGGCCCGGCTAAGATGGGTCACCGCGCCCAACCATTTTTGCTGACGCACCTGCACCATTCCCAGTCCGCGCCAGGCACGGCGGAATGATGGAAATTTATCCACCGCACGCTGAAACATTTTCGCGGCCGGCTCATACTGACCATTCTCCAGATACAGATTGCCCAGGGTGAGGTCGAAGATCGCGTTGGTGTCCTTGGTGATGAGCTTCACGAGCGCTCCAGCCGCCTCCACCGGTTTGCTCATCATGGGCAGGAGCTGGTTGAGCAGCTCGCGATCCTTGTCCGACAGCGGCGGCTCCACATCCGGAAACACGCTGTAGGTGCCGAGGAAGAATTTGGCAAAGTTCGGATCCTTCCAAAGCTCCAGGGCATACGCGCCCGGACGTGCTTTTTCCGGTGCGGATGCCTGAACGGCTGGCGCTGTGGCTGGTGCCGCCGGGACGGCATTTAAAACCGGGGCAAGGAACAGCAATGAGAGAAACGTTTTCAATCGAAGCGAAAAGGGAGTTTGAGTTTGAAACTGACAGGCTTGCCGTCACGCGTGCCGGGCTGGAAGCGCCATTCGCGGGCGGCTTCAATGCAGAATGAATTCACTGCGGCATCAGGCGATTCGAGCACCTCGGCTTTGCTGACCGAACCATCTTTGCCGACAATGATGAGCACATCGACCTTGCCCTTCACGCGCTTGCGCAGATCGGAGGAAAGTTTGGGTGACACCCGGTTGGTGGGTGTGGGCTTCGAGTCGAGCTGGCCGCTGGAAAGCATGTCACCACCTCCGAGTCCGCCACCGCCGCCGCCACTGCCGCCGATGACACCACCACTGGCAAATCCGACACCACCACCGAAACCACCGTCCCCACCCGCGCCGCCGAGCGCGGAGCCAAGATCACTCAGGCTCATGTTTGAAAGCGCAGGCGCGGATGAAGCCGGAGCTTCCACCTGGGCCAGTTCGCGAAGATCGGTCATCTCCTGTTTGATGTCCTCGACGGGTTCTTCGAGCTTCTCCTTGGGCTCGTCTTCATCCTTCTTCTTGTCGTCCTCTTTGGCGATGTCCACTTCCTGGAGCACGTCCTTCTTTGGGCCGGCCTTGTCGCCTTTGGGGATCAGGAATCCGCCGAAGAGAAAGACGACCGCATGCAGAAACAGAGCCGCAAGAAAACCGAGGAAGACTTTTTTCATGCGTGGCTGGGCTGGGCTATTTACGCTCGGTCGAAAGAGCGACCTTCGAGATGCCGGTGCGCTTCACCTCGTCGATCACAGCGACGACATTGGAGTATTCGGCCTTGCCGTCCGCGTTCACCACGACCTGCGGATCTTTGTTTGCCGATTTGAAACTTTGCAGTCGGATCGGCAGCTGCGCGAAGTTGATCTTCTCCTTGTTGAAAAAAATCTCGCCCTGCTGCGCCACGCTGAGCGTCAGTGTGGCGTCCTTTTTCTCCTTGGCGGAGGAAGTGGAGGCGGATGGGACATTCACGCTGATGCCCTCATTCTTGGTCATCGACAGCGAAACCATGACGAAGGTGGCGAGCAGGAAGAACACCACGTCGATCAGGGGGATCACCTCGATCTTCGCGTGTTTCTTGGGGCGTTTGCGAAATTTCATTGGTTAGGCGATCACAGGGGTTTGACCGGTCATATCGGCGTTGCCGCTTTCCTTCACATTTTCCTCATCAGCCAGCATCTGGCGGTGACGGTGGCGCAGGTCCTCCTCGACCTTTTTGTTCTTCTCGATGATGAGCTCCAGCTTTGAGGCCGCGATTTCGAGCTCGTGCTCGGCATCCTCCACCATGTTGTTGAGATAGTTGAACGGAATCAGACCCGTCATGGCGATCACCAGACCGAAGGCGGTGGCGATCAGCGCTTCCGCAATGCCACCCGTGATCGCGCTCGGCGCGCCCATGTCAGCACCGATGGAGGCAAAGGAGGCCATCATCCCGGTCACGGTTCCAAGCAGCCCCAGCAGCGGGGCGATGGTCATGCCTGTGTCGAGGATGAAGAAGCCGCGCTTGAAACGCTTGATCTCAAGCGAGGCGGAGAGACCAAGGGCGTCTGAAATGTTCGTCTCCACATGCTCCAGGGCATGGGACAATGCACGGGCCACATAATCCTGGGATTTGCCGCCAAGTGCGATGGCCTTGTCGAACTGGCCAGCCTCCACGGCATCCAGCAGGAGAACCACGTCGCGCTGCTTGCGGCGCTTCTTCTCACGCAGGATGAAAAAGATGCGTTCCATGGCCGTGCCAAAGACGAGTATGCTCACGAGCAGCAGCGGGTGCATGATCGGACCACCGTGCTTGTAGGTGTCGAGCAGCGTGTGTTTGGTGACAAAGTCCTTGATGGCTCCCCCGAGTGTGGCGTCCAATGGCAGCAGGCCTTTGCCGGTCTCCACCAGTGAGGCGATGGAGGCATTGATCTCCGGAGTGATGCTGCGAATGATCGGCATGGGTGAACCGACTTGCGGCATCGCGATGCCCGAGCCGAGTCCGCCTTTGGTGGCAAAAAAGGCCATGGGACCAAGAATCGCAAACGTGCCATCCATCACCAGGCCCTGGCTGTCCACCGCCTTGCCGGCAAAGCGCGTGCCGCCGATGACATCATCCAGTCGTTTGATCGCCGCGCGCAGCAGCTCCACCTGGGCCAGGAAGCGCTCCTTGAGCGGAGTCTTGTCGTTTTCCGAAGCCATTTTGGCCTTGTCCAACACCGGCTTGTAGAGCTGCATCTCGCTGGCATGGATCTTCGACTCGAAGCCCTTGGTGTATTCGTCAAGAATGTTAGTTAGGT
>CAJCCF010000341.1 GCA_903960845.1 uncultured Verrucomicrobiota bacterium | reverse complement strand
GAACCAATCACCACCCCCAGCCGTGAGCACCATAGCTTAACTTCACGCAATCCTGGCCGAAGAACGGGGTCCACCTCACTGCTTTGATTCGGTAATTTCAAATCGCCGACCTCTTGCTCGCATTTTTTCAAAAAACTTATGATGTTAAAGTACTAATGATTTCAAATTTTACCATATTTAAATATCTTTTGAATATTCCAAACATATTAAAAACTCAGCATGATTTTTCTTCTTGGACATAATGGATACATTGGGAGCGCTTTTGTAAATGCGCTCGAGGAAGAATGCATTCCTTGGAGACCCTTTCCGGTAAAAAGGATCAGAGCAGACTCATTAACCGAAGTTCTCAAAACGCTTCGGCAAGATAAACCGTCCTTAGTGATTAACGCTGCTGGTTTCACTGGCAGGCCAAATGTGGATGAGTGTGAAACCAAAAAAAATGAGACCCTTGAAGCGAACCTGCTCTTGCCTGTCGTGCTTGCCAGTGCCTGTGCTGAAATAGGCATTCCTTGGGGGCACGTATCTTCGGGTTGTATTTTCAACGGAGCTAAGCTGCGCGTGGGAGCGACCAACGAAGTAGTGACTGACCTCCTTGAGCAGAAAATTAAACAGCTGTGGACTTTGAATCCATCGCCTTTTCACGGTTTCAATGAGGAGGACACACCAAATTTCACCTTCGATGATGAGAAGTGTAGTTTCTACAGCGGCGTGAAGGCTCTTGCTGAAAAAAATCTACAAAAAATAGGTGGCGGTTATATTTGGAGGATACGCATGCCATTTGATAACATCGACCATCCCCGCAACTATCTCACGAAACTACTAACCTACCCTAAACTGTACGACAATATCAATTCTCTAAGCCATCGCGGAGAGTCAGTCCGGGCCTGCCTTCAGCTTGCTATCAAGCCAGCACCTTACGGAGTCTATAACATCGTAAATTCTGGTTTCTTATCGACTCGACAAATTTCCGCAATGCTGACTGATGTTTTGAATTTAACCAGAAGTTTCCAATTTTGGGAATCAGATCAAGACTTTTACCAGAATGCAGCTCGGACGCCACGATCCAACTGTTTGCTCGACACCACAAAACTTGATAAGCTTGATCTGAAAATGCGACCAATTGGAGATGCGCTTTTTGAAGCCATGAAGAATTTCCGAAGCTTGTTAGTCGGGACAGCCCCTGTCGCGTGATGATCCAGCGTGGGGAGCGCTTCATCCCTTGATATGGGAAAGGAGGGAAACCAGGAACACTGCATCCAGGGCCAGGGGCCTGGCGCGGGAGAGGCTCACCGCTTCACGGCATAAACTTCGATCGTACCGCCTTGGCGCAAGGCGGTCTCAACAAGCACCAGGACCAAGCTTAACAGGGTGAAGAGAGGAAGCAGTATCAGGGTCAAGGCGGCTTGCATGAGGTGCTGGCGAATTTGATGCGTGCGGGCCGTTTTGTTCTTCAGGATCGAATAAAGGAAATTAGGGTCAAAACCGAGCGCGTTATAAAAGCTTTGGATCCATCCATATGGATTCTGCTCGAAGCCGAAGTGGTTCATCTGCACGATGCTAAATCCTTGGGCTTGAATCTCTTTCTTGAGGGTTTTTTTGCCAAAATGAAAATAATGGCGGGGAATATCGAGGTGGAACCAATGGCGGCCGAATAAGCGCGCCTGAAGGCTGTCGAAGTTGGGAACGGCCACGACCAGGAGGCCGCCCTTCTTCAAGAGCTCGTGCGCCCGGACAAGGGCTTCAATGGGGCTTGGCAGATGTTCCAAGGAGTGCCAGAAGATCATGGCATTGTAAGTATCCTTTTGATGGCGGGAATTCAGGAAGTCTCCGGTTTCGACCTCGATTCCCAGCACGTTCCTGGCATGCCAGGCGGCGGTGTCGGAAAACTCCATGCCGTGCGCCTTGAAGCCGAGGGATTTAAGGTAGCTGAGCGTAAAGCCTCGTCCGCAACCGACATCGAGCACCGTTCCAGCCTTGACCCGATGACGCACCACACGCGCCCGCTGGAGCCTGAATAACTGGGTGAGACGTTCAAGCAAGGGATTGAAGCGGACATTATCCTTCCCGTAATAGACCGCCGGATAATAGCGGCCAATTTCACAGGAGGGAACATCGGGCCAAGTTCGTCCCATTCCGCAGGAGGGGCAGCGGTGAACTTCGAAGCCTGGCTCGATGGCATTGAAGGCTTTTTTCAGCTCTTGCCCGCACCCAAGGCAGGGGGCGCTTTTTTGGGAGGTGATCATTGTATGATCAGGTTAATTGCCTGGGGAACCTAATGGCCAATAGACAATAGTTATTAATGAGATCTCAAGGCTTGGCTTCCGCCTTCTGACTTCGTTCCCGCTCCAGGCCGACCATGTACTGAATCGCAGTCGCATGGCCTCCCCGCGCCGCTATTTTCATATCCTCATGTCCTTCCTCCCATTTGCCGAGTGCAAAGAATGAACAAGCGCGGTTGTTATAAGCTTTGAAAAGATTTTTGTCGTGTTCAAGGGCTACGGTATAATCACGGATCGCTTCGTCATAATTTCCCAGAGAATCATACGCGTTGCCCATGTTGAACCAGGTCTGGGGATCATTGGGTTTTAAAGCAATCGAGAGTTGAAAATAAGGAAGTGACAGAGCGTATTGTTTTTTGTCCACGTAGCATTGTCCCAAGTTGTTTGCTGCAGTGGCGTTGCGGCGTAGGGAAAGAGCTTTTTCGTAATATTCAATGGATTGGTCAGTCCTGCCGGCAAGTTGATGATAAATTCCCATTTTAGTATTGGAGACATGGGAAAGGGGTTGCGCTTGTAAAGCATGTGTCAGCAACGTGAAATCGTTTTTCCATACCCGCGATTGTTGGTTGGATAGATAAGTCAAAATACCAATGATCGCCGCAAATAACACGGTGATTGAAGTATGAAGATACGCAAACTTCAGCCCGTACCTGCTCACTAATTTCTCGGCAACAACTCCGGCGATGAAGAACAATCCAATGGATGAAACATAAAAATAACGGTCGGCAGCGATCATGTCGCCAACGGGGAGCAGTTGAACCACTGGCAGAATAGATATACCGAAAAACAAAATTCCAAAAAACACAAACCGTTCCCTTTTGATCGTGTAGAAAGCGAGAGCTTTGTAGATAAAAAGCACCAGCACAGAGAAATAAATGAGAGGGGGAAACCAATTGCCAGTTTTGACAGGGTAGGGGTAGAAGGCCGACAAACCTGTGGGGACAATCATTTTATTCAGGTAGAAAACGAATGAATAGATGGCAAGAAAAATTCTGTCGATGAAACCATATTCGGGGAGGTCAGCTATGGCACCCCACTTCTGCTGTCCATCCACGGCAACGATTCCAAAGACCATTGAAACCAAAAGAAAAGGAATTTTCTCAATGAATAGTTTCTTAACATTGTTTCTACCCATGGCATAATCAGCAGCGAGCATGATTAAAGGCAAGGTTACTGCCATCCCTT
>CAJCCF010000340.1 GCA_903960845.1 uncultured Verrucomicrobiota bacterium | reverse complement strand
TTTCATGCATGTCTTTGGCATCCTGGCACTGAGCCCGAGCAGCATCTGGAGAAGCTCGCACAATCATCATCATCATCACAACTCGAAGATCAAAGGATCCCACATCGGCTCCTTCCCGATCATGACGAAGGCGCACTATCAAAAGGCATCCAAGTCGGCGCGCTTCATCTACCTTTTCATGCGTCATCCGCTGACCATCCTTTTTGGCTATCTGTTTGTGTTCCTGCATGGCATGTGCCTGAGGCCCTTTGTCATGAAGCCGCGCGAGCATCTGGATGGTCTGGTTGCCCTGCTGGTTCATGCCGGCATTGCGGCCCTGCTTCTTTTCTTTTTCGGCTGGCAGGCCTGGCTGCTTGCCCAGGTGATCCCGCACTTCATCACTTACGCGATCGGATCCTACCTGTTTTATGCCCAGCATAATTTCCCGGGCGTCACCTTTTACGACAAGGCAGGCTGGACCTACGAGCGGGCCGCACTGGACTCCTCCAGCTACATGAAAATGGGGCCCTTGATGGCGTGGTTCTCAGCCAATATCGGCTATCACCACATCCATCATTTGAATGCCCGCATTCCGTTTTACCGGCTGCCTGAAGTTCTCAAAAACATCCCCGAACTGCAGCGGCCGAAAATCACCACCCTGAATCCGCTCGATATCATACGCTGCCTGCGCCTGAAAGTCTGGGATGTGGAGCAACAGCGCATGGTGGGCCTGCAAGAGATTGGTTCCTGATGCCCTCTTTGCCGGCCTGCGGTTCCGCGCTGCCAACATTCATGCTTACCGTTTCACAGATTGCAGAGCAGGTCGGAGGCAGAGTTCTGGGTGATGGAACCCGGATCATCACCAGCATCGCCCCCGCTGACAGCGCCGGCCCGGGTGACATCACGTTTGCTGAAAAAAGCAGCCACCTGGCCGCTGCCGAGGCAAGCCAGGCGAGCGCAATTTTAGTGCCCGCCGGATTCAAATCCGCGACGAAGATTTTGATTCAGGTGAAGGATGCCCGCGTGGCCGTTGCCAAAATTTTGCCGTTGTTCTTTCCGCCGGAACCCCAGGCAACCGGCATCCACCCCAGCGCTGTCGTCGATCCCACGGCGGTGATCGATCCGACCGCCAGCATCGGGCCGCACTGCGTCATTGGTGCCGGTGTGCGCGTTGGACAACGCTCGATCCTGATGGGAGGCAATCACATCGGACGCAACAGCCTGATCGCGGATGATGTCTGCCTGCACCCGAACGTCGTCATCTACGCCAAGACCCAGATCGGCAACCGCGTGGTCATTCATTCGGGAACAACAATTGGTTCGGACGGCTATGGCTATGTCTTTGACCAGGGCAGGCACCGCAAAATGCTGCACGTCGGCAACGTGATCCTGCACGATGACGTGGAGATCGGCTCAAATGCGTCGATCGACCGCGGAGCGCTCGGCTCCACCATCATCGGACAGGGCACCAAGATCGACAACCTCGTCCATGTCGCGCACAACGTCGTCATGGGAAAACACTGCCTCATCATGGGACAGGTCGGCTTTGCTGGCAGCACCCATCTCTCGGATTACGTCGTCATCGCTTCGCAGTCCGGCATTGCCGGGCATCTGAAACTTGGCCGGCAGGTCACCATCGGCGCCAAGTCAGGCGTGATGAGGGACATCCCTGACGGTGAGACCGTGCTCGGCTACCCGGCCGCACCCGACAAGCAGGCCAAGCGGCAATGGATCGCCGCAGCGCAGTTGCCAAACGCCTTGCGCCGCCTGAGGATACTGGAGAAGCGTTTGACTGAAACGGAAACGAAACCATGACCACCAGGCATTTGATCGTCAGCCTCATCGCCGCAGCCGCCATGAGTGTTGGCGATGCTGTTGCCGAGACCTCACTGGACGTCGAGTACGCCCAGATTGACGGACAGGCGCTCAAGCTTGACCTGCACACACCAAAGGCAGCCAATCCGCCACTCATCGTCTACGTGCATGGCGGCGCATGGCGCGCTGGATCAAAGGCCGATGTGCCCATTGCCAAACTGCTCGATCACGGGTTCGCCATTGCCAGTGTCGACTACCGGCTTTCGACGCAGGCAGTTTTTCCGGCAATGATCCATGACATCAAGGCCGCCATCCGTTTTCTGCGCGCGAAGTCGGCCCTTTATCACATCAACACAACGCGCATCGCCATCATTGGTTCGTCCGCCGGCGGGCATCTGGCGGCGCTGACGGGTGTGACAAATGGCAGCAGAGAACTGGAAGGTAAAATCGGCGAACACCTGGATCAAAGCAGTGACGTGCAGTGCATTGTCAGTCTCTTCGGCGCCTCGAACCTGCAAACCATCCTCTCGCAAAGCACCGAGTTTGGCCTGCGCATGCGTGTGCCCGCCTTGCAGCTGCTGCTCGGTGGTCAGCCATCCGAAAAATCCGATCTCGCAAAACTCGCCAGCCCAGTTGCCCAGCTCGACAAAAACGATCCGCCACTTCTGCTCATTCACGGAGATGCCGATCCGCAAATGCCGCCTGAGCAGTCGCTGGAATTCGCAAAAGCCTGTGAGGCGATGAAGCTGCCGGTGCAACTCATCATGCTGCCCGGCAGCAAGCACGGCGGCACAGAGTTCTATGACGACGCGCGCACGGACATCGTGGCCAGATTTCTTCAGAAGCATCTCCGCCAACCCTGAAGGCCCGCCGCTGGATTGACCTTCAATCAGCCTGAGGCCTCACCACCCGCAGCATCCCTGCGCCATGCTCAGTGTTGAAGGGCATGATTGTTTTTTTGCCGCCGACATCAATGCTGACCTCATAGAGCCCGCGATGACCGCGTGCCTTGAAGTTGCCGCTTTCATCCGTTTTACCGCCCGCCTGAGTGCGCCACAACTTGCAGACAAGGTCGCGCCAGACTTTGGCGTTGGGTTTCTCAGACCAGTCCTTCCGCCAAAGGGCGGTTTCAGGTTTCCAACCGGCACCTTCCCAGAAGACCCAGAGCATGACCGCGCTGTAGGCGGGATGACTGTATGCCATGATGAGCGTGTCGCGCAGCCAGTCGGCCTGAAGCTGCTCGTCGCCATTGGTGTTCACATCGAACTCAGTGAGCTCAAGGTTCGGCACCAGGGCGGCGAAACGGTCGCTGATGCGCAGCATCTCTTCGCCACCGGGCAGAAAACTGCTGTGGAAGTGCGCCTGATTGCCGATGCCATCAGGCCGCACACCGCGTGCGATGAGATCCTTGATGCATTCGTAAAACTCATCCTGCTGACGGCCTTCGCGGAAGACTTGATCCTCATTGATCCAAAGCGGCACGCCGGTGCGGGCACGCGCGGCCTTGAAGACATCGGCATAGAGATCCGGACCGATGGCCTGATCCACGGTTCGGCGCGGACTTTCCCAACCGACCGGATGATTGACGGCGTCCCATTCATCGACCAGGCCGGCTGCACCCTGGATGATTTCATCGAGATGGGAAAAGATCTTCTCGCGGATCATCTGGGGCTGATCCTTTAACTTCTCGGACCAGTCATCCCACGGTCCCCAGCAGAGATAATGCCCGCGCACCTTCATGCCGCGCTCTTTGGCCCAGGCCAGCGCTCCCAGCGTCCAGTCGCGGCGATATTCTTTGCCCGTGTTGGAGGCGCCGCCCTGCCAGCCGAAGGGTTTCATGTCGTTCTCCAAAACGATGGCGCTGAAGTTCTCCTCGACCGTCGCGCGATACCTGGCCGCCCGCTCATCGGTGCCCATCAGGTATTTTGCCTTCACCGCTGTGCCGAATCCAAAACTGTGGCGTTTCAAAGCGATGCTGACTTGCGCATCCGGCACAGGTCTGCCTTTGGCATCGACCACTTCGACGGCGATGTCGGTGGTGCGGATTTTTTCAATGCGTGCCAGCGCGGCCGCACGCCAGGGGGCATCGACCTCACGGCCCGGATAGCGGATGTAGGGGCGCGGCAGCTGTGCCAGATCAAACTTCGGTCCGTAATTCAGCAGGCGCATGTTGGCGATTTCCAGCGTCTGCTTCCTGCCGCCCGGCATCAGGCTGGCGTGAGTGATGCCCGGCTTGGAATCCGCGTTTGCCGGAAAAGGTATATACACCGTCTCCCAGTTGCCGGTGATATCGACAGCGTCCTGACCGAGTTTGACATAATTTGGAGGCTCTTTGATTTCGACCACGACCTGCGCGCGGCCCTTGCCGTCCACGGATGAGCCAGGCACGCAGCGCGCCTCAAACATCAGCAGCATCCTGTCGCCGCTTTTCACTTCACCTTCGAGAACGGAGCTCAGCTGCAGCTGGAACGGGCCCGATTTGTCATTCAGCACATTCACACGCCACCCCTTGCCATGCTCACCAAAATCCGCCTTTTCGCTTGTGCATAACAACTTTTTGTTCGGCGCCAGGGCGGCGGCCTGCCAATCCGCAGGGAGCATGTCCCGCGCCCCCTCAGGAAGGGTGGCTGCTTGAGCGGAGAGAGTGAGCAGGGTCGCGAGGAGGAAGCGTGAAATCATGCGCCGGATTGTAGAACAGGATTTCATCCCGTAAACGGAAGGCTCAAGATTCAGGTCCCGTGAAGATGGCGGTTTGGAAACTCGACAAAACCGTTTACGACTTTGATCATCTTCTGACGCTTTTTGCCCGCCATGCCCAAACCAATCATCGCCATCACCATGGGTGACCCCGCCGGGGTCGGACCCGAGATCTGCCTGCAACTGCTCGCCAACGAGACTGTGCGCGAGACCTGCACGCCGGTCATTTTCGGCGATGCGCGTCTGCTGTCCCGCTGCGCACGTCAAAC
>CAJCCF010000339.1 GCA_903960845.1 uncultured Verrucomicrobiota bacterium | reverse complement strand
TCCCGCATTGGTGAACTCGATCTTCGGCGCGGTGGTACCGATCACTGCGCCATCCGCCCAGAGGTTGGCGGCGCTGGTCCCGGAGCCCATGGTGAAAAGTCGGCTGGTCGCCTGATCGGTGAAACCCAACCAGCGCAGACCGCCAGCGCCAGTGTTGGTGTCGATGATCAGGTTCGAAGCCACATTGGGGGCGTTTCCGATCCCACTGGCTCCATCCTGCAGGTGATAAACATCAATGCGGTTGTTGATAAAATTGACACCATTGGTCGTGATCGTGGTCGGCCCGGTGTAGGTGTTCTTGTTGGTGATGGTTGAAACACGTGCTGTGCCGTCATTGTTGGTGCGTGTGATACCACCACCACCGCTGATGGTGCCGGAGAAAGTTTGAGTGGCATTGCGCACGGTCAGCACGCCGGCATCGATGATGGCAAAGGTGCCGACAGTCCCTGCAAGTCCACCAATGGTCTCACTGCTGCGGATGCGGAAGGTGGATCCACCAATGGAAGTGCCGTCTGAACCTGTATTGGAGACATTGACCAAAGCA
Organism: uncultured Verrucomicrobiota bacterium; assembly: GCA_903960845.1. GTDB lineage: Bacteria > Verrucomicrobiota > Verrucomicrobiia > Verrucomicrobiales > Verrucomicrobiaceae > Prosthecobacter. The sequence goes on along the minus strand of CAJCCF010000339.1, from coordinate 1,445 downwards.
TCATCGCCTATCGAACTGCCTCCTGCCACTTCCAGCCAGCCGCGGCTGACAGTGACGGCACCACCCATCGTGTTGCTGGTGCTGTTCAGGATCCACTTGCCGGGACCTTCCTTGGTGACACCGACGACAGGACCATTGCCGTTGTTGATGGCACCATTGATGATGTTATCACCCGTGTTCGTGCCATCGAGAATCCAGGTGCGGTTGCCCCCGAGTGCTGCTGTGCCACCGTCAAGAACGACACCGGAGGCATTGAATGCCTGGGAGAGTAGATTGCCCTGAATCACCATGGTCTTGGCTCCATTGTTGATGATCTCACCGCTGGCTCCTGTGCCTGTGTAGCTTTGATTAAAGACCGTGGTGGCGCCAAATGTCAGCGTGCCGGGGTTGGAATCATTGAAGATCAGTGTGCCTGTGGTGCCTGATGCGCCGAGGTCAATCACGCGCGATCCGGAGAGATTCCCCATGATGCTCGCGGTCTGACCGCCGGTTCCCAGATTCCCCCTCAACTCAAGGATACCCGAACCCACGGAGAGATTACCGCTGAAGTTGTTGTTGGTGTTGGTGAGCACCCATTTGCCTGTGGTCCCATACATGTCGTTGGCACCAACGTTTGGATGGGCGCTGAGACTGAGCACAGATCCTCCCTGATCAATCATCCCGTTGACTGTGTTATCCATGCTATTGCGACCATGCAGGACGAGTGTTTTGGCACCCAGATTGGTGACTGTGATCTTGCCATTCCCTGCGGCGGCGCTGCTCGGATCTGAGCCAATCACCAGAGGCCCCGCACCATTGGCGCCAATGCGAACCGTGCCGGCCTGGCTCACAACCTCAAAGGTCAATGAGGATTGTGAAGGAGTGCCACCCTGAATGGCTGAGTCCAGCGTCACCGTGTTGGCTCCGGCATTAATCGCGGCGATGCGCGTTCCGGGAGCAATACCAGGACCGCTGACCGCCATATTGACGGCCAAGCTGCCCACATCATCCAGTGTGATGGAAAGCGCGCCATCGGCGGCCACTGCGCTTGAGAGCTTGACCTCTAGCGATCCGCTGTTTGTCAGGTTAAAATCCTTGTTGGTGAGATGCTGCAGCGGATTCCGATTCACATACTCCAGCCGGACTTCCTGAGGCGCAGTGCCAAGAATACTGGAGATACCGAGATTGATCGTGGAGGCTGTCCCCAAACCACTGGCATCAATCAAATCAGAAACACGCACCGTGGTGATCTGGGTCGCACTGCCAATGAGCGGGCTGGCAGTCAGGGTGCTTGGACCAAACAGACCATACCAGGCTCCACCACCGACTGCATTGAAATGCACCGTGCCATCGCCTGAAAAGCCGCCGTTAATCACATGCGCGGCGCTGTCATCAATCACCAGTTTCACCCCGCCAGGCACCTGAATGTCGGAACCTTTTTGAGTGGCGAAAAAGCCTGTCGTTTC
>CAJCCF010000338.1 GCA_903960845.1 uncultured Verrucomicrobiota bacterium | reverse complement strand
GGATGGCGGGACGTTGGAAGGGTTCGCCAAATTTCGTGAAGCCCTCGATGAAACCACCATGCGAGAGGAAGAAGCGACCGTTTTCCACACCCATGAAGCGGTCGAGGCGGCTCGCCTTGCCGGTCGGATCGTGGCTGAAGGTCGCTGTGGTCAACTCAGTCCATTCACCCTCGGCATTGGCGATCCACTGCGGGCCGTAGAGTGCCTTGCGCTGCTGATGACCGTTTTGACCGCCGAAGTTCTCACTGAATGAGTGCAGACCGCGCAAGTAGTTGCCGTCCTTTGGCGCACGGAAGCTCGCGATGAGCATCCATGCCTTCTTTTCCGGGTGGAACCAGTAGCCGCTGTAAGTCGTGTGCGATCCGTCAGGCTTCACGGCAACGACAAACTTCTGCGCCTCTCCGGTTTTCCACGGATAAACAAGATGCGAATGCCCTCCGGTGCCTTCGTTGCCGAAAACACCCGCCTCAACGCCGTCACCCTTTGCAAGGAGCTGCGTCTGATCATCAGCTGCAACTGAAGAGCGGTCGACCGCCTTCTGGCCTTTGCCCGCATCCCACACAGAAAAGATGATGCGCCGCTCCGACTCCGAATTGATCTGCATGCCGAAGTAGCCGCGCGAGAAGCCACAGGCCATGTAGAAGGTGTAAAGCGGCTCCTCGACCGCGGTGACCTCGTTGTAGAACATCGCGATCTTCTCATCCTTCGGCGTGGGGTAAGCCAGATGCACCGAGGCGGCATTGCGACGCGGATCGAGATTGAAGTGCGCGTCTTTCGCTGCCGGGCCATCAAGCACGAGAGCCTCGATGAGACCTTTGCCATCAGCGTTGGTCTTCGACGTGAGTTCAAACTTCACATAACCGGCTTTCGAAATTTCAAATTCGCCAAACGAAACCACTCCATTGTTCACGGCGGCCACATGACTTGTTTCAGCAACAGCGAGCCGGAATTTGCGACCTTCATCGCCCTTGAGTTTGATCGTGGCACTGAGTTTGCCGGGCGTTTTGATTTGGCCGAACCATAGGACCTGCCGGCTGTCGTCTTTCCATTGTGAAATGCCTCTTTCCTTTGAGACGTCGAGTCCGCGGAAATCGGGTTCGATGTAGGCCGTGAAGGCAGGCACGCTCAGTTCCGCGTGGGCGAAGGTGGTGAAAAAGAGGAGGGCGAAGAGCTTGTTCATGGAATTGCGTTGGGACCACCTTTTGCACAGCTGGTCAACAGGCCGAGTGCACAGATGGCGATATAATGGACACCCCTCCTGTATCTTGGCAAACAGAATTTATGCATCCCCTGCTCACCTTGGCTGCATCAGCCTAGCGAGCACGAGTTCCTTCAAGTGCTTGACGGGGACGGAACCGGTGGACAGCACGGCTTCGTGGTAACGGCCGATCTGGAAGTCTTTGCCAAGCTGGCGCTGGATCTCACGGCGGGCTTGCATGTGGGCCTCGCGACCGGCGAAATAGGTGGAGAGCTGGGTGTAGCTGAGCTTCGCGCGGGTGACTTTTGGCCGCGCTTCGCCTTCGGTCTGGAAGGCTTCTTTCGTCAGGAAGGCGAGCGCCTCGTCGTCGGTCATCTGGAGGCAGTGCATCTTGTGATCGAGAATCGTGTTCGCGATGGCGCGGAGGAAAAATTTGAGCTGCATGAGTCGCAGCGCGAGGTCGCCACCGCCGTAACCCTGGTCGAGGAGCATCTGCTCGGTGTAGACGGCCCAGCCTTCGATATACACTCCGGAGCCCTGCACGCGGCGGATCATCGATGGATTGCGGTTCGCATACACGAGTTGCACATAGTGACCCGGATAGGCCTCGTGAATGGTGAGGATTTTCAGCATGCGCTGGTTGTACTCGCTGAGAAAACTCTTCACTCGGTCCACTGGCCAGTCTGCAGACGGCGGGCTGATGGCGTAGATCGTGTCCGCCTTCGGATCGAGCACGGGCGCTGCGTTCAGGAAGGCCATGCTGTTGCCGCGCTGAAACTCTGGCATCTCGAGGATCAGGCAGTTGTCTGGCTTCGGCATCTGGAGGATGTCGTTCTTCGTGATGAAGTCGCTGATCTCGGCCACAGTGGCTCGTGCGTCCTTCACAAGGCCGTCAGGCGCGCCGTGATCCTTGCCCACCCAGTCGATCACGCGTTCGATGGTCTCGCGTCGGCCTTCTTCATCGTCCGGTGGCACGGGTTCGGCGGGAAACCCCTTCGACCAGAGCTGACGAGAAACGAGCAGCATGTTGCGCTTCGTCTGCACAAAGGCCGCCTCGGCCCGAGC
>CAJCCF010000337.1 GCA_903960845.1 uncultured Verrucomicrobiota bacterium | reverse complement strand
TGCTTCACCAGCGCACGCGGATCAAACGGCTGAATCGCCGGATGCATCTGGCCGCGCAGCAGCGATGCGTGGACTTTATCCGGCGGGCCGGGTAGGGCGTTGTCGGCCCAACTCCAGAAGTAGTAGCTGGCGGTCATATCTCCTCCTTCACGCTGCGCCAGTTCTTCAGCCTGGGCGGTGGTTCCCCGCGGATGAATGCCTCGAACGCCTCCACCACAAGGGGGAAAGACACCAGATCAGGATCTTGATCATGCGTCAGTTTGGCTTTGGAGCGCCGCAACTTCAAAGGCAAAGCCGCCTTCCGTGCCTGATCTACCAGCCGCCATTGATCGTAGTTGCTCAACTTGCTGTCATTACGCAACGGCCTATAAAACTGCCGCCATTCCAGCAAATACCGGCGCTTCTTATCCAGATAGCACTGCACAAACTCTTCCTTGCGGTTCACGAGCACTACATATGGATTTTTGAGGGAGCGTCGGAGCGTCAATAACAAAGCCCGAACCTCCTCCGGCTTGATGTCGTATTGGTTCATACCTTGACCACTAGTGATGTGATTGTGTTTCAGGAATGGCCCGGCCATCGGTGCATCACCTTCGGCATGAATCGTGAAGCGATTCTTCAGCAGATAGGACCACAGGACCTGCGCCATCTGAATTTTGTGAGGTTGGATGTCCTCTCGTAAATCGGCTGTGGCAAAGATGGCATTCGTCAAACCTGCCTGCTGTGCGGGCACCACCTGCCAGTCCCACTCCTCGCCTTTCTTCAGAGCACGCTCGGCTCCCTTCTCCAGCAGCTTCACCAGCTTGCTCGGATCAAACGGCTGGATCGCAGGATGCATCCGCCCGCGCAGCAGATCGGCAAGCACTTCATCCGGTGGGCCGGGCAGGTCGTTGTCGGCCCATTTCCAGAAATAGTAGCTGGCTGTCATGTTCGTTGGTTACTCGAAACGCACGCCTTCCTCCAGCAGGCTCTCACGCAGAGACACCGCCTCGGCATCATTGATGCCCAGCACCTGGATCGTCGCCCGTGCATTCGGGGTCTTGCCAAACAGCCATGCGCTATGCCACTCGAAGTGCTCTGCCCACACGTCCAGCCGGGGATGAAACAGCGGAATGATGCCACCGCTCACGGGATCGACGCCGGCGATGTTCGGACCCTTGGTGGAATTGCAGGGATAGCAGGCCAGCGCCAGATTCGACTCATCGGTGAGTCCCAGATGTTTGAGAGCGATGATGTGATCCAGTTGAAAGGGCAGCTCAGCTACGGACTCGGGCAAGTGGCAGTATTCGCATCGGCCAGCGCCACGATCGCGCACACTGCGGGCGGTGGCTGGATCAGGACGGCTCACGCAGCGTTGAGCGATTTCAGGGACAGACGGGCGCGGGACTTTACCAGCTCCAGAAAGCGGCCCACATGGCGGTAGCTCTCCATCTCACGCTGCTCCTCCGGCGTCATCGCGCCTGTCCCGGCTTTCTCTGCCAGCTCCGTCGCGCGGTCCTGATCTTCTTGAGAGAATGATAGAGTCAGGATCGACTGCGCAGCTTCGGGTGACCAGCCTGCACGCTGTGGGTCCACCACGCGGCGCAGCAGCTCGGCTTCGGTGTTGGGAAAGGCGGATGTCATGGCGCAAGTATGCTGGGCGGCAGGGAAACTGGCAAGCGGGAGATTTGCGGCGTGTCTTTTTGGATAAACCGCGCGAGTTAGGATCACGCGAGAGAATACTTTTCAGAGGGGCTTTCTCTGCGGTCTTCTGATCTCTGCGGTGTGAGTTCTGAAAGGTTCGTGGAGCGCGGAAGCGCTGGGCGGAAAAGACCCGTGTGATCTGCTGCCGGGTTTGATGCAGTCCCAGGAAGATCGCTTCACAACTCACTGTCATCACACGTCGAGAGGACCGCTGGCGCTCCCAGGCCGCGGGCGTGCCCCCATCTAGTGTCTTTCATCTCATCCCAACCTTCAGTGCCAGCCAGCTTGCGATTGCTAGCGATCTTCCTCTCCACCTCCGCACGGCAGCGGGGGCTGAATTCATAGCGCTCGTCGGACAGCCAGTCTTCGAGCCGCTGTGCGTGGGCCAGCAGCTCACCAACAGAATACCGATCAGGATACTCCCACAGCCCACCGAAGAAGGTGAAGTCCGCCTCACGCTTTGCCGGACCACCGATCATGCCTTCGCCCGTGCCTTGCCATTCCCACAGGCGGATGGGGCGGTGGCCTTCATGCTGCTTCCAGACTTCATAGGGCACCCCCAAGAGTTCCTGCCCTGGAGAAACCGAACAAGAGTAACTTCCACGAGGCTTCTGGACATAGCGTATCTTCACCAAGAGGCCACCCGCCAGATCATACGGGCGCACTTGCGCCAACCGAGCAGCGGGAGGCAGATGCTTGAGGCGGTCGGACGTCGTCATGTTCGTTGAAGTGAGCGCGGGCACTCCTGCCCGCCATCGAAAAAGTGATGTGGCCCGGCTTCCCCGATGTGTGAGTCAACCGGACCTACGACGCAGGTGAGAACATGGCTGGATTTCCCTGGCTCTACACACGCCTGCCAATTGTTTGCCGAGGTGGGCGCGGGTGCCGCGAAGGAGATCACTCTGGATGTTTATTCCTGCTTTTCAATCCTACATCGCCACCTCATTGCTTTCATCCACCAGAAGCGGAGAGGAGTCTCCGCGCTCCTCCTGCGTCAAACTGGCAGACCCGTTCGTTTGGCATGATCAAGAAGAGGCGAAAATGGTGGCTACTCACTTTGCAGACAGGCATGAGAGTAGTCGTGCGACACCGTTTCTCAATGTAATTCCAGCTTGAGCAGGTCCAGAGAATCATGGGCAGCATCTCGTCACCTTCACTCGTTCCCACCACCGCCCCACCTCCGACAATCTACGGTCAGGCCACATCATCGACTCTCCTTCCATCAGTCGCAGTGCATGGACATAAGCACGTCCTCGGGAGAGTGGCAGTTGCCAGCGGATGTAGTCTTCGGTCCAGCCCGTGCCGCGCGCAATCACCGTGATGTATTGCGCCTCCGACACGGGCAGGGCTAGTTTCCCAATTCGCCCCGTTCGGAAGGTTCGGGCACGGCCTTGTTGATCCCGGCCTCATTGAAGATTTGCAGGGCCAGATTCACGGCAGCGACATGCTTCGATCGCGGCACGTTCACGTCGCCCCATGCCTCGATGGTTTCGAGAAACAACGGCAGATCACCGCGCACCACGCGCCAGTCGGCAGGCTCATGGCTGCACAACCAAAGGATCTTGATCGCATCCGCCAGGAACGTGGTGAGCTGCTCCAAGGTTTTGGATAATGGCAGCGCCCCATCCGCAGCACGCAGCTTGTAGAACAACGCCTCACGACCTGAACTGTAGCCATGTAACATCACTGGCTGAAAGCAGTGCTTCTGCTCGTTCCAGACTGGCCATGTGTGCTCGGCATCAAAGGCGTTTTCTCGCTCCGTTTGAGCCGCTTGGAGAACTGCCTCGGGCACATTGTCCCGATGAACCTTGCGTGCTGACTTCTTGGTCGGTTCGGGATCGAGCCGGAGTTTGGGTGGTGATGTTTTCATGCGATTCGGAAATGGCGTTGTACTCGGTCAAGCATGTCAGCACTCGCCTGCTCGGAGATGAACGCCGAACGCAATGAGCGAGGCTTGCGCAGCAGCACGCGACGGCCTGTGGCGTGGAGATGCCGGAGGATTTGATTTTGCACACAGCGGGCGTTGTAAGCGCTGATCAGAGGATGCTGCGGCTCATCCCGTTCCAGACGATTCTCACGGAGCTGCTGGATGAGCGCTTGAGCATCATATCGCATCCATTCACCGCTGGGAGCCTTCAC
>CAJCCF010000336.1 GCA_903960845.1 uncultured Verrucomicrobiota bacterium | reverse complement strand
TGTCGCGCTTCGCTTGCCAGGCGCAGTCCAAAACGCTTTCGCGACAGCGCTCGCCGCACCAGCCCATTTCTTCTTTTGGACTTCGTCATTCATTCGTCATTCTGAATTCGTTATTCGTCATTTTTCCTCCCTCATGCCCTCAGACACTCCCACCGGCCTCCTCGCCATCTCTCCCACTCGCAGCACGAACACGCCTGAATGGTTCACCGCCCGTTCCACCGCCGCGTGGACTGAATTCCAATCCCTCCCGCTCCCTGGTGTAAAGGATGAGAACTGGCGTTACTCAAACGCGAAGAACATCGAACTCGCGGATCATTCGCCTGCGGCTGAGCCTTCTGCCGCAAACATCCAGGCCGCTCTTGCCGCCACGGAAGGACTCAAGGAACGCAGCGCGCGATTTGTGTTCGTGAATGATGTGCTGGTGGAATCACAGACCGACACCCTGCCTGCTGGCGTCGTCTGCGTGAATTTTGCCGAGGCCCTGAAAACACATGGCGACGTCTTGAAGCAGCATTTCATGCAGCGAGAGATGACGCTCGGCTCGGCCAAATTTGCGGCGCTGCATCTGGCGCATGTGAGGGCAGGCAGCGTGATCATTGTGCCGAAGGGCATCGCCATTGAGAAGCCCATCGAAATCTTCCACTGGGTCGTCGGCGATCATGCGGCCATCTTCCCGCACACGCTTGTCGTCACGGGCGACAATGCGGAAGTCAGCGTCGTCGATCACTACCGCAGCCTCGATGGCGAAGGCGGACTGAGCATCGCCGTCGCCGATCTCGTGGGCGGCACGGGCAGCCGCATCACCTATGCAGCCTGTCAGGAACTGGCGGATGACGCCCAGGCGCTGCATCTGTCCAGCATTGTGGCCGGGCGCGATGCGAGCATCAAAAGCTTCCAGGTGCAACTCGGCGCCAGCTTCAGCCGCAGCGAAAGCGTCAGCGATCTCATCGGCACGGGAGCCCGCAGCGACATGCTCAGCGTCTCACTGCCGATTGGCGAACAAGTGATCGATCAACGCACCCTGCAGAACCACAAGGCACCGCACGCCACAAGTGACCTGCTTTACAAAAACGCGCTCTATGGCAAATCGCGCAGCATCTTCAGCGGCCTGATCACGGTCGACAAAGAAGCGCATTTCACTGACGCCTATCAGACCTGCCGCAACCTGCTCAACAGCGACGAGGCCGAGGCCACTTCCCTGCCGGGTCTGGAGATCAACGCCGACCAGGTGAAATGCAGTCACGGCGCCACCAGCGGCCCGATCAGCGACGAGGAGCTCTTCTATCTCAAAGCCCGCGGCATCAGCGACAGCGAGTCCCGCAAGCTGATCATCGAAGGTTTCCTGGCCGGTGTGCTGGAGCGCTTCGGCAACAGCGAGGTGCTCGACACACTGGTCGCCCGCATTGACGAGAAGCTGGAACGCGCCGTGTGATGGCGTGCGCCGCAGGTCCCTGAGTGGCGGCTTAGTTCAACTCCACCTTCTCCGGTGTGTGCGCCATGAGCTGATACAGCGGGCCCATCTCCTGCATCACGTTGGTCCACATGGCCACGGGTGGCTCTGTGGTGAGGATGGTTTTCCGCGCTGGAGTGATGATCCATGAGCGCTGCTTGATCTCGTTTTCAAGCTGTCCCTCCGACCAGCCGGTGTAGCCGACAAAACCGCGCACTTCATGCCCGAGGCTGAGCTCGTGCAATGCATCGGACACGGAGAGATGAGTCTGGCAGCGCAGCGTGCTCTTTTTCCGGTTCCAGTGCAGGGAGGCAAAGGCCAGCTTGTCCGTGGCCACAGGACCGCCGATGAAGACAGGCACTTTAGCCAGTCCGCCCAGATCCTGATCCGGCAACAGGTCGGCCACGCACTGCTCCAGCGGGCGGTTCAGTACATAACCAAAAGCACCATCCTTGGAGGTATGAGCCGCCATGAAAATGACGGTGCGTGAGAAGTTAGGATCACGCATGGATGGAGCGGCGAGCAACAGGCTGCCGGTGTAGGGCGTTGGGTCTGTGTTGGCGTGCATGACACGCAGAACATGACTCATGTGAATGCCTGAGTCATGGAATTTGTATCACTTCATCCGGGGTGCCTGATTCAGTGTCTCATCATCGGCACCGCGATGTTCGAGAAGGAATTGCTCGGGCTTCAGCCGGTTCAGAGGCGCATCAGCATAACCAACCCCGGGGTTCACATAAGGCCCCTCACGCACTTCAAAGTGCAGATGGGCCAGGTATTGCCCATCGGCCGTGCCAACGGTACCGATCGGATCACCACGCTGCACGAGTTGGCCGTGCTTGATCTTGATCGCATCCAGATGCGCATACACGGTCTGAATGATCCGAATGTTCTTTGGATCAGCCACATCCGGCACCCGATGGGCGAGGATGATCATCTTTCCCCAGCCGGGACCGGGCACTCCGGCATAAACAACACGACCCGCTCCCGCGGCATACACTGGATCACCGAGATCTGAGTTCATGCCGCCGATGCCGTTGAGGTCGTCGCCGAGGTGACGATTGAGACGGAAAGGCTGGGCATTGTAAGTCAGCGCACCGTGCTCGGAGCCCATCGGCTGATCGAAACGCACAGCCAGGGGCAGGCCTGCGATCTCCAGTGGACTGAGCCGGAGAAAGGCAGGATCAAGGGGCCTCTCCACACGTAGCCAGAGCTGGCTGAGCAGCCATCCAGCCGCGAAAAGCAGGATGACCAGCAGGATCGCGATGGCTCTGCGTTTCATGCCTGGCTGGCGCTAGCCGAGGACTTTTTGGCGCACGATCTCGGTGACGATCTTGGGGTTGGCCTTGCCCTGGCTGGCTTTCATGGCCTGACCGGTGAACCAGTTCATGGCCTTCTCATTGCCGCCTTTGACCTCGGCGACTTTCTCAGGATTGGCGGCAAGGATCTGATCGACGATGGCTTCCAGGGCTCCGGTATCGCTGACCTGTTCAAAGCCTTTGGCCTTGATGATTTCAGCGGCTGTTTTGCCGGACTCAAACATCTCGGCAAAAACCTCCTTGGCCTGGTTGTTGGAAATTTTCCCACTCTCGACGGAAGCAACAAGCTCAGACAAAGCGGCAGGCTGCACGGAGCATTCGGTGATGTTCAAGCCCCGCTCATTGAGCACGCCGAGCAGGTCATTGATGACCCAGTTGGCGATCTTTTTCGCCGGCACTTTCGTGTCCGCCCCCACGGCGGTTTCATACCAGGCGGCGAGCTCCCTTTCACTGGCCAGCACGCCGGCATCGTAGGCGCTGCAGCCATAGTCCTTTTCAAAGCGCGCACGCTTCTCATGCGGCAGTTCCGGCACCAGCGGACGCATGCGGGCGACGAGACTTTCGGTGCGCAGCGGGATGAGATCGGGGTCGGGGAGGTAGCGGTAATCATGCGCATCTTCCTTGGTGCGCATGAGCGTGGTCTCACCCCGGTCATCATCCCAGCGGCGGGTGCTTTGAATCAGCTTTTCCCCGCGATCCAGGGCATCGGTCTGGCGCTCGATCTCATACTTGATGGCGCGGCGCACGGCAGACATGGAGTTTAAATTCTTCAACTCGATCTTCGAGCCCAGCTCCTGCTGGCCTTCGGGACGCAGGCTGATGTTCACATCGCAGCGCAGGTTGCCTTTCTCCATATCGGCATCGCTCACGCCGCCATAGATCAGGATCTGACGCAGGCTGGTGAGGTAGGCAAAAGCCTCCTCCGCGCTGTCGATGTCCGGATCACTGACGATCTCCATGAGCGGCGTGCCGGCACGGTTGAAATCGATCGTGGTGAACTTGTCGTGATGCGTGCTCTTCGCCACGTCCTCTTCCAAATGGATGCGTGTGAGCTTCACCACCTTGCCCGGATTGGCGATGCTCTTTTGCGCATCTTTTGGATAGGCCAGATCGTAGAGCGGCACGCCGCCGCCAAGGCACAGCGGCAGATCATACTGCGTGATCTGGTAGTTCTTTGGCATGTCGGGATAGAAGTAGTTTTTGCGGTCCCACTTCACGATGGGCGGCGTCTCACAGCCGAGCATCATGCCGGTCAGAATCGTCTTCTCGATGGCGGCTTCATTGAGCACCGGCAGTGCGCCCGGCAGGCCCAGGCAGGTTGGGCAGGTGTGAGTGTTCGGCTCCGCGCCAAACTCCCGGGGGCAGGCGCAGAACATCTTGCTCTGCGTGGTGAGCTGCGCGTGGACTTCGAGGCCGATGGTGACGATGTACTTGGGCATGAGTGGTTGGCACAAGCCAAAGCCGAAATCACGGGCAGATGCAAGAGGCAGTCTGCGTTGCAGGCAGATGCCAGAAAAAAAGGCGGCTGGGAATACCAGCCGCCTCATGGCAAAAAAGTGGGAGTCCCACTTCTTGAATTACCCGATCACCTCAGGCCATTCGGTGTGGAAGAACTCGCCTTCAGGTTTGTCGGTGCGCTCGTAGGTGTGGGCACCGAAGAAATCGCGCTGGGCTTGCAGCAGGTTGGCAGGCAGGCGCTCGGCGCGGTAGCTGTCGTAATAACCGAGGCTGGCGCTGAAGGCGGGCACCGGGATGCCGTTGAGCGTGGCGAGGGACACCACTTCACGCCAGTTCTGCTGGGTCTTGCTGAGCACGTCTTTGAAGAACGGTGCGAGCATGAGATTGCTCAACTCCGGATTCCCGCGATAGGCGTCCGTGATGCTGTTCAGGAAACGGGCACGGATGATGCAACCGCCGCGCCAGATGGAGGCGATGCGCCCGAGGTCGAGGCCCCACTTCTTGGACTCGCTCATCGATTTGATGAGGTCGAGCCCCTGGGCGTAGCTGATGATTTTCGAGGCATACAAGGCATCGTGCACCTTCTGCACCAACTCGGCTTTGGCGGTGGTGATGTTGACCGCAGGACCGGTGAGTTCCTTGCTCGCGGCGACGCGGGCTTTTTTCTTGGAGCTCAGGATGCGGGCTTCGACGGCGGCATTGATGGTGCTGATGACGACGGCGTTTTCAGCAGCGTTCATGAGCGTCCACTGGCCGGTGCCTTTCTGGCCGGCTTTGTCGACGATGAGTTCGACGACCGAATTGCCTGTCTCAGGATCCTTCTGTTCCAGAGCCTTGCCGGTGATCTGGATGAGGTAGCTCTGCATGGCGCCGTCATTCCAGTCGTTGAAGACATTGGCCATCTCTTCGGTGGTGAAGCCTGCGTGCTTGAAGATGTTGTAGGCTTCGCAGATGAGCTGCATGTCGCCATACTCGATGCCGTTGTGGATCATCTTCACGTAGTGGCCGGCACCGCCGGGACCAATGTGAATCACGCAAGGCTCGCCATCGACTTTGGCGGCGATGCTTTCAAAGATGGGCTTCATCACCTCCCAGGTGCTGGCAGGACCGCCGGGCATGATGGCAGGGCCTTTGCGGGCACCTTCTTCACCGCCTGAGACGCCTGCGCCGATGAAACGGAGACCTTTCCCGGCGAGGTAGGCATCGCGACGCTCGGTGGTCTGGTAGAAACTGTTGCCGCCGTCGATGACGATGTCGTCTTTGTCGAGGAGGGGGATAAGCTGCTCGATCACGGCATCCACGGCATCACGGTCGCTGTCCTTCACTGCGGTCGATTTGACCATGATGTGGATCTTGCGCGGTGTGGCCAGACTCTGAACGAATTCTTCAAGCGTGTGCGCACCGACGAGCTGTTTGCCGGGGTGTTTGGCGATGAATTCATCCGTCACGCTGGAGGTGCGGTTATAAACACTCACTTGGAAGCCGCGGCTTTCCACATTGAGAACGAGGTTCTGGCCCATCACAGCGAGGCCAATCAGTCCGAAGTCACTTTTTTTGCTCATATTTAGGGGCCGCAGACATACCCACCCACCCCGCCTTGGCAAAGGGGATTTTCCTCATGACCGCCATGAGGCGGACTGATGAGAGCGATGAAAATGCAATGTCGCTCCGCGTTGGGCCGTGTTATGCTCCCGCCTTTCCATGGCCAACGTCAACACATCCTCAAGATGGAGCAGCACTCCGCGTGCCGCCTTTCGCTCCCGTGACGACTGGAGTCTGAAGTGGTGGATCATGTTCGCGCTGATCCTCTCCATCCTGCTTCATGGACTGCTGCTGATGAGTTTTGACAAAATCAGCCTCGTGCTCGGAAGCAACACGCCGCCCGTGCAAGAAAAGGAGGTGTCCGAGCGCATCAAGATCGACCCGAAACTGCTGCAGGAGCAAAAGGCCATCCAGCAGATCCCTGAACTGATCGCGCCGGGAAACAAGCCTGACATCAAGTCCTTTGAGCCGAATCTCGACAACTTCGACAAGGCCCAGATGATCGCAGAAAATCAGGAGATCGACCTGACACCGAATGTGAAGGATGTGACCAACTTCCTCCGCTCGGACGATACCGGTGATGGCCGCGCACCAGGTGGAGCGATGAAAGACATGGCCGCCCTGCTCGCCCCGCAGGCCATGGAAGCGCCCGACCTTGCCAGCACGATGGCCAGCGTGCGCCGCGATATTTTATCCAAGCCCGTCTCCGAGAAACAGATGCTGCTCGATGTCGGGGCCCTCGATCCGGGTAACAATGGCAGCGTGGACATGAAGCTGCTCGATGAGGTCAAAAAACAAGGTCAGGGCAGTGATGCGGTGGGCACTCGGGTCAAAGGATTCAGCAATCTCGACGACTTGCTCGGCGGCGGTGGCACCATGGGCGGCAGCACGGCTCCGATCCTCATGCCCACGGATCTTCTCTTCGATTACGGCAGCGACCAGCTCGCCGAGGGCGCGCGCCTGAGTCTGATGAAGCTCGGCTTCCTGATCCAAAAAAATCCCAACTCGCTCTTCATCGTCGAAGGTCACACCGACAGTTTTGGCGGTGCGGAATACAACCTCGCGCTGAGTGTCCGGCGGGCAAACGCCGTGGTCGAATGGCTGCGCGCTTCCCTGCGTCTCGGGGTAGACCGCATTCAGGCCGTCGGCATGGGCAAAAGCAAACCCATCGTCAGCACCGACGGCACCAAGGAAGAGCAGGTCCTGAATCGCCGGGTGGAGATCAAGGTGCGGCCAAAGAAGTCGTAGACGCATGGAAGGCTGAGTCCCTGAATCCCGTTCTTTGGGCCAGCCATGCCTAAAACCATCCTCGCTCTCGGTGCCCATTACGATGACTGCCCCTTCGGGCTGCCCGGCATTCTTTTGAAGGCGGTGCGCCAGCATCATCGCGTGGTGATTCTCAGCCTGATCGGTGACTACACGAACTGGCCGCCCGTGAAAGGACGCGAAGAAGCGCTCAAGCAAAAGAGCATCGAGATGGCCAGGGAACGCGGCATTGAGATGCGCTTTCTGAATTACTCCTCCATGGGCTTCGAAGCCACGCTGGCAGCGAAGCGCGCCGTCGCAGAAGTCGTGGCTGACGTGAAACCCGACACGGCCTTCATGCTGTGGCCGCGCGACCGGCATCCCGACCACGAGGCGGCTTCCGCCATTTGCCACGCAGCACTTTACCAGCCTGCCCGATTGCTGGCCCGCGATCAGGTGCGCAGTCCTTCCGAAGTCTACTGGTATGACAACGGCCCGGGTCACACCATCGACTTCATCCCCGACAGTTATGTGGATGTCACCGATGAATGGCCCGCCGCCGTGGAGTGGCTCGGCGGGCTCATGGCCTTTGTCCGCAACGGGCCTTTTGATATTCAGAAAGACGCTGCGGTGGAAACCAAAACCATCCTCTCCAGATACCGGGGCCTGGCCTGTGGCGTGAAGTATGCCGAAGCCGTGAAAGCGGTGCGGCCCGTCGTGCGGGATCTCTGAAGATTGAACTGCGGCGGCTGATAAAAACCCGCACGCTGAAATTAGAAAACCTCTGTTCAAGGCCATCGCAGGCTGATACAGAGAGAGATGGCTCTCCTCGAAGTTCGAAATCTTACCAAGCGCTGGCGCAAAGACCAGCTGGCGCTGGATGATGTGAGCTTCGATCTGCGCCAGGGTGAGATACTGGGCCTGCTGGGTCACAATGGCGCCGGGAAAAGCACCGTGCTCGGCATCACGCTCGGCATGGTTAGACCGGATGGCGGAGAGGTGCGCATCGCCGGACACTCGGTGCAG
>CAJCCF010000335.1 GCA_903960845.1 uncultured Verrucomicrobiota bacterium | reverse complement strand
GTGTCAGGACTCTTGTCGTCCAAAGGCAGCACTTCCACCTCTGCCTCAAGAATGTCGATCCCTTGCGCAGGATCAGCCTGGATTTCACTTTGCCAGCGGGTCACGGGCGTGGGCGTCGCAGCACCCCGCAGCAGCGCCCGCCGGACGGCATACCAAATCACAGCCACGCCAGAAATGACCAACCCAGTCACAGCCACAGCCATCCCGACGACCACCACCAGCGCGATGATGCCAATGGCCAGCGCAGTAAACAGTCCCAGCAGCAGCACACGCGGCAATCCCCGCACCCCGATCATTCGGAATTCAAACGCTCTTGTTTTCATGTCGAGACCATGCCTCTGCTTGCCGCGATGACAATGGGCATCTCCCAAGTTCACATTTTGGGCACCTTGTCCACCAGTGCGGCGAATTCCGCCGCATCAAAGGCACGCATGGTGGTTGTGTGCACATTGCCGAGGGATGACAGCGCCATCATCAACCCTGTCGCTGCGGCATCATCTTTTGCCTGAAACAAAATCACCCCGTCATGGGCACCCAGTGTCCATAGCAGATGGAGGATTTTGACTCCGGCTTTTCGAGCCACGGCCTTGAAAGCCGTTGCACGATGCGGTGACTCATGAGCGTTTTGCAAACCTTGTTGGGTGAAGTTGAGAAGAGCTACGTAAGTGGACATCGTGGTGGTGGGTTGACTGAATTCGACCTTGGAGTGTTTACGATTTTCCGCTCCGCATATAGAGTGAGAAGCTGGTCCATTCTTGGCGACCTGACCTTGATTCCTTTGTGGACAATTTCGAGCGACTGTGAAATTGGTGGTCTGTGCCCTAGGGTGCCTTAGCTGACAGCATTTCTTTCCCACCAAACCGTGCCAGTCGCCGAATCCAGTCCCGCTCTTGCCTCTGCCTCGCAGATGGAGCTGCGTGACGATTATCTCAGGGCGCTGCGCTGCATGATTCTCTCCCGCACGCTGGAGGAGAAGCTTGGCAGTCTTTACCGTGCCGGCGGGCGCATCGTGGGCGGCGTGTATCTTGGACGCGGACAGGAGGCCTTCAGCGCGGCCGCAGGCGTGAATCTGCGCTGGGGGAAAG
Organism: uncultured Verrucomicrobiota bacterium; assembly: GCA_903960845.1. Taxonomy (GTDB): domain Bacteria; phylum Verrucomicrobiota; class Verrucomicrobiia; order Verrucomicrobiales; family Verrucomicrobiaceae; genus Prosthecobacter. Next base: position 6,382 of record CAJCCF010000335.1, on the reverse strand, counting down.
ATGTTTATGGTCCGCTGATTCGTGATCAGGCAGGCCGGATCGCATACGGGGAACCGATTCTGGACACGATGCGGACATATCTTGGCGCAGTCACCGGCCCCATGCGGGGGCGTGATGGTAATATCCACCGCGGTCAGCCGCAGAAGGGATACATGGCCATGATCTCGCATCTCGGCAGCCTGGTTTCCGTGGTGGCAGGCGCGCTTTTTGCCAGGCGGTTGCAAGGCCGATTGGGTGACTGCGTGGGTGCTACGAGCATTGGCGACGGCGGCACCTCGACGGGTGCCTTTCATGAAGGCCTAAATATGGCAGCCGTTGAAAAACTGCCCTTGGTGGTCAGTGTGGCAAACAACCAGTTTGCCTATTCCACACCGACATCCCGCCAGTATGCGTGTGAAAATCTGGTGGATCGCGCGGTTGGCTACGGAGTGAAGGGGTTCGGCGTGGATGGAACAGATTTACTGGCGTGCATGCAAGTTTTCCGCACAGCCTTCGATAACGCGCGCGCAGGGCAGGGGCCACAGATGGTGGTTGGGCGGTTGTTGCGGCTTGGCGGGCATGGCGAGCATGATGACGCATCCTACGTTCCCGAAGTTAAAAAGAGCGAGCATGAGGGCCGCGACTGCCTCTTTGTGGCTCAGCAGCAGGCCATGGATCTAGGTTGGGCCACAGCAGGGGAGATCGAAGACTGGCACAAGGATGCGCGCCGTGAAGTGGATAAGGCGCAGGCACAAGCGAGCAAAGAGCCCACTCCGGACCCTTATCGGGAAAACTGGCACGCGCTTTCGACTCCAGAGTTGGTGGAGGGTATGAACGAATGAGTATCACCTATCTGGAGGCCATCCGTGAGGCCCAGTTTGAAGCGCTTCGGGAGAATCCAAATGTCTTCCTTTATGGGCAGGACATCAGTACCTTTGGTGGTGCCTTTAAAGCCACCAAAAACCTGAGCCGCGAGTTTCCCGGACGCGTCTTCGATGCACCCATCAGCGAGGACGCCATGATCGGCATGGCTGTCGGTGCTGCCATAGAAGGTGCACGTCCAATTGTCGAAATGCAGTTTGCCGACTTTTCATCCGTCGGCTTCAATCAGATCGTCAATCAGGCCGCGACGCTCTTTTGGCGCACCAACACTGCCTGTCCCATCACCATTCGCCTGCCTTCCGGAGGCACACCCGGCAGCGGTCCGTTTCACAGCCAGAGCATGGAGAGCATCTATGCTCATTACCCGGGGTTGGTGATCCTCGCGCCTGCCACGGTTGAGGATGCCTACTGGATGCTTCTGGAAAGCGTGAAGCTCAATGACCCGGTCATCTTTTGTGAGCACAAATTTCTCTATTATCACCTCAAGGCGGATGGTTTTGGAGAGGCCATGCCCATCGGCAAAGCGCGCATCGCAAGGCCTGGCCGCGATGCCACGATCGTGACATACAGCGCCATGCTGCATGAGTCGCTGCGTGCGGCTGAAGAGTTGAGAATAGATGGTTATGAGGTCGAAGTCGTTGATCTGCGCTCCGTCAAGCCAATGGATACCGATACCATTCTGGCTTCGGTAGCACGGACTGGACGGCTGCTTGCGGTTGGTGAGTCTTTTCCATGGGGTGGCGTTACAGCGGAGGTGATCGCCCGTGTGTCCAGTGAGGCTTTCCATTTGCTGGATGCTCCGCCAATGCGTCTGAATTCAAAGGACACGCCCATCCCATATCACCCGAATCTCTGGAAATCGCACCGCCCCACCACGGCCAATATCAGTGCCGCGCTGAGACAGTTGCTGCGTTATTGATGGTCTTCCTGTCTTGACGCTCTTCAGGCGCATCCCCATGATGGTGGCCCATGGTTTTACGCGCACTTTTTGCTCTTCTCCTTTCCGTCGCACTTCCTGTCTTGCCGGCGGATGACTACAAGCTGGGGCCGCTTTCTCAGGAGAAGGCGGGTGTGCCGAAGGGGAAGGTGATTCAGATGCCGGTGCATGAATCGAAAATTTATGCGGGCACGAAGCGGGATTGGTGGATCTATGTGCCGGCGCAATACAGGCCTGAGCAACCTGCCAATCTGATGGTCTTTCAGGATGGGCATGATTATGTTGGATTGAAGGGTGCCTGGCGCGTGCCGGTGGTCTTTGATCATCTGATCGCCAGCGGCGACATGCAGCCGACGATCGCAATTTTTATCAATCCGGGTCACAGCGGCGAATCAAAACCGGTGAGTGCGTGGAAGAACAACAATCGCGGCAAAGAGTACAACACGCTGGGCGATGTCTATGCTCGCTTCCTTCTGGATGAAATCATCCCGCAGGTGGCAAAGGACTTCCGGTTGACGGATGATCCTGATGGCTGGGCGATAGCGGGAGCAAGCAGTGGGGCGATTTGCGCATTCACCGTGGCGTGGGAACGGCCTGACAAGTTCCGCAAAGTTTTTTCCACCATCGGCAGCTATGTTGATCTGGCGGGCGGGCATGTGTATCCGTCGATCATCAGGCTTACGGAGCGCAAGCCGCTGCGGATCTATCTGCAGGATGGCAGCAGCGATCTGGACAATCCCTACGGCAACTGGCCGCTGGCTAACCAGCAGATGGCCAAAGCTCTGGCATTCATGAAGTATGATTTCACGTTCACGTTTGGCGACGGTTCGCATAACAGCAAACACGGAGCCAGCATCTTTCCAGAGGCCATGAAGTGGCTCTGGAGGGGGAAGTCGAAAGACAAAAATTCAAACTGAAAATTCAAAGTCTGATCGGCCGAGATTCCCATTTCCATTCATTGCTCTTCCCGACTTTCGGCATTCACCCTCTCCATCTCTGTGGTTTCCATTTCCATCAATCACCTCACGAAGAGATTCGGCTCGCATGTGGCGGTTGATGACGTGAATCTCGAGATCGTGGAGGGAGAGTTGTTTTTTCTGCTGGGACCCAGCGGGTGCGGAAAGACGACGCTTCTGCGACATCTTGCCGGCTTTTGCCGGGCGGATGCAGGCAGCATTTTATTTGGCAAGGAGGACGTGACCCGACTGCCTGCGCATCAGCGGGAGGCAGGGATGATGTTTCAAAGCTACGCGCTGTGGCCGCACATGAATGTGGCTCAGAATGTGGCCTTTGGCCTTGAGGAGCGGAATCGGCCGCAACCGGAAGTCGATCGCCGGGTGGAGCAGGCTCTGGAGTTGGTGAAACTGGCAGGGCTGGGTTCTCGCAAAATTTCGCAACTGTCCGGCGGGCAGCAGCAGCGCGTGGCTCTGGCTCGGGCGCTGGTGATCAGGCCTCGCTGCCTGCTGCTGGATGAACCGCTGTCGAATTTGGACGCAAAGCTTCGCCATGAGATGCGCACAGAGATTCGGCGTATCTGCAAGGAGTTCGGCCTGACGGCGATCTACGTGACCCATGATCGCGATGAAGCGCTGAGCATGGCGGACCGGCTGGCAGTGATGGTGGCCGGGCGTCTGGAGCAGGTGGGCACCCCGCAGGAAGTCTACCGGAATCCGGCATCACGCGTGGTGGCAGAGTTCATCGGCGAGACAAATTTGATTGAGGCGACAGTCCAGAGGCAGAGTGCGGACACGGGATTCTTTGAAGTGGAGACTGTCTTCGGCACGCTGAGCACGCGGCCAAACCGGCCGGAGTGGCGGCCGCCATCAGGCACTGCGGTGATTCTTTCGGTTAGGCCTGAGGCGCTGACTTTCGATCATGTCCTGAACTCGCCGAATCACTTTCCAGGCCGCATTGTTAACACCGTATATTTGGGTGCGACGGCACAGTATGAACTGCAATTACTCGGTGGGGCGCTGATGAAGGTTTGTGAGATGAATCCGACAACGATCCGCCAACCCTCGGATGTGGAGAATCGCCTGATGGCGGCACCAATGGATGTGGTGATGCTTCCGCGCTGATTTTCAGGCGCTGGTCTTGCGCTCCTGGTTCAGCCCCATCTTGCGGTAGAGCGTGGCGATGCTGATGCCGAGCATGCTGGCGGTTTTTTCACGTGAACCGTTGTTGTACTTGAGCGTTTCCTGGATGAAGACGCGCTCCTGGCCGGTGATGAAATGATCAAGCGTGGTGCCGATCGGGAGCTGAGTGGTGCCAGCTGCAGAGGCGGAAGTTGCCACCTCGATCTGCTGACTGACCTTGGTCGGCAGATCTGCGGGGCGGACGCGGTCGCCATCGGCAAAAGCGCAGGCGCGCTCGACGGCGTTGCGCAGTTCTGAGATGTTGCCGGGCCACGGGTACTTTTCGAGGAACTCAAATGCGTAAGTGTCCAACGCTTTGACTTTGGAATCGGTGCGCTCGGCGAGTTCCTTGAGGAAATAGTCAACGAGGGGTTTGATGTCTTCCCGGCGCTGACGCAAGGGAGGGATGTTGAGAGGGATGACAGAAAGCCGGTAGTAGAGGTCTTCGCGAAAAGCTCCTTTCTTGGTGAGTTCTTCCAGGTTGAGTGTGGTGCTGACGATGAGGCGGAAGTCAGCCCCATTGGTATTCCAGGCACTTCGGCGGGACTGAACTTCATCGAGAAAAGTGTTGAGCTGGGCCTGAATGCGCAAAGGCAGCGCGTGGATTTCCGCAAGATGCACGGTTCCTCCGTTGGCTCGGCTGAAGATGCCCCCCTGACCTAGGGTGTGGCCGAAAAGTTCGGCTTCCAGAACACTCTCCGGCAGGGCGCTGCATTGAAGTTCCTTGTAGGGGGCGCTGCTTCGGCGGCTGGCATCATGCAAAGCCCGGGCGACCATGTGCTTGCCGACTCCGAATTCGCCTTCCAGAAGCACGGGACTGTCGTTGTCTGCAATGCGGCGCACGATCTCGTAAATGCGCTGGATGGCTTCGCTATGGCCGATGAGTTTGGACGGCGAGTTGGAGCGGATGGAAGCTATTGGTGCCAGCGTTGCGGCTTGAGAATTTCCCAGTTTGCTGTGAGCCAGTCCCTGATTCACTGTTTTAATGAGGTCGCCAAGATCAAAGGGTTTTGTCAGGTAATCGAATGCACCGAGTCGCATGGCCTCCACCGCAGTCTCGACACTGCCATGACCCGTGACCATGATGACGGCGGTGTTTGGGAACTGCTCCCGGCACATGCTGACCAGGTCGAGCCCATTCATATCGCCAATGCGAAGGTCCACGATCACAAGGTCAGGCGCCTGACCTCGGATAGCGGCCATTCCTTCAACGCCCGTGGTGAAGCCAAAAACCGTGTGTCCATCGGCCCGGCAGAGCTTGCTCATGAGGTCCAGAATTGCGGCCTCGTCGTCGATGATTACCAGTTTTGCCATAAGATTGTCAGAATTTGAGAGTCAAAATTGATTGTTAGGCAAGCTAAAGGAAACGGCCCGCTGCGTCAACGAGGTTCTCATTCCTCGTCAAAACGGCGGGCCGTTTGGATGCCCTTGAATAATGAAAGACGGTTCTCTAAAGCTCCTCATCCGGGCCCCGTGGCTCAGGTGCACTTGGGCGCTGGATGTTGTCCGCAGCTTCCTGTGGGTCGATGTCCATGAAGGAGGCTGATGACGGGGTGTTTTTAATAATCTGATACAGTTCTTCCCATGCACCGCGCATGTCTCCGGAATCGGCGAGGACAGATGCCATTTCACGTTTGAGAAAATCAGGGGTTACGGGCAGCTTCATCACTTTCTCAAGAGTGGCCCGGGCAGCTTTAATGTCGCCACTCGCGCGCTGGGCGTAGTAAAGCTCCACACCGGGGAGAGGGTCGATGGGATTGAGCAGGTGGGCGCGTTCCAGGCGGGGAATATCGGCTGCGGAAAGTGAGGCCGAGCGTGTGGGCATGGGCAGGTTTCGGGATGCCAGTCGCACGGCGGCCTCAAACTTACCTGACTGTGCCAGATCCTGAGCTTGGAGCTGCCAGCAAATGGCTTGGAGCGGTGGGTATTTTTGCAGGTAATCGAACATTTCCCGCTTGTCATCCCACCTGCGCCAGAGTTGGACAAAGTACAGAACCTGCTGTCTGTGCAGATCAACAAGGCCCGGGTGCTGGGTGAGAAATTCACCCTTATAAATCGTCCACTGGCCTGGGTCGCTGATGTAGGCTAGGCAGATCAGTTGGAGAGAAGTGCTACTGGCCAGCCGCCAGAGGTCGGGAAAAAGTTCCGGGTAAGATTGGGCTGCGTTGACGATGCCGAAATATTGCGGGACCTCCGTCGGGTAGCGGCGCATGCCTTCACGCCAGGGAACGAGCGCCATCGGTGGATCAAAGTGCAACCAGTATCGGCCTTCCTCCATGCACATGGGGCCGCAGCGCGGCTCGATGTGGCGTGCACGACCAAAATCAAGCAATGCAGCCTGTGATCCGTGACGCATCGCCAGATGAAGTTGAGCGCGCAGGAAATAGAAGTTGAAGTCCAGTGGTGTGAGATCAATGGCGCGCTGGACCAGATTCAATGCCTCTGCACG
>CAJCCF010000334.1 GCA_903960845.1 uncultured Verrucomicrobiota bacterium | reverse complement strand
CCCAATAAAAAACCGCCGCAGAATGACTCCTGCGGCGGTTGATGATTTGAGGCGCCAGTTGCAGCGCGTTTGGATGTGTTATTTCCCGGGAACGCCGAAGACCTGCACTTCACAGTAATGGTTCATCTCGTTGGAGGTGTTGCCATTGCTGGTCAGGCGGACGTACTGAGCCTTGGTGTTCTTGGCGTCGACAACGCGGCCATGATTGGTTTCGATATAGGCTGGGTCAGCGCCGGCACCGAGCTTGAGGGTGTCATCGTGATCGGAGTTGAAGACGGTGGTGACACCGGTCTTGAATTCCTTGTCGTTGGACACCTGGACGACCACGTCAACGTAGGCTTGTGCCTGCTTGTGGTAGTGCCACATGGCGATCTTGTTGATGCTCGTCGGTGCGCCGAGGTCGATCTGGACCCATTGCGGACCGGGGGCGAGTTCGACGAAGCAACCATCGGAACCGTCGGCATCACCATCGGTGACCAGTGGCAGGTCGCCAATGATCGGAGCAGGATCACTGGAGGTGACGGCCTTGCCTTTGGCGAGATTCACGGTGCCTTTTGGAGCCATGAATGTCTTGATGATTTTTGATGGATCAGGGGTTTCCAGATTTGGCAGTTTGGCCGGCACCGGGGTGCCGATGAACATCGGTTTTGGGAACTCGAGTTTGATTTCTTCCTGGTCTCCGGCAGCGGCTGGTGCTGCTGCGGCTGGTGCTGCTGCGGCTGGTGCTGCTGCGGCTGGTGCTGCTGCGGTTGGTGCTGCTGCGGTTGGTGCTGCGGCTGGTGTTGCGTCTTTCTTTTCGCCACAGGCGGAAAGAGTGACAGCGAGGAGGAGTAGAGCTGATTTGGTGTATTTCATTGGGGGATGGTTGTGGGATTAGACGGTGAAGTCTTCGGGGGTGAATGTGTACTTTTGTCCTGTCTTCAGGCAATCGTAGGCCTTGAGGACGGTGACGCAGGATTTGAAGGCATCCAGGACATTGCAGGTCAGATGCTTTGGATCCTTGAGTTGCACCGATTCAATGAAGTTGGCCACATGAGGTGTGTGTGGATAAACGCTCAGGGTGACGGGGATTTCCCACGGATCGAGCGCCTTGGATTCACGAGCATCGGCCACGGCCTTGGCCACGCCGGCGACAGCGTAGGATTTCGGGGCGGGTTTGGTCCAGTTGCGCGTGTGCTCCCAGAATTTGTTTTTGATGTTTTCAGGGGCTTTGACCAGCACCGGATTGGCTCCGGTGGTCCACTGGGTCCAGTCCTGACCGGGTTCGGCATAGACCTGGTTGGAGGTGGGGCTTTCTGAAATGATGGCAGAACCATTCACGCCCATGTGCTTCTCATAATAGCCCTGGCTGCCGGTGGTGGTGAGCACCTGATAATAGGCGCGCATCGTGCCGGTAGGCAGCTTGTATTCATAGATGCACATGACGTTGTCAGGCAGTTCAAACTTGGCCTTGGGTTTGCCATCCGAACCGTTGGTGCCATCATAGTAATCGACCCCGCCGGCGGCGAAGAGTGACACTGGAGTGGTTTCATACATCCAGTTAAACATGTCGATCTGATGGGCGCCGAGGTCGGAGATGGGGCCACCGCCGTATTTGGCAAACCAGCGCCAGTTGAGGAACTCTTCCATGCTGCCGTAGCCGTAGCGGGCGAGCAGTTCTGGCGAAACAGGGTTCTTCTTTGGCGCGCCGAGAGGGGTGCTGGCGGAGACGCCGCGGTTCCACTGGCCATAGCAGTGAGTTACCCGTCCCAGGAGACCTGCCTTCTTGATGACCTGCTCACGCAAATGG
>CAJCCF010000333.1 GCA_903960845.1 uncultured Verrucomicrobiota bacterium | reverse complement strand
ACGAATAAATGCCGCCCCAGACTTCCTTGAGGCGGGCAAGGGAATCGCCCCAGTGAGCCTGTTTGTAGATCCAGACACGCACCCAGCGGATGAATCGCTGGGTGCGCTGGGTGGCTCTCTGGAGCGCGGTGTTGATGAAGTTTCCGGCGGCACGGATGAGACCATCCGCCGTGGATGCGACGACCGCCGCTTTGGCCCGACCTTGCTGTTTTCTCGGCTCCAGCTCGTCGCGCAGGCCTTCGCTTTGACCGAGATATTGTTCAAAGAGCAGCAACAGGTTGTGGGCGAGGCACTCGAAGATCGCGTGGCTCTGCTTGGCTTCCAGGGAGCTGGCCCAGGATTTGCGCTCGACCATTTTGCTTTTGAACTGATGGAAGATTTTCTCGATGTCCCAGCGGTGTTTGTAGAGCAGGACGATCTGATAGGCGGGCAGGGTGTTGTCGCTGGTGAGGTAGCTGTAGATCACGCCGTCCTCGGGATTCATATAAACAATGCGCCGCAGGGTCACGCCGTTGGAGGTGGCCACGAGGTGGTCTGAAATGATGCCGTGGTTTCTTGGATCGCTGCGGTCGATCAGGTCGATGGAGCAGGTTTCCGCGGCGCTGTTGGATTTTTCCACCGTGATGAAGTAGATGCCGTAGGTGTGTTTGAGTTTGAACCAGAGGCGGTAGTCGATGCAGGCCTTGTCCCAGATGAGCATGACTTTGCGGCCCTTGGGCGCGCCGTTGCGAAGTTGGTCGGCACTGCTGCGCCTGATGACGGTCATGTCATGGGCCTTTTTCTTGCCGTCCTTGGGATTGGCCATGCCGAGGCAGCTCATGTGGTGATTGCGCATGTTCATGCGGAAGAAGTGTCCAGTGGCGATGGCGCGGATTTCCCCTTTGGAGTTTTCGCGCTTCTTGTCGAAGCAGGCGGCGTGGTGGTAATGGCCGTCCACGGCGTAGAGGTCCCAGTCATCGAGTTGCTCGCATTGGGTGTAGGGGTCCGGGATCCGGCTCTTCATGGGCCCGGCGAGCAACTCGTTGAGGGAGGTGACGTTGGCGAGCCGCCGCGGGCTTTTGAGGGCTTTGAAAAAATGGCTGGGCTCGATGTTGGCGATTCCCTGGTCGGCATGGAACTGGAGGAATTCCTGGCCGGTGGTCGAACCGCTGAGGCAGCGCAGCACGCCGAGTTGGCAGTAATGGATGTCGGATATGTCGGTGCACCGGTATGGGCGCGAGGACTGGGGATAGAGTTGTAAAACGTCAGCGAAAAAGCGGCTGGAGAATTCATTGTCAACGTGTTGCGTGTGAGCCATGAAAATTTTTCCAGCCTAACAGACTCTCCGGCGAGCATTAAATGGCTCTGGAGTGCGATATTTCGGCCTGGCCGCAGAATCTTGACTTCGATGCGCCCCGAGTCGCGCGGCCTCATCAAGATGAGTCTCGGTCCCCGGGCAAAGCACGGCAGTAGGGATTTTTCAGCTTAGTTTTCCACACCGATCTATCCGGGTTGAGGTGACACACCACCATGGCATCCGGGTAATAAAAGCGGGTGTGATCGGGAAAAGTGATCCTCACCTTTGTATCGCTGTTAAACGGTTGGCAGGACTTTCCGCGGAACCGGGCGATGAGCGCGCCGAGGAAATTCGAGGCGATGATATTGTGCCGATTGCTCGCTCCCGCCATCGCGTGAACCACGCCGCCGAGGTACTCGTGTTTCACTCCAGGCTGTTCTTCCCCTGCGAGGTAGTCCTCAATGCTGAGCAGGGATGATGGCTGTCTGACGGCTGTCATTGACGAACGCTAGCGACAGCCCATCGCTTTGGCAAGAGGGAGAACTGCCTAAAAGGCAGCCGGGCCGGTCGGCCCCTTCCCATGCTGGACAAACCCGGCCGGCTCTGGCATCCATCCGCCCCCATGTCCGAGTTGCCGAAAGCCTATGAACCCCAAGCGGTGGAAGCCAAGTGGTATGCCGCCTGGATCGACGGAAAATGCTTTGAAGCCGATCCTTCGTCCGCGAAGGAGGGCTATTCGATT
>CAJCCF010000332.1 GCA_903960845.1 uncultured Verrucomicrobiota bacterium | reverse complement strand
TCCAACCCGCGCAACTCACGGCACCCTTCCCCGGCATCGAAGCCTATTATGCACCCTTTAAAAAGCTGCTCACCCAGGATCGCGATGCGCTCGCCATTGAACTGAAGGAAAGCGGTCTGCGTGGCCGCGGTGGCGCAGGATTCCCCCTGCACTTCAAATGGACCTCATGCCGGGATGCGGCAGGCAGCGTGAAATACATCGTCTGCAATGCTGACGAAGGCGATCCAGGAGCCTACATCGACAAGTACCTGATGGAGAAACAGCCGCACAGCGTCCTGCTCGGCATGATGGTTGCGGGCTGGTTTGCCGGTGCTGAAAATGGCATCCTCTACATCCGCGCCGAGTATCCCGATTCCGTGCGCATCATTGCCGGCGCCATCGACGACCTGCACAGCGCCGGATTGCTTGGTCAAAACATCCTGGGCAGCGGATTCAACTTCACGCTCAAGGCCATCAAGGGTGCCGGAGCCTATATCTGTGGTGAAGAGACCGCTCTGCTCTCCAGCCTGGAAGGCCAGCGCCCCGAAGTCCGCGTCCGTCCGCCCTTCCCCACGATTGAGGGGTTGTTCCGCAAGCCAACCATTGTCAACAACGTCGAGACCTTCTCCAACATCCACGCCATCCTCACGCTCGGTGGTAAAGAATATGCCAAAATCGGCACACCTCAAAGCACCGGACCCAAGCTGCTCTCGCTCGACTCTCATTTTGTGAAACCCGGCATCTATGAGGTCGCCATGGGCACTCCGTTGAAGGACGTGATCGCCCTCGCCGGTGGTTTTAAATCCAATATCAAAGCCATCCAGATCGGCGGCCCGCTCGGCGGCATCGTGCCGCTCAGTCAGGTGGATCAGCTCACGGTTGATTTCGAGAGCTTCAAGAAAGCAGGCTTCCTGCTCGGTCACGCCGGTGTCGTCAGCATCCCTGAGTCGATGCCCATGATCGAATACATCCAGCATCTCTTCCAGTTCACCGCCGATGAGAGTTGCGGCAAATGCTTCCCCTGCCGCCTCGGCAGCACGCGCGGCAAAGAACTCATCGCCAAAGCCCGTGGTGATGCCAGTTACAAGATCGATCGCGAACTGATCAACGACCTGCTCGACACCATGGAGCAAACCAGCCTCTGCGCCCTTGGCGGCGGAGTCCCCCTGCCGATCAAAAACGCGCTGCAATACTTTGATGAGGAATTGAAGGGGTACTTCAAAGGCTAGCCGGCTCAGGATCAAAGTTGCATCCCCGCCCGTTCACGCTAGGAAAGCGCACCCATGCAGCAGACCATCATCACTCTCGACCTCGAAGGCGTCCTCGTGCCTGAAATCTGGATCGCCTTTGCCGAGAAGACCGGCATCCCCGAACTGCGCCGCACCACGCGCGACGAACCGGACTACGATGTGCTCATGAAAGGCCGTCTCGCCATTCTCGACCAGCATGGATTGAAGCTGCCGGACATCCAGGAAGTCATCAGCACCCTGTCGCCCATGGAGGGAGCAAAGGCGTTTCTCGATGAATTGCGCGCACTGACCCAGGTCATCATTCTCAGCGACACCTTCGGCGAGTTTGCCCAACCATTGATGCGTCAGCTTGGCTGGCCCACCATTTTTTGCCATCACCTGGAAACCGACGGCACGGGTCGCATCACCGATTACAAGCTGCGCCAGCCTAACCAAAAGCAGAAATCTGTCGCCGCATTCAAGGCGCTGAACTACAAGGTCATCGCCGCCGGAGATTCCTTCAATGACACCACGATGCTCGGCGAGGCCGACCGCGGCTTCTTCTTCCACGCCCCGGAAAGCATTCGCGCCCAGTTCCCCCAGTTCCAGGGCTTTGACCGCTATGACGACCTGCTCGCGGCGATCAAGTCAGAGCTTTGATCAGCGGGCCGGCACACGCCGCCTGACGCTTGGTCTCTGTCTTCTGGCCATTTTCCCATTCTGATTTTTGCGGATAAATTATTTTTTGAATCGTCACCAAACTTGGCCTGCTAGCTGCTCATTAACCATCTTGAAGCGCGGGCTTCACTACATCGAGCTGGGCTGTCACTTCATGGTTGGGGACAGACCGGTCAATTAAGGCCCGGGGGAATTTTGGTTGGGTTCCCCCGGGCCACTTTTTGAAAAGAAAAAAGTCCGCCCCCGTGAATGCGATGCGTCGTGAAAAGAAAGCCGGCAGCGCTTGATGCAACTGTAGGACGAGTGTGGCGTCAGCCCGCTCGTCTCCGATGATGCCGCGCGCATGAAGAAACGACGAAGCGCAATGCAGTGCCATTCGGGGCCGCGCGGCGCACCCCGCCTCCAACAGCCGGGCGGGCTGTCGCCACACCCGGCCTACGGGGGGCCGGAATTCGTCCGAAGGAACGGTCTTGACGCACGAGGCACGAACGTCTCCAATGCGCGCCCCAACACATCCTATGAACGAAGCATTTCCCGACATCCAGAAGATCCAATTCGAGGGACCCAAATCCAAAAACGCGCTCGCCTTCAAGCATTACAACGCCGACGAAATCGTGGCCGGCAAGAAGATGCGCGATCACCTCCGTTTCGGCGTGGCCTACTGGCATGCCATGCGCAACAGCCTGGCCGACCCCTTTGGCGTCGGCACCGCCGTCCGCCCGTGGGATGATGGCACCGATTCGGTGGCCAATGCCCAGCGCCGCGTGTGGGCCTGCTTTGAGTTCATGGACAAACTCGGCGTGGACTACTACTGCTTCCATGACCGCGACGTGGCCCCCGAGGGCAGGACGCTCGCCGAGAGCAACTCGAATCTCGACGCCGTCGCCGACGAGCTTGAAAAGGCTCAGAAGCAAACCGGCAAAAAGCTGCTTTGGGGCACCGCCTGCCTCTTCGTGCATCCCCGCTACAACCAGGGTGCCTCCACGAGTCCAAACGCCAACGTCTTCGCTTACGCCGCCGCCCAGGTGAAAAAAGCGCTCGAAGTCACCCACCGCCTCGGCGGTGAAGGCTACACTTTCTGGGGTGGCCGCGAAGGTTACGCCTCCCTTTGGAACACCAACATGAAGCGCGAAATCGACCACCTCGCCGCCTTCCTGCACATGGCCGTGGACTACAAAAAGAAGATCGGCTTCACCGGCCCCTTCTACATCGAGCCAAAACCGCGTGAGCCATCCACCCATCAGTATGACAGCGACGCCGCAGCCTGCCTGAATTTCCTGCGCGAGCATGGCCTCATGGAGCACTTCAAGCTCAACCTCGAAACCAACCACGCCACGCTCGCCGGTCACAGCATGTGGCATGAGATGGAAGTCGCCGTCGCCGCCAATGCGCTTGGTTCGGTGGATGCCAACACTGGTGACGAACTCATCGGCTGGGACACCGACCAGTTCCCCACCGACATCTATCTCACCACCCAGATGATGCTCGTCATCCTCAAGAGCGGCGGCCTCACCACCGGTGGCCTGAACTTTGACGCCAAAGTGCGCAGAGAATCCTTTGAGCCCGTCGATCTCTTCCACGCCCACATCGGCGGCATGGACGCGTTCGCCCGCGGCCTCAAGATCGCCGCAGCGATCATCGAAGACGGCCGTCTGGATGCCTTCAAGAAGGCCCGCTACAGCACCTTCGACAGTGGCATCGGCGCCAAGGTCGAAGCCGGCAGCACCAGCTTTGAAGAACTCGAAGCCTACACCCTCGCAAACGGCGAGCCGCTCATCGGCTCCGGCCGCCAGGAGATGCTGGAAAACCTCATCAACGACTTCATTTAATCGTCTAACCAACTGCAATATTGATTCACTCCGCGAAAGGCAGGCCGGAAGGCCTGCCTTTTTCGTGCTCATCCCGCGCGGCCCGGCCGCAGGATTCGCGGATGGACCGCGAACAGCATTTGCACCTCGTTCCATATGAATCGAGAATCCACCCAGATGGGGACCGACTCACCAGTGATAACTACCGCCACGCCAGACCAGCTGGGCAGAAAGGTGCATGACCTGCGATTGTCCGTCACCGACCGCTGCAACTTCCGCTGCACCTACTGCATGCCGAAGGAAATCTTCGGTCATGCCCATCCCTTCCTGCCGAAGAGTGAGATTCTGACGTTTGAGGAAATGGTGCGCATCTCACGCATCTTTGTGGGTCTTGGAGTGGGGAAAATTCGTGTCACCGGCGGTGAACCCCTGCTGCGGCGGGATCTGCCGAAACTCATCGAAATGCTCATGGCCATCGAGGGCTTGCAGGACCTGGCGCTCACGACCAATGGCTCGGCCCTTGCCAGCCTGGCCAGGCCTTTGCGTCAGGCTGGATTGAAGCGCATCACCGTGAGTCTCGATGCGCTTGATGACACCGTGTTCCGGGCCATGAACGACGTGGATTTTCCAGTGGAGCGCGTGCTGGCCGGGATGGAAGCGGCGCTCGATGCAGGGTTTGCGGTGATCAAGGTCAACATGGTCGTCAAACGCGGGGTGAATGAGCACGAAATCCTGCCCATGGCCCGGCGTTTCAGCGGACCGCAATACATCCTCAGATTCATCGAGTTCATGGACGTGGGCAACACCAACCGGTGGCTCATGAATGAAGTGGTGACGGCCAGTCAAATCATCGACATCCTGCACCAGGAGTTTCCTCTGGAATCCCTGCCTGCCACCTACTCCGGTGAAGTCGCCCGCCGCTTCAGGCATGCGGACGGCGGCGGCGAGATCGGCATCATCTCCTCGGTCACGCAACCGTTCTGCAGCCAGTGCTCCCGCGCGCGGGTGTCAGCTGAAGGCAGGCTCTACACCTGCCTGTTCGCCTCACAAGGCCATGACCTCCGCGCCCTGCTGCGACAGGAACCTGATGATGCAAAGATCGCCGGGGTCATCTCGCAAATCTGGGCGGCAAGGAACGACCGCTACAGCGAGCTGCGCTCGGAAACGACTCAGCACGCGCCAAAAGTGGAGATGTCACGGATGGGTGGTTAGGCGGGGCCATGTCATTCACAGGCCGGGTATTTGCCGACAGAGACTCCATACGCTGACCCTGTAAGAAAAACCCATTTACCGCAGTTCAAAAACCTGCATCACCGGGGACTTTGATGCCCACTCTCCGTTCGTGCTTGTAGTAGCGGTCACGGTGGTAGCGGTGATGTCCCGAGGGGTCAACCACCCGCCAGCCTGTATCGAGCGTTTCCATGGTTTTGGCGCAGCCAGGGAGAAGACAGATCATCAGAAAGCTGCTCCAGAGCAGCCGGCTTATAGATTGTGGCAAAAGAGTCATGCGCGGGAAAGATATCACCCCCAAATCAGCACGGTTGCCCCGCGGGCTCCGTGAGCTCCGATGACGAGGCATTGCTCGATGTCAGCAGTCTTCGACGGGCCGGCGAGAAAAAGCCCAAAGCCCGAGCCGATCTGGCCGACACGCCGATAGGCCTCATGCATGTCGGCGACGATCTGATCCGCACGCAACACGATGAAGAGATGCTCGGCGATCATGGGCAGCACGCGATGCGGGCCCAGCTCCGTCTCATCCACCCACACCGCTCCGTTTTCACAAACCCCGAAGCGCGCCGGAAAGATGACCGTGTGAATGCCATCCAAATCATGTGGATCGCTGATGCCGGCGAGATCCACATTCCCCGGTAGTTCGGGCACCCTGGAGGCAATTTTCGCCGTGGTCGGAACATGCTCGCGCAACCACGTGGCGGCATCTTCAATGCGTGCGGTGCGGACACTGCGCGCGCCGATGAAATCAAGCATGGCGATGAAGTGCGTGAGCGAGCACTCCATCCGCCCGCCAACCTTCAGTGTGGCAAGATCAGGCATCGGCAGTGCCGCAGGCTGCGCGCTGCGGATGGCTTGAAGAATGTCGGCTCGGCTGCTCATGGTTTTCTCGATTGTTGATGATGCCATTCGCGGAACGTTTGCGGCGGCGGCGCAGGCAGGTCGCGCGCTTTCGTCCACGGATCAAGGCGCAGGAGATTGACCAGAGGCAGCCCTTGCCGCGCCATCCAGCCACCGAGCCGGTACAGCGCGGGGCGTTTCAAAACAAAGGCAGTCACTTGCATGGCCAGCGTCTTCCACCACGGCGCATGACCGGCGGCGGTGATGACCTGACGCCACTTGAGCAGTTGCGAATGGATGTCGATCTTCACCGGGCACACCGAGCTGCATGAGCCGCAGAGGGTTGAGGCAAAGGGCATGGAGCTGTGCTCGGCCTTGTCCACATTCGGCGCCAGGATGCTGCCGATGGGACCCGCGATGAAGAAGCTGTAACTGTAACCACCGCTGCGCCGGTACACCGGGCAGGTGTTGAAGCAGGCCGCGCAGCGGATGCAGGCAAGCGAGGCGCGGTAGTCAGGCTGCGCGAGCTGGCGTGAGCGGCCGTTGTCCACCAGCACGACATGCATCTCCTGCCCCGGTCGCGGTTTGAGGAAGTGCGAGCTGAAAACCGTGCTCGGCTGCCCGGTGGCGCTGCGCGCGAGCAGTCGCAGAAACACCCCGAGATGCTCCTGCTTCGGGATCAGTTTCTCGATGCCCATGCAGGCGATATGCACCGGCGCCAGATGCGCGCCCATGTCGGCATTGCCTTCATTCGTGCAGACCACAAACCCACCGGTCTCGGCGATGGCAAAATTCACGCCGGTCAAAGCGGCATCGGCGCTGATGAAATTTCCCCGCAGATGCTGGCGCGCGGCTTCAGTCAGTTCCTGAGCGTCATCGAGCCCCTTCGGCGTGCCGAGATGCTCGTGAAACACCTCCCCCACTTCGGCGCGCTTGAGATGGATCGCGGGCATCACGATGTGACTCGGCGGCATGTTCTGAAGCTGCACGATGCGCTCGCCCAGATCGGTGTCGATCACCTCGATGCCGTGGCTTTGCAGGTACGGATTCAGATGGCACTCTTCGGTGAGCATCGACTTGCTCTTCACCAGCTTCCGCGCGCCATGCCTGCTGAGGATGCTGTGCACGATGCGGTTATGCTCCTCACCATCGCGCGCCCAATGCACCTGGATGCCATTGGCTTTTGCCTTCGATTCAAACTCCTCCAAATACTCCGCCAATCGCGACAGCGTGTGCCCCTTGATCTGCGAGGCGGCCTCACGGAGTTCCTCCCAGTCCGGCACCTTGGCCGCCTGCCGGTCGCGCTTGGTGCGCACCATCCACAGCGTCTGATCATGCCAGGCCGCACGTGGCGCATCTTGCAGGAATTCGTGGGCGGCGGTGGCGTGGGACATGGCGGTGTTCAGTGATGAGTCATGGGTGTTTACTGACGAAAGAGCAGGACATTTTCAGGAGGTTTGGAACTAAGCACGGCCAACTGAAGACGCCCCCTCTTCGAATCCCGCATTCAGGATCTCCGCGATGTGCACCACCTTCACCTGCGGTGACTCACGCGCCAGCAAACCGCCGAGGTGCATGAGGCAGGACATGTCGGCGCTGGTGATGAACTCCGCGCCGTGATTGACATGATCACGGATGCGGTCGCGCCCCATGGAGATGGAGACATCACTCTCAAACACGGAGAAGGTGCCGCCAAAACCACAACACTCATCCACACGATCCAGCGGCACGAGCTCCAGTCCGGCGACCAGGCTCAGGAGTTTCGCGGGCTTGGAGAAATCAGGCACCATGCACTCGCTGCACTTGCCCATGCCGAGGCCGCGCAGGCCATGGCAGCTCTGATGCAGTCCGACCCGATGCGGAAACTTGGCGGGTAGTGATTCGATCCTGGCGATGTCATGCAGGAACTCGCACAGCTCATGCACCCGGTGCGCCAGCGGATCATGATTCGCTTCCAGACTCTCCTTCAAATGCAGCACACAACTCCCGGAAGGCGACACGACATGGTCAAAGCCTGCGAACTCGCACGCAAAGTCACTGACACAACCCGCGCCGAGATTCGCATAGCCCGAGTTCGACATCGGCT
>CAJCCF010000331.1 GCA_903960845.1 uncultured Verrucomicrobiota bacterium | reverse complement strand
AGACTTGGCCGCCACCAGGGACACTGTGCTAAAAAAAGAAACCGACAACTTGGTTGCCAATGCCAGTGTGCGCATGTTCAACGAGGTCACCGACAAAAACCTCGACGGATTCCATTTTCACGGAGACCCGTCAGCCTACGAACTTAGTGCAATTCTCGTGGTGCCAAAAGACCCCAAATCGGAGGCGTTGCTTGCGGGTCGCTATTTGAAGAAAACCAGTGCCGTTCAACTCATACGCCCACGGGAGGAATACGACGCCCTGATGAGCACGCTGTTTCAAGTGCAAACGCTCGCGTTCAGCGTGCTCGCCCTGACTTTGGGAGCTGCAGCCGCCATCTCGGCGCTCGTCTTTGCACTCTCATTCCGCATGCGGCATCGTGAGTTCACGACACTGGGCGATGTGGGGGTATCTCCATTGGCGCTGAGTCTCACAAAGCTATTTGAAATTTCTCTCGTAGGCGCAGGTGGCCTCGGTTGGGCTCTTATAATCACACTTTTTGTTCAGTGGAATGCAAGCTCTTGGGTGCAAATGCTACTTAAATAGGGCTGACACCCTGCTGCTCCGCCATGCAGTGATGAAAAAAGTGCCAGGGGACCGCGGCATAGACAGGCATGCTGCCGTTGCTTCCGTCAGGACCTGGCGGGGTTCACAAGCTGAACATCCACGGCCCCTGACATCGGCAGATAGGCGTGGGTTAAGTATTCCGCAAGTCCGAATCCGGGCAGTAAATGGATGGTAATTTAAGATCGTTGAAAATTGGTGTTGTCGGAAAAGGCAAAAATCTGTAAGAGGAAGGGCTTAATCCCACTTTTTCACAATCATGGTCTGGAAGATTCTCTCATTTCTCACAGCTGTCTGCCTCGGTGCAGCTTGCTATTTCGCATGGTCTAATCAAAAAGACCTCGTATCTGAACGTGATCGCGAACGCTTCGCCGGTGAAAATCTAAAGGCAGCGCAGGACAGCAAGCGTAAAGGTGAAGAGGAGCTTCTTGCAAAAAAGGCGGCGCAGGACAGCATCCAAAAAGAACTTGGGACAACCAAGGCTGAAACTTTAAAACTCGCTCAGGATGCCACCGAGAAAGAAGAGGCTCTGAAACTGCTCAAGGGAAATCTTGAGCAAATTGAGCAACAGGTCGCTGCTCAGCAAAAACAGATCGAAGAGGCGGGCGATGTTGAGAAACTGATCTCCCAGATTGAGAAATACAAAAAAGAGCAGGCTGAAGCCGAAGCTGGTGTCGCCAGCGAAACACAGCGCCTCGCTTCGGCCAAGGAGCAACTTGAAGGCATTGTCGCTCAGACGACCAGTCTTCGTGAAGCGGAAGCAAGGGGGCGTAAAGGTGTTGTGGACCCGGCCTTCACAGCTCGCGTAAGTAAGTTTTTTCCGCAATGGCATTTCGCCATTCTCAGTAAAGGTAACTCGGGCGGCGTTTTCGCCAATGCTGATCTTGATGTGAAACGTGGCAAGGAAATCATCGCCAAACTTAGAGTGATGAACGTGGAGCAATACGGCGCGGTGGCTGAAGTGGTGAAGGGCAGTCTTGCCAAGGGTGAAATGATTCATTCCGGAGACATCGTCGTGGCCTCTGCATCGCAGCAAGCCTCCAAACCAGCAACTGCCGGTGCAGCGACGACCGGTTCAACTCCAGCACCTGCCGCAGGTGCTCCCGCCGGGGCCCCTGCTATGGACACCACCGTTCCTGCCGCCGGCGCTCCTGCCATGGGCGCGGATCCGTTTGGTGCGGCCCCCGCCCCTAAAGGTGCCGCCCCTGCCATGAGCTCAGATCCCTTTGGTGCAGCTCCAGCACCTGCAGGCACAGCCCCGGCACCTGCCGCTCCGGCTATGGGCTCGGATCCCTTTGGTGCAGCTCCGGCACCTGCAGGCACAGCCCCTGCACCTGCCGCTCCGGTCATGGGTGCAGATCCCTTTGGTGCAGCTCCTGCGCCCAAGGCGGGCACCGCACCCGCAGGAACCCCGGCCGCCCCAAATACCGCCGATCCATTTGGTGCAGCCCCTGCACCCAAGCCTTGATTGCCAGCATTTGAAGCATCAATCATCACTAACTCATTTTTTCTTTTCCCATGACCAAAGTACTTTTCATCCTCAGCGCTGTGCTGATTATTGTGTCCACGTTTTTTGCCCACCAGAATGGGCGTGAATTCGCCAAAGTGCGGACCGATGTGGCCGCGCTGAATGTCCAGGTGCAATCAGCGCTGAAAGATGCCAATGCCGTCGTCGCTGACGTCGACAAGGTGGGTGGTGAAATTAACAAAGTTAAGCAGGAACTCGAAATCGAATCCGAAAAGGTGAAATCGCAGAAGCTGAAAATTGCTCAGGCTGATAACGATACCAAGCTGGTGACTGACAAGCTGGATGCGGCAAACAAGAAGGGCAACGACATGCGCACCAGGTTGGAAAAATTGCCGAAAGACATGAAGCCTGAAACCATGGTCGAACAGATTAACGGCATGAAGAAATCCACCGCTGAATACCAGGCTCAGTCGGAGGCGAAAAAGAAAGAGGTTGAAGCCGAACAGGCGAAGATTGCCGACAGCCGGCGGGTGCTTGATGAGATTGTTAAAAAGATTGAAGACCGGAAAAAATCCTTTGATCGCAACAGCTTGAACGCACGCGTTGTGGCGGTGAACAGCGATTGGGGATTTGTGGTTGTCAATGCAGGTAAAACCCTCGGCATCACCGAGGCGGCCAAACTTCTGGTAATCAGGGGCACTCAAACCGTGGGTAAACTGAGCATTGTATCCGTCGAAGGTGAACGCACCGTGGCAAACATCATCCCTGAGTCCATTTCAAAGGGCATCAACATCGCTCCAGGCGATCAGGTGATTTTGGAAAACCTTTATCAGTAATCCTGATCATTCAAATGTCAGTCGTCGTGAATACCCGCTCGATACTCTTCTCATTCGTCGCTGTGGCATCAATGGTGTCTTGCGTAAGCAATGAACCCAAGCGCCGCGAGCGAGTGGCACCCACGGTTACCGACAGCACGCTGCCATGGAATCGTCCTCCAAAGTGGGAAGGAAATGCACGTTACGGTCAGCAGATGCCCGGAAGTCGTTGATCAGGATCCGCTGACTGACTGTAACTTTCTCCCGGTTTCGAGAGAGCCATTGAGTCCATAGATAGGGTGAAACTTGGTCCGATTCTGGCGCATGACAGGTCACGACCGTAATGCCAATACCACCCGCACATCAGCCCTCACTCATATCATCACCGCTGCAAATGGCTGATCGAAATGAGAGTCTCTGCGACTACCGCCCTGAATCGGGTGTCTATGATGAGATGATGCTGCCTTCCGGTGAACTGCGGCAGCACTGGAAAACTTTTGGAAGCTTTCTAAATCACTGCAATGCAGGTGATTTCACCCTCCGCGTGGAAAGCATTCAACGGCTTCTGCGCGACCACGGCGTCACGTATAATGTTTATGATGACGCCCTGGGCACCAACCGACCCTGGGCACTCGATGCACTTCCGTTCATCGTCGCCCAACAGGAGTTTCGGCATGTCCAGCGGGGACTCGATCAACGAGGTCGCCTGCTTGATGCCGCGTTGAGGGACTTGTACGGTCCGCAGAAACTTCTGCGAGATGGAGTATTACCCCCAGGCCTGATTTATGCGAATCCGGGTTACCTCCGGTCTGTTTTGGGAATTGACCCACCTGGAGGGCGTTTTATTTTCACGCTGGGAAGCGATCTCGTGCGCGGAACTGACGGTCAATGGCATGTTTTGGCCGACCGCACGCAAGCCCCCAGCGGGCATGGTTACGCTTTAGAAAACCGCATCATTCTGGCCAATGTGTATGCGGAAGAATTCAACGCATCGAAGGTTAAACGCCTCGCCGCCTACTTTGAAATGAAGCGCGACATGCTTCGTTCGCTCACGCCCAAACGCCGGCAGGGAGAAGCGGGTATTCTGATGCTCACTCCCGGGCCATACAGCGAGACATACTACGAGCATGCGTTCCAGGCACGCTATCTTGGCTTCCCTTTGGTCGAGGGAGCCGATCTCACGGTCCGCGACCGACATGTGCATCTCAAGACACTGGAAGGCCTGAGACAAGTGGATGTGATGGTCCGGCATGTTGACGACATTTCATGTGACCCGCTGGAACTCAGATCCGATTCATTACTCGGCACGGCAGGCCTGCTTGAAGCCTGGCGCAGCGGGAGCATTGCCTTGGCCAACGGCCTTGGAACAGGTCTGGTCGAAACCCCTGCCCTGCATCCGTTCATGCCGGATTTGTGCCGTCATTTGCTGGGTGAAGAACTGATTCTGCCATGCGTTCAAACGCTATGGTGCGGCCAGAATCAGGCGATTGACACCCTGCTTGACCAACCGGACCGCTGGGTGGTCAAACCCGCCTTTGCACGCGGCGCACGCAATCCCGTTTTCCTCGCCGATCTCGATGCCAAACAAAAAGCGCGAATGATTGAAACCATCCGGGCCGCACCGCATGATTGGATAGCGCAGGAGGTGCTGAGTCTTTCCACTGCGCCCACCTGGACCGGCAGTAAAATCGAACCTCGCTCACTCGTTTGGCGCGCCTTCGCTATCGCGCAAGGGGATGGCTTCACAGCCATGCCTGGCGGCCTGTCACGTGTGAGTCCGGAGCCGCATCGCTGGTTGGTCACCATGCGCAGTGGCGGCATCAGCAAGGACACCTGGGTCATCGGTGACGGCTCGATTGATGCCTACTATGAAAGCCGCCGCCAACAGCAACCGGTGATCATCCGCCCATCCCGTCCGCCCAGCGGTGTACCAAGCCGAGTCGCTGATCATCTATTTTGGCTGGGCCGCTACGCTGAACGTTTGGAAGCCACCGTGCGCATTCTGCGAGCCATCATGCAGCGACTTGCAGGGGAACGAACGCAAGTTCAGGAACGTGAGTTGGAGGGCTGTCTTGTTCTGATGAACCGCATGGGTCTGGTGCCAAAAAAAGGCACCATCTCCATGATCGACAATCTCCAGTCCCTGCTTCTCGACGCAAAGAATGACTGCAGCGTGCCGCATCTGCTCAGCCGCCTGCATTACAACGCTGCTGCGGCGCGTGACCGGCTTTCCGACGACACCTGGCGCCTGTTCAACCGCATTGATCGTGATGCACGGCTTCCGGTTGGCCCGTTTGTTGTCTCCACAGCGCTGGGCGTGCTGGACACACTCATCCTTGATCTTGCCGCCTTCAGTGGGATGCAGCAGGAAAACATGACGCGTGGTCACGGCTGGCGATTCCTGGAAATCGGCAAGCGTGTCGAGCGTGCCAGTATTGTGCTCGACCTGGTTAGCACAGCCACACAGCAATGCGCTTCGGATGACCAACTGCTCAATCCGCTGTTGGAAATTTGCGACAGCACCATGACCTACCGGCGACTGCACTTTGCTCATCCGAGTTTGATTCCCGTGCTCGATCTCCTGCTTCTAAACGACATTAATCCGCGGTCAATCGCCCACCAGTTCAACATCCTTGGGCGCCAGACTTCTCAACTCCCGCCGGATCCCTCTGCGGACAGTGGTGAGAGTGCTCATCATCAATGTGATTCGCTTCAATCTGACCTTGCCGCGCTTAATCTGGCCGCTCTGGCCAAAGCCGGCGATGAGATCTTCAGACATATCCCGGTAGTGTGCGGAAAACTCAGCGATGGACTCGATAAACTCTCCAACCTGATCACCGCACATTTCTTTTCGCATGCCTCACACCGAAGCGTGAATTAAACCAGTATTCCATTGCGCTACCACATCATCCATCGCACCACCTACACCTACGCAAGTCCGGTCACGGTGTGCCATTACACCGCAAGACTGGAACCGCGGGCATTGCCATTTCAAGAATGCCCCTGGCATGAAATGACGATTCACCCGGAGCCTGTTCAGCGAACTGAACTCATCGACTATTTTGGAAATAGCCACGTTTACTTTGAAATCGCCGGCTCCCATCAGAAATTGGAAGTCATCGCCCGCAGTCTTGTCGAGGTGCGACGAAGCATTCCCTTCGACACGCGGACAACACCACCCTGGGAAAGCGTTCGGGATGCCTGTCGCAATCAATGTTTCAACCCCGCAAGCACCGCCGGGGAACTGACCCACGCATCTCCACTGATTCCTGTGGGTCCCGCCTTTGCTGACTATGCACGCGGTTCCTTCCCGGCCGAGCGACCAATCCTTGAGGCCGTTTGCGATTTAAATCGCCGAATTCATACAGATTTCATTTTCGATCCCGCCGCCACTGATTCCGCCACGCCCGTTGAAGAGGTTCTCAAGAAACGCCGCGGCGTCTGTCAGGATTTCGCCCAAGTGATGATTGCCTGCATTCGCAGTCTCGAGCTTCCCGCACGCTACGTTAGTGGCTATCTGGAAACCATGCCACCCCCGGGTCAAACCAAGCTCGTCGGGGCAGACGCGTCACATGCCTGGGTGTCTGTTTACTGTGGCGAAACCATTGGTTGGATGGATGCTGACCCGACCAATAATGTGCTTCCTTCCGACCGCCATGTGACGCTGGCCTGGGGCCGGGATTTCAGCGACGTCAGCCCGCTTCGTGGCGTCACCATCGGTGCTGGCGAACAACGGCTCAATGTCGCCGTCGATGTCCTGCCACTTTCCGAATAAAGCTTTATCAACAGCAAGTCCCGAAATGGCAGTTACTGCGTAACAGTGACTTGAACACGCATGAATCTTACCCCGGGGACACTCATCAGTACATTGTCCCTAACCTTCAATGTTGAGACATCGTTGAGGAGCGTGATGGTGTTGGCAGAACTAAAGGATCCGGGCAGTGAACCCGTGCTCTGAATTTCATAAGTTATGCCAGGCTGTTTGGTGATCGTTAATGTCAGATAGCCACCCTCAGCGACCGGAGCGGGCAGCGCCGAGCCATTGTTCACCGTTGGATTCAGGCCAAAAGCAAACTCCAGTAAATTGACAATGTCATCATGATCCTCGTCGTCCAGCGGTCCATGTCCGCTGATCGCAGGCCAATAGGCCAGTTCCCAAGAATCGAGGAGACCATCCTCATCGGCATCTTCTCCATAGATCAGCGACGTCCATTTCAGATTTCCATTCGAGGCATCGAAGCAACTGATTGCCGGACTGCCATTCACTACTGCGAGCGAGGCGTATTGGCCCACCGAGCCCTGACTATCAACGGACACAGGAGTCCCCCAGACAGTGCCGTCCACATCAATGGCTTTCACGTATTTGAGGTCGCCATTGGTTTCATCGTAATAGGCTAGGGCGGGTTTGCCACTGACGGTCGCCATCGATGTGTGTTTGCCCACGATACTTGAGCTAGTAACAGTCACCATTGAAGGAGTTCCCCAAGACGATCCGCTCACATCACTGGCCCGCACGTATTTAAGCTCCCCGTTGCTCTCGTCAAAGTAGCTGACGGCAGGGTTACCGTTGATCAGCACCATTGAGGTGAAAGTGCCCACCTGTCCGATGCTGTCCAAGGTCAATGCAGAGGTCCAGCCAGATCCTGTCGCGTCAGATGCACGCACGTATTTGAGATCCCCACTGGTGCTGTCGTAATAAGTGATGGCCGGGTTGCCATTGACCACAAGCATTGAGGTGTATTGCCCCACAATGCTGGCACTCACTGCCGTCACAGTCGCTGGAGTTCCCCAAGACGTTCCGTTGACATCGCCGGCCCGCACGTATTTGAGTTCAGAGTTGGTGGAATCATAATAACTGATGGCCGGGTTGCCATTCACGATAGCCATGGCGGTGTATTGGCCAACAATGCCAGTGCTGTCCAACGTCACGGGCGTTCCCCACTCCGTCGCCAGCATCCCGTTGGCGGTGGTTGCCCGCACGTATTTGAGGTCGCGTTGGGTGACGTCATAGTAACTGACAGCCGGGCAACCATTAACCACGACCAGCGAAGTGAATCTCCCCACATCACCGGTGCTATCTAATGTCACTGGTGTTCCCCAGTTCGTCCCACTCACGTCCGTGGCACGCATGTATTTGAGATCCCCACTGGTGCTGTCGTAATAACTGATGGCCGGGTTACCGTTCACAATGGCGTGCGAGTTGTATTGGCCCACGGTTCCACTTTGCAGACCGGTATCCACAACTACCGCTGCCGGCCATGCCGCACCGCTCACATCATTAGCCCGGAGAAACTTAAGGTTACCGTTGGTGTTGTCGTAATAGCTGATGGAGGGGTTGCCGTTGACGATGACCTGCGAAGTGTATTGGCCCACTATGCCTGTGCTGTCCAAAACCACTGGCACATCCCAGGCAGCCCCGTTCACATCGCTGGCCCGCACGTGTTTGAGGTCACCGTTGAAGAGGTCGTGGTAACTGATGGCCGGGTTGCCATTCACAATCGCCAGAGAAGTGTATTGCCCCACGATTTCGCCACTCTCAACGGCCAGGGGCGCGCCCCAAATCTCACCGCTGGCATCGTTTGCCCGGACAAATTTGAGATCATCTAAATCGAAGTCGTAATAGCTGATCGCCGGGTTGCCATTGACCACTTGAAGTGAACTGAATTGCCCCACATCACCGGCATTGTCAGTGGTGACGGGGGTTCCCCATGCCGCCCCGCTTGCGTCCAGTGCACAAACATATTTAAGATCACCATTAGTGCTATCGTAGTAGCTGACGGCCGGCCGGCCATTGACCACCGCCAGTGAGTCGTATTGCCCCACGTCGCCGCTGCTGTCCAAAAGCTTTGGCGTGCCCCAACTCGCCCCACTGGCATCGTTAGCGCGCACGAACTTGAGATCATGGTTGGTGGTATCATAATAGCTGATCGACGGGTTGCCGTTAATCACCAGCAGTGCGGTGTGTTGGCCAACATCACCGGCGCTGTCCACGGTTTGGGGTGTACCCCAACTCGTCCCTGCCGCATCCAGTGCCCGCAGGTATTTGAGATCGGCATTGCTCGCGTCATGGTAACTGATGGCTGGAAAGCCATTGACCACGGCAAGCGAGACGTATTGGCCGGTGACCCCAGTATTATCCAGAGTCGTGACCGTCCAGGTGCCGGAGCCATCCACCGCGCTGTTTCGGGCAAACATCAAACTCGACTCGGTGACGTTGTAGTAGGCGGCAGCCGGATTCCCATTGACGATGGCCAGTGAGGAATATTGCCCGGTCAGGCCGTTCGAGCCGATGTCCAGCGTCTTGGTGGTGATGGTCTGGGCTCCCGCTGACAAGGCGAAAAGAGCCAGCAACGTGAGCGAAGCGGGGACTGTGTTCATGGCGTGCCTTGAGTATGAAGAAACTAGCGCCCGAACCTTAAGAAATCAAGTCAGCCGATGCTGCCTATGGATTCTCTGCATTGAACTCGTGGTGCAGTCGGCCGACTTCGCCTTCCGGCCAATAGGCACCATCCTCAATCCACTCACTGAGATCACCGATCTGATCTTCGGTTAGACTGACTTCCAGACGGGGCATCACTTTTGGATGTGTGCCCTTACGTGAAATGGCGGCCACAAGCAGGCTGCAATCAGGGTCGCCGGGAATCACGAAAGGACGCCCAGTACGGGAACTGCGTTTAAGAACACCATTACGATTGGTCAAATCCAAGCCTGCGGGAGCTGCCGGGCCAGAGTGACAACGCAGGCAATTACCCTCGAGCACGGGTTTCACATGCACCTCAAAGTAACGCTCTTTAGCCGAGTGTGGTTGTGACGAAGCGCAGCCGACAATCAACAGAGCTAGGGCGGCGAGAAAAAATGCGGTGAATTTCATAATGCAAGCTTATCACATGATTCGTTGGCTGGACGCTGTCAATCTTGCGCTACTTGGAGACGATTCTGCCTTTGTCGCACTTGACGCTTTCCATCGGGCTCCCGCATACTGAACCCATGCGTAAATCATCCAATGGACACTGCCGAATCGTTCTCACTGGAGGACCAGGCGGAGGCAAAACAACGGCTGCGGATTTTTTTCGCAGAGAGATGGGCGAGCGTGTGATTCTTGTGCCGGAGGCGGCGACGATGGTTTTTTCCGGAGGTTTCCCACGTGTTCATGAGCCCAAAGCAGTTCATGCCGCCCAGCGCGCCATCTATCATGTGCAGCGCAATCTTGAAGACGTTCAGGCCGCACAATATCCGGATCGGGTGCTGCTCTGTGATCGCGGAACAGTCGATGGAGCCGCCTACTGGCCAGGTCAGTCACATGAATTCTTCAAAGATCTCGGTACCAGCATGAAGGCCGAGCTCAAGCGGTACGATGCTGTTATCTTTTTTGAAAGCGCAGCTGTCGGTGGCCTTGGGATTGAGGGTGGCAATCCAATCCGCAATGAGTCAATGGAACAGGCTGTTGAACTCGACAGAAAACTGCGCGCACTTTGGAGCCAGCACCAGCGCTTCGTCCTTGTTCCGCACGACAATTCCTTCTTCAAAAAAATCTCTTTCGGCCTCGCCGTGCTGGAGAGCATGGTGAGGGAACTCAGAAGCCAACCTCAACGCGTGAAGCGGCCTAAATCCCGGTCATCCAAGGCTTGAAGTCCTCAGGCACAGCAGCTTCGAAGTTCATCGGCTGATCATGGATGGGGTGATGGAAGCTGAGCTTCCAGGCGTGAAGCATCAAACGGGTCACGGGGAGAATCTGACGCTTGAGATTGCCGTAGATGGGGTCACCCAGAATCGGGTGCCCAAGCGTCTCGCGCATGTGCACGCGAATCTGGTGAGTGCGTCCGGTAAGCAGTTTGCAGCGAATGAGGGCGCTGCCGTCATAAACGCTGAGTTGCTCCCATTCGGTGACTGCTTCCTTGCCAGAACCGTCAAAGAGTGTGGCCATGCGTTTACGATCGACAGGATGTCGGCCAAGCATGGTCTGAATGCGTCCCTTTTGTTCTTTGGGCAGACCATTGATGGCGGCGAGGTAAATTTTGCTCAGCCTGCGCTCTGCAAACGCTTCACTGAGACGGCGGTGAGCCATGTCATTCTTGGCCACGACCATGCAGCCTGAAGTGTCTTTATCCAAACGATGAACAATACCGGGACGCATCTCACCCCCGATGCCACTGAGGTCATCACAATGGTGAAGGAGCGCGTTGACGAGGGTTCCATCAGGGTTTCCTGCCGCGGGATGGACGACCAAACCCGGAGGCTTATTGAGGACAAGGATGTCTTTGTCCTCGAATAGGACCTCGAAAGGAATATCCTGAGCGACGACAGTGACGGGTGTGGCCTCTGGAATCGTGACAGAAAGGCTATCCCCCAACCGCACCGTGGCGCTGGCCTTC
Source organism: uncultured Verrucomicrobiota bacterium (assembly GCA_903960845.1). Taxonomy (GTDB): domain Bacteria; phylum Verrucomicrobiota; class Verrucomicrobiia; order Verrucomicrobiales; family Verrucomicrobiaceae; genus Prosthecobacter. The sequence goes on along the minus strand of CAJCCF010000331.1, from coordinate 1,625 downwards.
GCTACGCGGCCATTGAGCGTGATGTGACCATCACGCAGGAGATCTTGAATCCGGGCACGAGAGAGGTCGGGCAGGCGTCCCGTGAGGTGCTTGTCGAGTCGTTGTCCGAGATCATGCTGTTCAGTGATGGTCCAATCCACAGGACATAGTCATTATTCAAAGTAATTAGGCAATCTGTAATTTTTGGCATTTCCCCTGCGATCAAGCTACTATGCAGCACCTGTGTCAGCGGTTTGCAGCGCCCTACCCCGGTCACTTTATCCCCCATCTTTCTCACCTTTCTTTTCAGCACTTCACTCAAACTCATCGTCTCTCATTCCCGCTTTAGTATTCCACTTTTAATTCCGCCCCCCTTTGACCCCCGTCCGCGAACAGACCTATTTAAGCACCTGCCCTGCCTGTCAGAGCCAGATTGACGTAACGTCGTTAGAGCCGTTCACCAAGTTGAAGTGCCCATTTTGCGGCCAAATGGTGCGCGTCAGGCGTAAATTTAATCATTTCGTAATCGTGCGCCAGATTGGTGAAGGCGGCATGAGTCGTGTGTTCGAGGCTGAGGATGAAACTTTGGGTCGCCGCGTGGCGTTGAAAATTCTGAACCGTCAGTTTGGGCGCGATGAGACTCGCGTGGAGCAGTTTCGTCAGGAGGCGCTGATCACAGCCAATGTGAATCACCCCAACGTGATCAAGCTTTATTCGGTTGGCTACGATCAGGGGTATTTTTACATCGCCATGGAATTGGTGACGGGAGGCACACTGGAGCAGCGCATCCGTCAGGAGGGATCAATCAAGGAGCAGCAGGCTCTCACCATTGGCCGCGAAGTCGCCGAAGGACTGCGAGCGGCCCAGCAACTGGGGTTGATTCACCGGGATGTGAAGCCGGCGAACATTCTTTTCACCGAAACAGGCATGGCCAAAGTGGTGGACTTTGGCCTGGCATTATTTGTCGAGCGCGGTCCGGATTCATCCGGAGAGATCTGGGCGACCCCCTATTACGTGGCACCGGAAAAAGTGCTGGATAACCGGGAGGATTACCGCAGTGACATATTCAGTCTGGGTGCCACGCTTTACCACGCACTGACCGGCCAGCCACCACACAAGGCAGACACCAACAACATCGAGCAACTGCGCATGATCAAATGCCGGCGCGTGGCCTTGGAGGACAGTGGCAAGCGATTCGCTCCGCGCACGGTGCATGTGGTGAACCGGATGGTGGCCTTTCGCCCTCAGGAACGCTGTGCCAACTACGATGAAACGGTGGATGAATTACGACTGGCCGAAGGCCTGCTTAGCCAGGGTTACTCAGCACGGTTGAGCAGTCGGCGCATGCGCTGGAGCATTGGCGTGGCAGCGGCCTTGTTCCTGGCCTTCAGCATCGGTTGGATGATTCAGTTTGTCAGTGGCAGCAAGGCTGTCGACATCACTGCAAAGATCGAGACCAGTCGCAGTGACCTGGCTGGTGATGGCGTGATACTGCAGGCCGGCAGCAAGACCACTGTGGCTGAGCGCTTTCTGGATGCACGGGAGATCATGCTCAAAAAACTCCTGTTTGCCGAGGCAAAACATCAATTTGAGCGATTGGTCGGGACGAATGACATCCGCCAACCCACGCTCAACTGGGCGCGCTT
>CAJCCF010000330.1 GCA_903960845.1 uncultured Verrucomicrobiota bacterium | reverse complement strand
TGTCCTACCCCCTGGTTTAATATAACGAAAGGTCCTGACAATAGAAACGCACTTGAGCCTATCCGTCCCGCAGTGCGCGGTTCGGTCAAGTTTTGGCCGTTCTCAGGCAATGCAGGCATTTCAAATATCGCCGATTTTCAACACAACCCCAGACTAGATTTCAAGACCATGATCCAAGTTTCCATCAATGCCGATTCACCGTTCACTATCGTTCAGGGTGCGGAGGGCGTGTCTGCAACCGCCTCTGCAGAGGGATTTACGCCAGTTTACTCAATAGCACAAAGTTATGGATGGAAGATCCCACTGAGAGAAGCCTGCACTGAATGCAATCGGCGAGGCGAGGTCGCGGTCATTAACCAGGTTCACCCCATTCTGTTTTTGGTTCCTCGAACTCATGGGAAAACAACTGATGAGTTCTTGATTAGTGACCTGATTGCGGCCGCGGAGAACCAACGAATCACCAAGCTTCATTTCAGTCACTTTGGTTTCATTCTTGGCAATCTTCCCGAGACGGAGGTTCGCGTCGTCCTCACATACCTGAAATCCAAAGTGGATACCGTGCATCTGCATGAAGTGGTGATGGACGTTGATCCAAGGGTGCGTGACGGGTTTGGTAAAATTTACGAGGAAGTCTTTAAAAGAGAGTGAGACACACTGAGCCTCTCAATGCGCAGTCAAATCAGCCTTCCACGGTGTCCGGCTGAATGATGGCTTTCCCCAGATTCAACAATGTTCGGTGTACCTTAAAATGAAGAAACAATTGAATTCAGTCATCTTTTCGCCAAGCGATCTAGTTCGCTACTTCGCTTCGCCGTTTGCATCATGGATGGATCGTTACCATCTCGAAAATCCTGGCAAGGCAACACCGGACATAGAGACTGAGGATCAGCGTCTGATCGCAGAGACAGGCATTCGGCACGAGTCGAACGTGCTCGCGGAATTAAAAAGTTCGGTTCCCGGGTTGCATGAAATCGCCGGGGGTGACTTTGCCGCATCCAAAAAGGAAACTGTTGCTGCATTTGAATCCAAGTCTCCGATCGTTTTTCAGGCCGCCTTGGAACATGACGGCTTCGCAGGTTATGCCGACTTTGTCATGCTTGGCGCAGATGATGAATATCAGGTCTGGGATACCAAGCTGGCGCGTTCGCCCAAGCCCTACTACGCAATTCAACTGTGCTGTTACTCGGAAATGCTGGCTGCAGTGACTGGCAAAGAGATGCCTCGGAAGTTTGGTGTCATTCTCGGCAGCAACGAGCGTGTCGAGTTTCGAATTGAGGATTTCATCTATTTCTACCGGAATCTGAAAGCTGATTTCCTGAAGTTACAGCAGGGATTCACGGGTGAATTCGACCAGCGGCCTGAGCCGCTGCCGCGCGCCGATCACGGAAGGTGGTCATCTCATGCTGATGCATTCTTCACTAAAAGAGATCATCTGGTGGAGGTCGCCGGAATCAGCGTCGGGCAAATGAAGAAGCTGAACACGTCAGGCATCCATACGATGGCCATGCTGGCGAATAGTTCGGGTCGTCAAATTCCGAAACTGTCGGCAGATACGCTAGAGAAATTGGTCGCGCAGGCCCGGCTCCAATGCCAGACGCGTGAAGACCGTCAGCAGGCTCCAAACGCACCGCCGAGATATGAACTGCTACCCCGTCATGAGGATAACGGGAAAGCCGTAGGATTGGGTGCTTTGCCAGGCTCTGATCTGGCCGATGTATTCTTTGACATGGAAGGCTATCCATTGATCGCTGGCGGACTTGAGTATCTGTTTGGCGCGTGTTTCCGCGACATGGATGGTGGAGCTTTGCTGTTCAAGGATTGGTGGGCGCATGATCGTGCTGAGGAGAAATCGGCTTTCGAAGGATTTGTGGATTGGGTTTTTGCGCGGTGGCAGGACCATTCCTCCATGCATATTTATCATTACGCGGCCTATGAAGTGAGCGCGATCCGCCGCCTGAGCATGCGCCACGATACCCGGCAGGAAGAGTTGGATCAGTTGCTGCGCAATCATGTCTTTGTGGATCTTTATCAGGTTGTCCGACATGGACTGCGCATCGGCGAAGACAGCTATTCGATCAAGAAGGTGGAGCATCTCTACCGTGGTAAGCGCATAACAGATGTGGCTACT
>CAJCCF010000329.1 GCA_903960845.1 uncultured Verrucomicrobiota bacterium | reverse complement strand
TGTACGCGCCGAAGGGCGGGGATTGGAGCCGGGGGCAGCGTGCCCTGCGCCAAGCGGTTTACGTGCCGGATGAGCAAAGGCTGAACTGATGGTCTGGCTCGCCTCGCCTTCGTTGAGTCCGTCGCTCAGGGCGCGTGTGATGAGCATTGTATGGGCATCTTCTGCTGACATGCCTGCGTCACGAAGCTGGCAGGCTGCTTCAAACAACTCGTGGTTGCGCTCGCCTTCAGCTGCGCCGTTTTCAAGGTAGTGCCGTGTGCGCTGCGGCAGCGGCGGCCGGTCTCCGTTGGATCTGTATTTCATGGGTGGGTGGTTTTGGGGGTGAAGCGGGTGTTGAGGAAATCTGATGCCTCCTTGAAGGAGGCGAGTTCGGGCTTTGGATGGCCGAGTTTGCGCAGCCAGCGCACCTGCTTGGCGGTGGCGAGCTTGAGATCGAGCCGCATGAAAAGGCGGTCGAGCAGAAGGGCGGCATGGCCCTTCGTCATCACGCTCATCGGGTCGATGCCGAACTTGGCGAGGAGCTGGGTCTGCTTGGGCGTGACCATGTCCACGTGCCAGCCCATGGTGGGCTCGAACTGAGCCAGGGATGGATCGTTGAGCGTGAGCGCGAATTCCATCGCGTCGAAGGTGCTGGAGTTGCGCGTGCGGTTTTCGCGCAGTTGCGCAACGAGATTGCGGGTGCGGTCGGCCTTGGCGGCTTCTTGCGCCTTCTCCAGATCGCCATCCGCGTCTTCGAGCGCCTCGGTGATCTCCTGTGCCTCCTTGTCGTCCGCAGCGATGAGATGGGCGGGCTTGATGAGGCTGTGCTTTGACGAGAGCCACAAAAAGTCGAGCAGCAGCAGGTGATCCTTGCCGGGATGGATGCGTGTGCCGCGTCCAACAATCTGGCTGTAGAGCGATCTGATCTTCGTGGGTCGCAGACACACCACGCAGTCGATGGATGGCTCGTCGTAGCCCTCCGTCAAAAGCATGGCGTTGGAGAGCAGCGTGGTTTCACCGCTGCTGAAGCGCTCCAGGATGGCCTTGCGGTCAGGGCTGCCTCCATCCACGTGCTCTGCAGCGATACCGTGTCGGCGACAGAGTGCCGCGAACTTTTTCGAGCAGGAGATCAGCGGCAGAAACACCAGAGTCTTGCGGTGCCGATACGAGCTCAGTAGGCGGGCGATTTCCTCAAGGTAAGGATCGAGCGCATGACCGAGATCATCGGCGCTGTAGTCACCGGCCACCGTCCTCACCCCGTCCAGATCGATCTCGAGCGGCACGGTCTTCACCGTGATGGGACTCAGATAGCCCTGCTTGATCAGGTCCAGCAGGGTGATCTCAAAGGCCACGTTCTCATAGTAGGCTGACAGCGTGCGCTTGTCGCTGCGGTCGGGTGTCGCACTAAGCCCGAGGACGCGCGCGTGGCTGTCAAAGCGGCGAAGCACCTTCTGCCAAGACTCACTAATGGAGTGATGGCTTTCGTCAGCTATCACCAGCCCAAAGTGATTGCTCGGCCACTTGCCGAGCCTCCGATCTCCCTGAAGCGTCTGGATGCTGCCAACGACTACCGAAGCGTTAAGCGAAGCAACTTGTTCCGCCATTTCCACCTGCGCCGATATGCCAAAGGATTGCAATCGCCGCGCCGCCTGGCTGATAAGTTCCTCTCGATGGCAGAGCACCAGCGATCGATTGGGTAAGTGTCGACGAATCAGTTCGCAGAAAATTTGCGTTTTCCCCGCACCGGTCGCGGCCACGACGAGTTGCCTATTGAACTCGCAGAACCCTTTCACAGTGCAGTCCACCGCCTCTTGCTGATATGGTCTTAGTTCGTGCATGGCTGCCTCCTGCGAAATGCTTGGGTGAAAATTCTCGTGATCGGCCAGTGGCGATCCACCCTGTGCTGAAGGGCCTGTTGCCTTACCCCGAGTGCTTTTGCCCAGCCTGAGATGTGCATTCGACAGCCGTTCCACGTGAGAAAGCGGTTCCTGCGTGTATTTGCTGCCTGCTTTGCGAGAGGAACAAACCTGCAATTGTCAGGCTCATAGTTGCCGTTGGGATCGATGCGATCAATCGAGAGGCGGCGTTCATAGCCCGACTCGATGCCCCACTGGTAAAAGCAGGAGGAATCATCGAGCCAAGGCTGGTGGATTCTGATGCCTCGCGCCCCGTAGTATCTGTAGTGCGAATTGCGAGGGTTCAGGCATCGCTTCTTCATGTTGCCAAGCATCCACTTGAGTTGGCGCTTGTGCGGGCCGCGCCATTTCGTCGTCGCCTTCACTGCGGCTTCATGGGCTTTGCGAATGGAGTCTCGGCGAGCGCAGCCGCAGCTGTTGTCTCCAATTCTGGAGTCCCGCAATTTGGACGTGGATCGTTCAACGATGTTTCCGCAGTCGCAGAGGCAACGCCACCACCTTCCGGGACGATCTGTAGCCACCTTCTCAATTACTGTTAGGCGGCCAAACCGATCGCCTACCAAATTAAAACGGACGAGTTTCATCGGGCACGCCTCCTTTCGTCGTGGCTTGGGTGAGCCAGGCGGCCACCTTGTTGCGTTTCCGGCCCTTGTATTCCTCGACCATGAGGCGCACACGGCCGGTGCGTCCGATCATGTCGTCGGCGATGACCTCCACGTCTTCGTCAGGAGTGACCTCTTCGCCGGTGGCGACACGGAATGCGTCGATCTTCCAAAACGAATTTGGCATGAAGACGAGATGATCGAAGAGGATCGCTCCCGAAGGCTCCACGCGGAGCTTCAGTTCGATCATGTCGTGTCCCTTCTGTGACACGGTTTCTTCGGCGTGGATGACTTCCACGGTGTAGTCGCCAGGTTCGACGAAGTCGGGGCGTGTTGCGATGTCGGATGCTTTGTAGGTAGGCATGGTATGTTATTTGGTTTTGGTTGAAAGTTGAGTTGAGGCGGCGCGAAGCGCGACGGTGGCCGGGCCGTGCTTGATGAGTTCTTCCGGGAATGGCGCGTCGGTGGTGCTCTCCCAGAGTTCGCGGAACTTCAGGGCAGACAGGTTGCTGTAAGTGGCGAGCACGCTGCTCAGGCCCAGCCGTGCGATGAGCGGTTCAAGGTCTTCGTGACTGATGAACTGCGGACCGCGCTGGTTAGTGAGTTTCCAGCCCGGAATAACACCTCCTGCGCGCAGGCGCTCCCTTGCGGTGTCCTTGGCCTTGTCGCGCAACTTCTCGAGCACGTTGCACGCGGTAAGAAAACGTCCGAGCGCTCGACTGTCCGCGAGAATGGCCTCGAAGTTGAACGCTGGCTCGGTGGCGGAGATGGCCTGCGCGACGAGTGCGAGGCGCGCTGAACAAATGTCGGCTTTCGCGCACCAGTTGCAGTAGTCGCAGACCGTGGGTTGCTTGTCCGGATTGCTCCAGGCGGTCACCACCGGATCCACGATCTGGTGTGCTTCCTCAAAGGTGAACCGGTGCGTCACCACCTCTCGCTGGTCGCAGAAGAGCAGATGCGCCGTCCATTCGGAGGCGAAGTGCTGCTCCATCAGACCGAGCGCGTAGGCCGCCATCTGCTCGCGATAGTTGCGCTTCTGGCCGGTTTTAAGATCCGCATGAGCAAGACGTTCGGGCATGATGGCGTCCGCCGTGCCGATGTGATTGAAGCCGGGCACCGCGACACGGCACTCATCTTCACGCGTGAGGATGGGCGTGCCGCTGGAGAGCGCGGTGATCATGGTCACGGCCCATTCGACGGCGGCTAGATCGTCCTCCGTGGGAGGATGAGCCAGGTCGAGCGGGGCAGGGTCGCCTGCCATGCGGGCGCGGAAGATCGTGTCGAGCGAACTGCCGCGCGCAGCGGCGGAGCCAGCATTCGGCTGCGATTCGTAGCAAGGGCAAACCGCCAGCTTGGGAAGATTGGAGGGACGAAGGGCGGTGCTCATACCAGTGGGGTG
>CAJCCF010000328.1 GCA_903960845.1 uncultured Verrucomicrobiota bacterium | reverse complement strand
GGGCGAAGGATAGACCTGCACAAAACGCACGCCGCGCTCGACGAGCCGCCGCGCGGCCAGGAAGCGCTCGCCGGCGGTCTTTGTGGATGGTTTGTCGATGCCGTAGAGTTTCCGCGTGGCTTCTGATTCACTCTTCAGATCGAGCGTCTCCGGCACGGCCATCTGCATGCGGAACGCCAGCTCATACGAGTGGATGCGGGCACGAAGCGAGGCATCCGCGGGATACTCCACGCCGGTGAGTTGATTCAGCCGGTTGATGAGCTGGTATTCGCGCAACTGCTCGTCGGCGGATTGACGAGGATCGCGTCTGCCAAAGGGCAGCGGATTGTTCGGATCGAGATTCAGCGGCACGGCCGAGTGATCAGGGCCGAGGTAGAGCGAATCAATGGAGAGACGCTTCGTGCTGTCCGTAGGGCCGCCGAGCACGACGAACTTCGGCAGGTTCTCATTCAGCGTGCCGAGACCGTAATGCACCCACGAGCCGATGCAGGGCTGCTGTTCATCGAGGCGGTGACGACCGGTGTGCAGTTGGTTTTCGGCGAAGTGGTCGTTGTCCGTCGTCCACATGTTCCGCACAAAGGCGATGTCATCGACGCACTTCGAGAGATGCGGCCACCAGTCGGTGATCTCCACGCCGCACTGGCCCTGTTTGCTGAAGCCCACCTGCATCGGGTAGATGCTCGGATAGACATCGCGCTCGTTCACTTCCTTCGCCGTCACCGAGCGGAAGCGCTTGTGGTGCTTGTCCGACTTCAGCGGGTTTTCGAGCGGTGTCTTGTCAAAACTCATGCCCGCATACTTCGTGAGCGCAGGCTTCGGATCGAAGGTCTCCACGTGGCTGTAGCCACCCGAAAGGAAAATCCAGATCACCGATTTCGCCTTCGGCACGATGGGCGTCAGCGCAGGCGCGGTGGCGGCCTTCACGATGCCTTCGCTCAGCAGCGTGCCGCCCAGGGCCAGGCCGGTGAAACCCATGCCTGCATCGGCAAGGAAGCGTCTGCGGCTAATTTGGCCGCAGGGAAATTGAGGAGATGAAATCGGTCGGTTCATCGCACGGTGACAAAGTCGTTATGGTTCAAGAGCACACGCACCAGGCTCTCCTTGCTGCCTTGCTTTAAAAAGTCGCGACAAGAGCCCAGTTCGTCCGCGCTCGGCGGGCGGCTCAAGACGTGCTCAAACGCGGCGGTGATGAAATCCGGGGCCTCCGCCCCGATCTGCCGTACCAGCGCCGCGCTGTGATCATGCACCAGCCTGCTGTTCGTGAGCACCAGCGCCTGCTGCGGAAGCACGCTGCGGGTGCGGCGGTAGCAGTCCGTTGGCTCGGGCGCGTCAAACATCGCCGCCATGGCGCTGCGGCCGCCGACCTCGGGATGGCAACTGAAGTAGAGGCTGCGGCGCTCACTCTTCTCCACCTCGGTGTTCTCAATCTCCTGTCCGCCCATCGTGGGATCGAGCGCACCGGCCAGATGCAGCACGCTGTCACGCACGACCTCCGCCTCCATGCGCGAAGGGTTCATGCGCCAGAGGAGCCGGTTGTCGGGGTCGATCTGGTGCGGATTGGAGTGGTGGAGTACTGGAGTGTTGGAACGCTGCGGCGTTTGCTGGGAATGGGCACCACTCCATGACTCCAACACGACATCACTCCTGCGCTTGTAAGCCTCGCTGGTCACGATGAGCCGATGCAGGTGCTTCATGCTCCAGCCGTTCTCCATCAACTCGGCTGCGAGCCAGTCGAGCAGCGCGGGATGCGTTGGAGGCTTGCCATTGCGGCCAAAATCAAACACGGACGGCACCAGCGGCTCCTGGAAATGCCGCATCCAGAGATGATTCACCGCCACCCGCGCTGTGAGCGGATGATCCCGCCGCGTGAGCCACTCGGCGAGCGCTTTGCGGCGTCCGGTGCTCTGATTCGGGAAGGTCATCGTCACTGACGTGTAGCTGTCGGGCGACTTCGGTTTGTCGCGCTCGGCTTCGGCCTTGGTCAGCGCGGTTTTCGCCGCTGCGACGGCCTTGGTGGCGGTAACGCGGGTTTTGTCGTCCGCACGGCCGAGATCATGCTCCGCACTGGCCAGCGCAGCCTTGGCGGTGGCCGCCGCGGCATCGCGTTCCATCTTCGCCGCTTTTTGCGCGATCTTGGCACCATCCGGCGAGCCGCCAGCTTTCGCCTGATCGGCCGCAAATCGCGCGATGGCGCTCGACAGCTCGGCGCGTGCGGCTTCGAGCGCCGTGCGCGTTTTCGGCGAGTCCAGCGCGAGCAACTCATCCTGCGCCTTCGTCACCACAGCCAAGCGCAGGCTCAGATCGGTCTCCTGAATCTCCGGCCGCAAGCCGGGACGCACCGAGCCCTCAGGCAGGCTCACGGATTGAATCGCCAGCGATCCGAGAAACGCAGGCACACCCGGAGCGAGCGATCCTTTGCTCTCCACGCGATTGCGTTCATCACCACTGGTGTAGAACCACGTCTTGGCATCGAGTTGCTTGTCAAAAACGCGCACGGCGCCGAGTCGGTTCGGTTTGCGCTGTTTCACATACTCATACTCCTGAAACGGTCCCGGATCGGCCTCGCCCGGCCAGCGATCCTGCCGGATACCGAGTGGCTCAAAGAACGCACGAAAGCGGAAGTAGTCCTCATGCGAGATGGGATCATACTTGTGATCATGACAGTGCGCGCAGTTGAAGGTCAGGCCGAGGAAAGCCTTGCCGGTATGCTCGATGGTGTCGCGCATCCACTGATTCGGATTCAGCGCATACCAGTTCCGAATCAAGAAGCCCGTTGCCACCGCCGCCTCATCATCCAAAGGGGCGATCTCATCCGCAGCGAGCATTTCCGCGAGCATGCGGTCGTAGCCTATGTTCGCATTCAGCGAGTTCACGATCCAGTCCCGCCAGCGCCAGATCTGTGGCGCGCTGTTCCAGACATCGTTCGCCGTGCGGCGGCCATACCAGTCGCTGTAGCGCCAAACGTCCATCCAATGCCGTGCCCAGCGCTCGCCGTGGCGCGGATCATTCAGCAGCCGGTCCACCACGCGCTCATACGCATCCGGTGATGAATCACTCAGAAAGGCCTGCAACTCCTCCCGCGTCGGCGGCAGCCCGATCAGATCGAGATAAACCCGCCGCAGCACCGTCGCACGCGCTGCTTCGGGCAACGGCGTGATCCCCTTTGTCGCCAGCGCTTCAATCACGAACGCATCGATCTCATTTCCACTTTTAACCTTCGGCACCGGCGGACGCTGCACTTTTTGAAAAGCCCAATGCTGCTTCGGATCAGCCTCCGGCGCCTCATTCGCGATCCCCTGTGCCCCCGCAGCGATCCACTCCCGCAGCAGCGCGATCTGCTCCACCGTGAGGGCCGCGGCCTCCTGCGGCATGCGCTTGTGTTCATCGGCGGCCGTGACACGACCCATGATCAGATCCGCGGCCGGGCCCGATTTGCCGCCTTTCAACATCAACGCCACCGTGTCCAGCCGCAGCCCTGCTTTCTGCTTCAGTCCGCTGTGGCACGCATAGCATTTCTGCTTCAGCAGCGGCTTGATCTGCGCCGCATAATCCACCGCCAATCCCGCACGCGGGGCGACCGCGAACAGACCGAGAGTGAGAATGAGGAATCGGGTGGGCATGACCGCAGCGGCTGGCAGGCCGGATCATACCTACGGCGCGGGAACGGGTGCCTTTTCATGGCCAGCTGAATAAAATCCAGCCGCCATGTGCCGGACAGGTTCAATCAGGGCTTGCCGGCTGCATCGCCCTTTTTTCGCCTAACGAGATATTCTTCCGCTGTGGCTCTCGCGGTGGCGATCTCGGCGTCATTCAGGCTGAAACCCGTGGTGCCTGACTGCATGAGATTGATCTTGTCCTGTCGGTGCTTCAAGCCAAGCGCGTGACCGATCTCGTGGGATGTCACACGAGGCAAGGGTTCATCAAGTCCGCCGTCCACCTCCTGAAGCTTCGCCGTGTCCTTCACCACGATGGGTTCGCCGTAGTAGAAGCCATTCGGCTTCACCTCTTTCACATAACAGACATCGATCGCCACGGCGCTGAGCCGCTGCTTCGGGATCATCGAATGCACACGATCAAACTCCGGTTTCAACCGCATCTCCGGCGGCGCCGGCACCGCTGTCGTCGGGCCGATGGATTCGATCTCAAACTGGATGCCCGCCTGCGACCAGACCTTGTTCACTTTGCCGAAGATTCGCCGGATGTCCGGTTCAGCGAGTGTCGTGTGCATCGCGGGCATGGTCTCTGACTGCATCAGATGCACCCTGACCGGCAGCGTGAGCACCGGCAGGCTGGCGGTGCTCGTTTTCGGTTTCCAATCCACTGGCAGATGCAGGGACCAGACCTCGTTTGACAGCGGTCTCGCGTGTCCGCCTGCCAGCCACAGTTTGTCTTTGAAAACAAAGACCGAGTGCTCATGCCGCGCCTTCCAGCAGGTCGTTGTTTCGAGACGCTGCCAGTCTTTGCCGTCGGCGCTGTGCCAGACATCACCAAAGTTGTCCTTTTCTTTTGACCAGCCTCCAAGCACCCACAGTCGGCCGCGATACGCCGCAGCACTGAACCACATCCGCGGCTCCCAGGGTGCGGATGCCGTTTCACGGGTCCAGTTCACGCCATCGCCCGATGACCACACATCATTCTTTGCATGATAGGCGGGCACGTAATTGCCACCGCCAAGGACATACATCCTGTCATTCAACACCACGGCCTGATGATAGGCGCGCGGTGACCAGCCGGCATTCGCGGTTTCGAGTTTCCACTCCCTGCCATCGGCCGATGACCACACGTCGTTCTTGAGGCTCTTCTCATCGCCAAAGTAATAGTTCTCCGTGCCGCCGAGCATCCACAGCCGGCCGTGAAACTCAACCAACCCGGCCGCCAGTCGCGGCGACCAGCCAGCGGCCGCGGTCACCTGATCCCACTTCAAACCATCGCCTGATGACCAGACTTGATTGCTCGCCGAATGCCCGGGCAACCGGCCTTTGTGCCAGCCGCCCATGATCCACATCCTGTCCTTGAACGTGATGTTCATCGGCAGGTCGCTGTGCTGCCACGGCGCGTTCTTTTCGATCAACTTCCACTCCCTGCCATCGCCTGAAGCCCACAGATCACGCGGCGGCTCTTCATACGACTGAAACCAGCCACCGCCGATCCAGAGTTGATCACGAAAAACCCATTCCGCCTGCGAATCGCGCGCCTGCCACGCGGCCCTGCCTTCGAGTACCCAGTCTGTCGCCTGATCCTGTGCCCGGCAGAGCATGGCGAACCCCAGCAGGAAGAAAAATAGTTTCATGATGTGAAGAGTTCCCGGATCGCTTTTCCGCCATCCGAGAGCGGCACGGCGACACCGTTGGGGCGCGCGATGCGCTGCGTGTCCGGGAAGCCAAGCTTGCGGTAGATCGTCTCCGCGTAGTCGTAGGGCGTGTAGAGCGCGTCGGTCACATCACCGCCCTCGCGATCCGTCGCACCGATCACGGCGCCGCCCGGACAACCCGCGCCGGCAAAGGCGATGGACATCGCGCGCGCCCAGTGATCGCGGCCGCCGTTCTTGTTCATGCGCGGCGTGCGACCCATTTCGGTGACAAAACACACGAGTGTTTCTGCGAGAAGTCCGCGCTCATGCATGTCCTCGATCAGTGCGCTGAATGAGCGGTCCAGACTCGGCATCATCACCGGATGCGGCAGGCCGTAGCGCTCCTGATTGCTGCTGCCCTGCGGACCGCCGCAGGGACCGTTGTTGTAGATGCCCTCGTGATGATCCCAGTTCAGAAACACACCATTCGGCTGGCCGTAACCCGGCCGCTTCACATGCTCCGGCGGCTGGATGCAGGTCACCGTGACAAAGCGCACCCCGGACTCGATCAACCGGCGGCCAAGCAGGTAGCAATTGCCGCGGTGATCGCGGCCATACCGGTCACGCGTTTGGTTAGACTCGCGCGAAAGATCGAAGGCATGCTTCGCCTCATCGCTGGTGAGCAGATCGAGCGCATGCTTCGTGTTCCCTTTCATCAACTGCCCCGCCGTCGATTCCGCCACCGCGCCGACATCGAGCAATTCGAGCAGGCGGTGCCGCTCCAGCAGACGCCCGCGCTCCAGGCCCTTTTGCAGTTCCAGCGAGCGCACCTTCCACTGCGGATCACTCAGGTCTTCACCGAGACTTTTCGTGCCGAGTTTCCACGGCGCGCGGCTGGCAGGTAAAAAGCCCGTGCTGGTGATCGCGTTCGGCATGTTGATGCCGGGACAAAAAATGTAGCCCGGCATCTCAGGCCGGTCCGTGCCCATCAGCTCCGTCACCACACTGCCGATGTCCGGAAAATCGAACGGGTTCGTGTTGCGATAACCTTTGAAGAACTCCTGGCAGCACTCCTTGTGGCCCGCCGTCGGTGCCGAGGTCATTGAGCGCACCACGGACAGCCGGTGCGCGATCTTCGCCGTCAGCGGCATCAGTTCAGAGAAGTGTGTGCCCGGCACGCTCGTGCGGATTGGTTTGAAGGGCGACCGGTGATCCATCAGTGCTTCCGGCTTGGGATCAAAGGAGTCCATCTGGCTGATGCCGCCCTCCTCATAAATCACGAGCACGCGCTTCGCCTGCCCCTTCAAGCGCGGGGCATCCGCCGTGGCTGCCTGCGACTCCAGCATCAGCCACTCCGGCAGCGTGAGTCCCAGCGCGCCCGCGGAGAGCGACCGCAACAAGCGCCGTCTGCCAGGACTCAAGTCCGGACTGCCGCGTTGTTTGAGCCAGAGATTCATGGCTCAGAGTTACAGCACCATCTCAACGCATGTTTCAAAACCGCCCGCAATTCAGTGCATGATCGATCAGGCGGCCCTTCAACCCGCAGCCGCCTTT
>CAJCCF010000327.1 GCA_903960845.1 uncultured Verrucomicrobiota bacterium | reverse complement strand
GATCTGCAGTCGGTTATTTTGTTTTGCTTGGAGATGCCGGTCCAGTATCATGCCCCGCATGAATTTCCGCTCTCTCTTTTGTCTGGGTGTCATCATAACCCTGGCCAGCTTCGCTCCTGCTCAGGAGGCGGTGGGAAAAATTTCGCCCGATGCGATGAGGAAACTCCAGGAGGCTCAGGACCTTCAGCAGAGGCAGCGTTTCGTCGATGCGCTCACCAAACTCGATGAACTGGAGGCGACCGACCCCGGTCTGCCGGACATTTACAACATGCGCGGCTCCATATATTTGTCGCCGTCGCTGCGTGATTTTGCCAAAGCCGCCGAGATGTTTGACAAGGCGGAGGCCCTGCAGCCGAACTCGCTGGCACCGCGCTTCAACAAAGCGGAACTGCTCTTTGTGAAGCATGACTGGGCAGCGGCGGGTGCGGCTTTTCAAAAGTTGCTGGCCGATTTTCCAAAGATCCCCATGCAGGTGCGGCATCTGGTTATTTACAAGCGCCTGGTTTGCGAGGTGAAACAGGACCAGATCCAGGTGGCTGAGAAGACGCTGAAGGACCATTTCACCTTCATGGACGACTCTCCTGCCTACTACTTCAGCCATGCGGCCATGGCTTTTCAAAAGAAGGACGAGGCCGCTGCCAAAGACTGGATGACCCGCGCTGCCGGTATTTTCAAAAAGGAGGAAAAATCCGCCTATATCGACACATTGATGGAGGTGCGTTGGGTTCCAAATATCGGCCTGCCGCAGGCAGAAGACGCCAAGTGACCGTCACACGCGCTTGCTTCGCGCGGGTTGCCTCTGTATGGCGGAAAGATGCTCACCAAGCGCATCATTCCATGTCTCGACGTCAAAGAAGGCCGTGTGGTCAAAGGTACCCAGTTCCTGCAACTGCGGGATGCCGGCGATCCGGTCGAGTGCGCGAAATTATACAATGCCCAGGGCGCTGATGAACTGGTGTTCCTCGATATCACCGCCAGCCATGAAGAGCGCAAGACCATGGCGGAAGTCGTGGCCCGCACGGCTGAGAGCTGCTTCATGCCGCTGACCGTGGGCGGTGGGATCCGCACTGTGGCGGACATGCGTGAGATGCTGATGGCCGGCGCCGACAAAGTGGGCATCAACACGGCGGCGGTGAAGACCCCTGAGGTGATTGACGCGGCCGCAGAGGCCTTTGGCTGCCAGTGTCTCGTGGTGGCGATTGATGCAAAACGAAATGCGCGCGGCTCGTGGACGGTTTACACGCACGGCGGCAGAAATCCCACCGAACTGGACGCCATCGAATGGGCCATCGAAGTCTGCAGGCGCGGGGCAGGGGAGATTCTTCTCACGAGCATGGATGCCGATGGCACGAAGGCCGGCTATGACATCGCTCTGACGCGGGCCGTGAGTGAAGCCGTGACGATTCCGGTGATTGCCAGCGGTGGTGCCGGCAATCTTCAGCACATGGCGGACGTACTCAGCCAGGGCAAAGCGGATGCGGTTCTGGCCGCCAGCGTCTTCCATTTTGGCGAGTACACTGTCGGAGATGTGAAGCGTTTCCTCGACACCCATGGTGTGCCTGTGCGGCTTTGAACACTGAATCCTGAGTCGTGGGTGTTTACCGCAGGTAGATAAACTCGTTGGCCATGAACAGGGTCTGGCAATAGAGGCTCCAGGAACGGGATTCACGCTCGGCGGAGTTGCTGACATCTGAGGCAAGCGCGGCATCGGTGACGGTGAGGAAATTGCGTGCACGCTGCTTCTCCGCAGCCTCCACACTACGCCCGTAAGCTTGCTGAAAAGCGAACTCGAGTCGCTGTTCGATGTCGGACAGGCGCAGGAGTTTGGTGGCGAGTGCATCGGCGGCTTGCATCACCAGCACGTCATTCATCATCAGCAGGGCCTGCGGGGAAACCACGGTGCTGTTGCGCAGACCGGTGGACACGCTCGGATCCGGATAATCAAACTGTTGAAAGAGGTCGTAGAGATTGTTGCGAATGATCGGCATGTAGAGCGCGCGCCGTGTGCTCACATAGGTCGTGGCATCCTTTGAAGTGTGATTGAAAACGAACTGCCGGTTGCGCAGCGGCACGGTCTTGCCGCCGATGCGCACATCGAGCCGGCCTGCAACCGCGAGCAGGGCATCACGGATCTCTTCCGCCTGCAAACGGAGGACGGGGAAGTGATTCAGGAGCCGGTTCTCAGGATCGGAGAGTGCGGCGGCGGCACTGGCCGGGTTGGTGCTGCCCTGCTGATACACGGCGCTGGTCATGATGAGGCGGTGCAGGTCCTTGATGCTCCAGCCTTCCCTGGTGAACCAGCGAGCGAGAAAGTCGAGCAGTTCGGGCTGCGTTGGTGCCTGGCCGAGCAGGCCGAAATTGTCCGTGGTGGACACGATGCCCTGACCAAAATGCCAGCTCCAAACACGATTCACAATCACGCGCGAAGTCAGCGGGTGATCCGGACTGGCCAGCCAGCGCGCGAGTTCCAGTCGGCCGCTGTGATCTTTGGCAAAGCTGGGTTTGCTTGATTTGGCGGTCTGCATCACGACGGGAAAACCACGTGCGATGGGCTTGCCCAGGGTGAGGTGGCTGCCGCGAATATGGATCGGCAACTCAGGCAATACTTTTTCGTCATCCGTGACACTCAGCACCGTCGGCAGGTCGGGCAGATTCTTTTCGATGCGCTCCTGCTCGTGCATGAGACGGTCCACCGCTGCCATGGTCTCGGGTGTCTTTTTCTTCTTCAGGGCTGCCTGTGCGGCGGCGACTTCTTTCGTTTTGATTTCCAGCGCGCGCTCGGCGGATTTCACGGCGGCATATTCATCAAGTCCGGCGAGCGGTGTCTCAAAGGCCGTGGAGAGGGCGCCGATGCGATCCACGCTGTAAGCGCGTGTGCTCTTGAAGATGGCGGCCAGCGCGTAGTAGTCATCCTGGCGGATGGGATCAAACTTATGATCGTGGCAGCGCACGCAGCCGAGTGTCATGCCAAGGAAGGCCCGGCCCATCGTCTCAATCTGCTCATCGACGGTGTCCATGACGAGCTTTTCCTTGTCCGGTTCCGCGAGCACTTTGGCCCCGAGATTGAGGAAGGCGGTCGCGGTGGCGTGCTCGCGGCGAGCTTCCAGATTCGCGGCCGGCAGGAGATCCCCGGCGATCTGTTCGGTGAGGAATTGATCGAAGGGTTTGTCGGTGTTGAAGGCTTTCACCACATAGTCGCGATACTTCCAGGCGGTGCCGAGGGCGATGTTTTCATCCAGCCCGTTGGAGTCCGCATAACGCGCGACATCCAGCCAGTGGCGACCCCACTTTTCACCGTAATGGGGAGAGGCAAGCAGGCGTTCGATGAGGGCACGATAGGCTTGATTCAGACCCTGAGGGGTTGATGCCTGATGCACAAAGGCAGTCACCTCTTCGGGGGTTGGTGGCAGACCGGTGAGATCAAAGGTGGCCCGGCGGATGAGCGTGTGCGGGTCGGCGGGAGCGGCGAGTTTGAGATTTTTTTCGGCAAGCTTCGCGATGATGAAGGTATCAATCGGATTGGCAGCATCAGCCTTGGGTTTTTGCGGCTCGGCAATGGGTCGGAAGGCCCAGTGTTGGCGGCCAGCCTCGATGTCGATGACGCGCGGGCCATGGGATTTTGAGGCGACGACTTCACGCGGATCGGGTGCGCCCATCTTGACCCAGTCTTCCAGGATCTTCTTTTCTGCGGCGGGCAGGGCGCTTTTGGGCGGCATCTGCATGTCGCGGTTTTGATAGCGCACAGCTTCGATGAGCAGGCTCTTGTCGGGATTGCCGGCGATCAGTGCCGGTCCGTTGTCACCGCCGGTCAGGAGAGAATCACGGGCATCCACAGCCAAGCCGCCTTTCATTTTGCCGGACTCTGCCGAGTGGCACTCGTAGCAGCGCTCGACCAGGACCGGGCGGACCTTCTTCTCGAAGAACTCGAGTTGAGCCGCATTCGGGGCCGTGGCAGCCAGGCATGGAAGCCCAAGCGCGCCCATGACGGCCGCCTGACAAAGCATGATTTTAGGTCGCAAAAGGATCACGTCTGAAACTACGGGCACACCCCGTGTCTTCTTGCGTGAAGGCTTGGGCCGGGTTTTGGCAGAATTCACTGCATGGAGACTGGTTTTTGGAAGTCAGGCCTCGCACCCAATCCCGATCTGCGTATAGCGTGCATCTCTTTTCTTCCCATGCTTCGACTCGCTCTCAAGATGCTCTT
>CAJCCF010000326.1 GCA_903960845.1 uncultured Verrucomicrobiota bacterium | reverse complement strand
GGTAGCGCGCCATGAAAAGTTTGAATTCCACCTGCCTGCTCATTCGGATGCTCCATGCCCGCAACGCTCGTCCCACATCCCGGTCTTTTCCAACCACAAGCATTCATCTGATGAGGGTATGAACCCGGAAAACTCAAGGTGTTGAGTTTGAATCACTCAGCTCTCAAGCAGGAACCTCTAACTCTGGTGTTAAGATAAAAACGCCCTGAGTTTTGAAGTCAGGGCGTTCGGGTGATGTTGAAATCAGCGGATGAGAATCTCCGCGTTCCGCTCAGGGCAGGGGGCGGATCCAAATGTTGCGCAGACGGATCGGAGGATCGTTCTTGTGGTCCTGAAGGCGGATCGGGGCTTTGGCCGGGAAGCTGCCACTGTAGTCCGTGATGTTCTTGTGCTTTGTCGGCCCCATGATCTTGGTGTGGTTTTGCACGCAGACGCCATTCACAAACGTGGTCACATAGGCGGGTTCGATGACTTTGTCCCCATCAAGCTTGGGCGCGGTGAAGACGATATCATACGTCTGCCATTCGCCGGCTTTTTTGACGGCATTCACCAGCGGCGGCGTCTGGCCGTAGATGCAGCCGGTCATGCCGTCGGCATAGGTCGGGTTGTTGTCGCAGTCGAGCATCTGGCACTCATAGCGATCCATGAAAAAGGTGCCGCCGTTGCCCTTTTTTTGGGAGTTGCCCTTGGTGTGAGGCGCGCTTTTCCACTCGATGTGGTACTGGCAGCTCGCGAACTCCTGCTTGGTCCAGCAATCGCCGCCTTCGACGAGCAATTCACCATTT
Source organism: uncultured Verrucomicrobiota bacterium (assembly GCA_903960845.1). Taxonomy (GTDB): domain Bacteria; phylum Verrucomicrobiota; class Verrucomicrobiia; order Verrucomicrobiales; family Verrucomicrobiaceae; genus Prosthecobacter. Next base: position 2,383 of record CAJCCF010000326.1, on the reverse strand, counting down.
TCGATCTTCCACGGGCATGGGACCATCTCTCCGGTTTCCTTACCCTTGGCGTCCTTTTTCTTGGACTGAAGGGCGTCGGCATTGGTTCCATCAAAGATGATGATGGCATCAGCCGGGGCATCTCCGAGTCTGTCACCCGGCTTCACGGCCTTGGGGCGCGGGCGATCGATGTCATGCACCTTCCACTTCGTGCCGGGGATGACCGGCGTGTCGGAATAACCAATGGGCGATGGTTTGTCGTCTGCGGCAAAAGAGGCCGTGCTGCTCAGGGCGAGCATGATCAGGAGTCTGGATGTATTCTTCATGGAGAGAGCGTCCAAACGAGCACGCCGGGGCGATGTTGCAAGCTTGGCGTGATTCGGACAGGCTCAAGGCGCGGATGGGCTGATGACCGCTTCCTGGCCATTGCGGAAAGCCGTCACCGCCACGCCGTTTTGAGTCACCTCAACATTCACGCTGCCGCAGACTTCGAGATCGAAGAGATGGATTTGACGCAGCGCACAAAAATCACGCACTCGTTGCGGCAAAGTTTGTTCAGGGAAACGTGAATCGCTGGAGCTGATGACCACCTTTGGGTGCGCTGCGATGAGCAATTCGGTCAGGCCTGAGATGTCAGCCGAGTGCTGGCCGCGAATGAGGATGTCACAGGCCGGATCCAGATGACGCTCGATGAGTTTTTTCTCCGTGATGAAGCCCGCATCCCCAAGCCAGAGCGCGCGCAACCGGCCAAGCTGCATCATGAGCACGAGCCCGCGGTCATCTGCCTTTTCGTTCTGATCCGAGAGCATGGGATGCAGGACGGTCGCCGAAACCGGCAAGGGGCCGTCAGGCTGAATTTCAATGACATCATCCATGCGGTGGCGATGCCAGCCAAGACTGTCCACCGGCACCCGGTTTGCCAATTGATGAATGCTCGCAAAGGAGGGATCCAGCGGCCATGGCTCATGCACGCTGGTATGCAGCCGCGGTGCACCGACCTGATAAGCCAGGTCGGCGGCACCCACATGTAAGATGTCACTGTGCGTGAGGATGACGCCATCGAGATGATTGATGCCCTGATGCCGGAAGAAGGGACGCAGCACACCGCGCCATGAGCGGACATTGCCGGTGTCGATCAGCCATTGGGCATTGCCTGCCCGCAGATGACTGCTGGCACCGCCGCCGGGCAGATCAAACACGCGCAACTCAACCGGCGGTGGCTCTTTTTCAAAGCGCAGATCAAGCGTGAAACTCGCCAGCGGCAGCGAAGAAAACCAGCTGGCCAGCACGACCATCAGACGTGCCAGCCAGGCATTGACGATGTTTGCCAGCACCTGTCCCGTGCTGAATCCAACCGCTGCGCAGCACACGCTGACGCAGGATGCCGTGATGCTGAAACCGGAGATCGGCACGAGAAGCAGGTTCGCCACCAGACCCACCGGGGTCACGGTTCGGAAATGTCCCAGCATCAATGGCAGGCTGCCAATCCAGGCGGCCAGTGACACGCAGGCCAGGCTTGCCAAAGACTGCCGCGACCAGGCCGCGAGGCGTTGCCCGGGGCTCGCCAGTTGCGGCGGTAGAAATGGATCCAGTTCCGTCCAGGGATTCAGGGCAGCCAGCATCGGTGCGGCAAAAAAGGCGATGGCCCAGAGCACCAGGAAGGAAAGCTGGAAGCCGGGCTGGAACAGTTGGTGCGAATCATAAGCCAGCAGGATCAGCAGCGCAGCGCCCAGGCTGTTTTGCACGGAGGATTTGCGATTCCAGCAGGGGGCGATCAGCACCAGTGCGATCATGAGGGCCGCCCGTGCTGCGGAGGGCCGCCAGCCGGTGATGTAAGCATAGCCGAACACGATCAGGATCAGCAGGCCGACCGCGCGTGACTTCCCCACGCCTAACCAACGAAGCATAAACGCCGCCACACCCGCGAGCATCACCACATGAAGTCCGCTGACGGCGAAAATATGCAGGGTTCCGCTGTTGCGGAAGGCGTCCTCAATGTCTTCGCCCGCCGCATCTGACACCCCGAGCGCCATCGCCAGCAGAACCGCCGTGTCCTGCTCCCGTGTTTCGAGACCAAGCGCAAGGACATGGCTGATCCATTGCCGCGAGTCCTCGGCCCAGCGCAGCAGATGGAATTCAGGTGACCAGCGTTCAGGTTTGATGAGCTGCAGCGAATGCGCCTGAACCAGCGCCACAGAGCCCATGCGCAGGCCATACTCAGCGGGATCAAATTGCCCCGGATTCTGTGGCAATCGCGGTAGTTCCAACACGCCATCAAGCTCATAGACGCCGGGTTCAGTGAGTTGAAAGCCCTGTGGCAGAGTGACCTTCACCTGCGCGCTGACCGGCCGGTAAGTTCCTGAATTCCCCCAGCGAAGTTCAGTGATCTCGCCGACGGCCCGCG
>CAJCCF010000325.1 GCA_903960845.1 uncultured Verrucomicrobiota bacterium | reverse complement strand
TGATTATTCCACAACGCCCAGGGCTTAGAAAACGACATCGCCAAGCCCGCTCACCATTTGCCGCAGAGGGATAGAGATGCAAAGAGGGCAAAGAAGCAGAAACATGATTATTTTCTCTGCGCCCTCTGCCTGTCTGCTCACCTGCGGCCAGACGAAGTTCCAATACGTGGCCTGATGCTGCGCCGCCACTGTGGAATCATCACTCATGCCATGAACGCCATGTCGGACTTTCACGGCCGGAAACATGCGATACCATCAGCCTGATGAGGAAACGCCTGCGCCGGATATTGCTCGCCTCCCTGCCCGTGGTGCTGTGCGCCGCGCTGGTCTGGTGGGTGCTGCCATGGTGTGTCTCCCTGCCGGAGACTCTGCTCCAACCGCGCGTGCCCTCCCTGAGCTACACTGCCAGCGATGGCACGCCGCTGCGCCAACTTCTCACCGCTGATGGCGAACGGGTGGGGCCGAATATCCCCTTTGCATCCCTTCCCGATTCTCTGATCAAGGCCACACTTGCCGCAGAGGACCATCGCTTCTGGTCACATGGCGGTGTGGATCTGCTGGCCGTGGCCCGCGCCGTTCGGGACAATACCAGTTCCGGCCGCATTGTCTCAGGTGCCTCGACGATTCATCAGCAGCTCATCAAGGTCTGCACCAGAAAGACGGGCAGACGCACGATCGGCGTGAAGTTGATCGAAGCCCTGCAGGCCCGGCGGCTGAGCATGTCCTGGCCCCGCGAGCGTGTGCTCAGCGAGTATCTCAGCCGCATCAGTTATGGCAATCTCCTCACCGGCTGCACCTCCGCCGCCTCGGGCTATTTCAACAAGCCGCTGCAGGATCTAACCGTGGCCGAGTGCGCCCTGATCGCGTCCATCCCGCAATCGCCGACGCGCTTCAATCCCTTTCGCCGGATCGACAACATTTTCCCGCGTCAGCAGCGCATCCTCCACGCCATGAACCTGCATGGCTGGATCAGCGCTGAGCAGCTCCGCGTGGCCCTGGCAGAGAAACCCGGCATCCAGCGTTTCACCGGTGGATTTGCCGCACCGCATGCGATCGGGCTGATTCAGGGACAGCATCCTCCGGCGCCAGCGACTGGGGTCATTCCCACCACGATCGATTCCGCACTGCAGGGGCAGGTGGAGAAAATCATCAGTGCGCGGCTCGCGGTTCTGAAGGAGCGCCACGTCACGCAGGCGGCGGTGGTGGTTCTTGAGAATGCCACGGGCCACATCCTCGCGCTTGCCGGCTCGCGCGATTTCTTTGCCAGGGACGGCGGACAGATCAACGGGGCCTGGGCACCACACTCACCCGGTTCCGCCATGAAACCCTTCACCTACCAGCTCGCCTTTGAGCGCGGAACCAGCGCGGCAAGCATCGTCGCGGATCTGCCGGTCGAGTATCCCACCCCCACGGGTATCTACCGGCCTGAAAACTACGCCCACCGCCTTTATGGCCCCATGACCTATCGCGACGCGCTGGGCAACAGCCTCAACATCGCCGCCGTCAGGGTG
>CAJCCF010000324.1 GCA_903960845.1 uncultured Verrucomicrobiota bacterium | reverse complement strand
GGCAAGGGCGACAAGAGTCTTATCTATCAGGCTGCCGCCGGGGAGTGGGATTCCGTGATGCCGCCAAAGAGCAATAAGGTCGGTGCCGTGAAACTGACTTCCGGTGAACTCGCCCTGCTCAAGCAATGGATCAATGAAGGTGCCCTGCATCAGGATCGCCAGGAGCGTGTCGTCGCTTGGGAACCGCTGCCTGCCAGTTTCCATCCCATCTACGCCGCCGCAATCGCGCCAGGCGGTCAGTTTGCCGCTGCTGCGCGTGGTAATCAAATCTCTGTGTATCATCTGCCCACCGCATCCCTGGTGACGCGTCTGACTGATGAGGCATTGATCAAATCCGGTCTCTACAAACAGCCTGGAATCGCCCATCGCGATGTGGTGCCGTCGCTTGTGTTCAGTCCTGACAGCACCCGCCTTGCCACGGGCAGTTATCGCGAAGTGAAAATCTGGCAGCGCGCTTCCGCCGAACCGCGCACTGTGCCGGCACCAGCAGCACCGCAGGCTTCGAAATTCAAGCTTGCTGCGGCACCCGGAGATGCGGTGTCGCTGATCGATCAGCCAACGGCCAAGCCCCTGCGTGATCTCAAGCATGGCTCTGCGGTCACGGCCTTTGTGATGAGTGCCGACACCCAGCGCATCGCCACCGCAGGCGCGGACCACAAGATTAAGATCTGGGGCACCGCCACTGGCAAGGCCATGCTGGAGATCCAGGGCGATCTTGCTGCCGAGCGCGCCATGATTGAAAAGACAGATGCCGTGGCCAAAGCCACCGTCGAATTGGCCTGGCAGAATGAGGCGCTGAAAAAGGCGGAGAAGGAAGTCACTGATCTCGCCGCGCGCTTGAAAAAGGCCAATGAACTGGCGGACATCGCCAAGAAAGCTCTGGAAGAAAAACGCAAGGACGCGAAAGCCAAGGAAGACGCCAAACCTGCCGCCGAAAAAGCATTGGCCGAAGCCAATGATCAAGTTTCCAAGGCTCCCGGCGGCAAACCGGATGCGGCGCTGACCAAGAAGCAGGCGGATGCCAAAACGAAGGCTGAAAAAGCGGCCACGGATGCCACTCTCGCCAAGGAAGCTCTCACGCGTGCCGAGGCTGCCATCGTGGACACGGCGCGTGAGATCCAACTCGTGACCGAAGCCAGCACCAAGGCCGCTGCGCAGGTTCTGGCCACGAAGGCCACACTCGATGCAGCGAAGAAGTCGTTGGACGCCGCCAATGTCGCCAAGACTGAGGCCACCAAAGCGCTGCCATCCGCCATTCCATCACTCATCGCGCTCGCTTTTTCGCCCAAGGGCACGCAGATCGCCGGAGTCGATGCCGCAGGCGTGCTGCGCATCTGGTCCGCAGACTCGGGTCGTCCGGTCAGCCAGACCAGCGTGACCACGGCGGGCAAGGTTCAGTCGCTGGTCTGGCCAGCTGATGAAGGCTGCATCGTCACGGGTGACAAGGGCAGCGTTCTTGTGCCGAATGAGGCATTGCTTGCCTGGAAACTGGAGCGCGTGCTTGGCACAGGCGATGGCAAATCCCCCATCTCGGATCGTGTGGCCGCGCTGACTTTCACAGCCGATGGAAAAACTCTCGCGGTCGGCAGTGGTGAGCCCTCCCGCAGCGGCGACATCACACTTTGGGAACTCGCGTCCGGCAAGATGACGGCGAACTTTGACGAGCGTCATCTCGACACGGTGTTGTGCCTGGATTTCTCACCGGACGGGAAGTTGCTGGCATCAGGCGGTGCGGACAAGGCTGTGCGCATCACCGATCTTGCCACGGGCAAGATGACCAAGGTTTTTGAAGGTCATACACATCATGTGTTAGGCGTGTCATGGCGCAGTGACGGCCGTCTGCTAGCCAGCGCCGGTGCCGACAATGCGGTGAAGATCTGGGACTGGACGATCGGTGACCGCCGCAAGAATGTCGACGGCTGGGACAAGGAAGTCACCTCGGCGCGCTATCTCGGCAGCAGCGACACCATCGGCACCACGGCAGGTGATGGCAAGGTGCGGATCGTCAACAGCGACGGCGGCGAAGTGAAACAGTTCCCGGCAGCTAAAGGCTTCATGAACTCCCTCAGTCCGACTCGTGGCGGCAACGTGCTGGTTGCCGGTGGCGAGGATGGTGTGCTAAAAATGTGGGATGTGGTCAGCGGCAAGGAGACGGCCAGTTTCGCTGCGGAGGCAAATTAGCGCTGCACCGGGGATCACCATTCAATCACGCATGCCCCTCAAAACTAACAACACGCCTGCCGGACGCTGTCGTGGTCCGGTGTCCCGTCGCAGTTTTTTTGAGGTGGGTGCCCTGAGTGCGCTCGGTCTTGGCATGAGCGACTTTTTGCGAGCCGAAACCATCGCTAAAAATGCGGGTCGCAAATTGAAGGATAAATCCGTCATCTTTGTCTGGCTGCCGGGCGGCATGTCGCAGCTCGAGAGTTATGACATGAAACCGGACGCGCCGGTCGAGTACCGCGGGGTGTTCAATCCGATCCGCACTAACGTGCCCGGCACACACATCTGCGAATTGTTTCCGAAGCAGGCGAAACTGGCGGACAAGTTCAACATCATCCGCTCCATCCATCACGAGTTCTCGGATCACGGCGGCGGTCACAAGCGTTTCATGACGGGCCGCAATCCCGCGCTGCCTGTTGGATTTGTCAATGATGCGCCCTCCGTTCAATCGATCATCAGCCGCAAGTTGCAACGCTCCGGCAATCCCATGCCGGTCTCGATCGCAGGCGTGGACCGCAATCGCGGCGGCATCGACACTTTCTCCCTCGGTGCCTCTTATCTCGGACCGTCAGCCACGCCCTTCATGGTGGTGGGAGATCCGAGCGCCAGGGATTTCAAGATGGAGAACATCAGCCTGACGCCTGACATGGAGACGCGTCTGGATGACCGCATGCATCTGCTTCGGGGCATGGATAACCTCAAGCGTGAGATGGATCGCAGCGGCCTGATGGAGGCGATGGATGTCTTCAGCCTGCGTGCCAGTGAAATGCTGACTGCGGCACATGTGCGCGAGGCTTTCGATCTCTCCAGGGAGTCTAACAAAACACGTGACCGTTATGGCTGGTCGGCCTATGGGCAGCGCGGATTGATGGCACGGCGTCTGGTTGAGGCGGGCTGCCGCTTCGTCACCATGGTTTGGGAGAATCCGTTCCCAAGCACCACCATCCCGAAAAACTGCACCTACAACTGGGACAGTCACGCGGTGAACTGCGACATGTTTGCCGACAACCGCTGGCGGATGCCTGTCTATGACCAGGCCGTCTCGGCCTTGATTGAGGACATCCATGAACGCGGTTTGGACAAGGACGTGCTCGTCGTGGTGACGGGCGAGTTTGGCCGCACACCGAAGATCAACACCCAGATCGGCACGCAGACCGGCGTGAGCCAGCCGGGCCGTGACCACTGGCCTAACGCCATGTCCAACATCGTCTTCGGAGGCGGCATGAGAACCGGCCAGGTCATTGGCGCGACCAATCCACGCGCCGAATATCCCATCGAGCGTCCGATGAGTCCGAATGACCTGTGGGCCACGATTTATCAGCACTTGGGAATCAACTACGACGACAGCTTCAATGACTTCCAGGGTCGCCCGATGCCGATCCTGCCATTCGGTGATCCGATCCCGGAATTGATGCCCGTGGCTTAGTGCTGTTCTCTCATGAACGATCTTTTTCTTCGCGAGACGGAAGCTTTTTTACATGCTCAGATTCCGCTCACCCGGGCCATGGGGGTGGAGGTGGAAAGTTGGGATGGCCGGCAACTCATTCTTCGTGCGCCACTGGAGCCGAATCACAATCATCTGGGGACCGCTTTCGGTGGCAGTCTCAGTGCCCTCGCCACTTTGGCGGGTTACAGCTTGCTCTGGCTTCTACTTGGAGATCGTGAGGCGCATATTGTCATTCGTGACAGTTCCATTCGCTTTCGTCACCCTGTTCGCGGCGCGTTGAGGGCCTTTTGTCAGAGGCCAGGTGATGAGGCCTGGGAAGTATTTAGGCATCAATGGTCAGCCACCGGGAAGGCGCATCTGCACTTGCATGCCACCATTGAGCACGAACAACAGACCTGCGTGGAGTTTGAGGGCACTTTTGTTGCGATCCGCTAACTTTCGCGCCACACTCGGCCCGGTTTGCTCGTACCCGGTCGCATGAATCAGACTCTTCACTTCACGGAAATTACCTCTCCGCTCGGCACGATCACCCTGACGGCCACGGAGCGCGGACTCAGTGGACTTTACTTTGCCGGTCAGAAACACTGGCCTGCGGATTCGAGCTCATGGTTGCGTGATGATGGAACGCGTTTTGATGCCGCTCGGGCGTGGCTCAGTTCTTATTTCAGTGGCGAGGGCAGGGCAGTCATGCCGGAACTTGACCCCGCTTCCGGCACGCCGTTTCAAACCAGGGTCTGGCAGGCGTTGAAAGCCATCCCCAAAGGTCAGACTGCCACTTATGGCCAGATTGCCGGACTGATCGCGTCACCATCCGCTAGCAGAGCCGTCGGGGCCGCCATCGGTCGGAATCCCATCTCCATTCTCATTCCCTGCCACCGCATCATTGGCAGCACCGGAATGCTCACCGGCTACGCAGGCGGTGAGGACCGCAAACGCTGGTTGCTGGAGCATGAGGGCGCGCTTTGACCACTTCCCGGCAGGACAGGGTTGCTCTCCGGATCAGCGCGTGGATTTGGCCTAACGGGTGATGTGGAATCACGGGGTTCGCTGGTCATGTGGCGGATTCTCACGCAGCCAACCGGACTCGCGCATGATCTGCAAAAGCTGGGGTGATTCCAGTGAAACCGGGCGGATGTGAACTCCAGCCTTCTCTCGCGTCCACCATGCGCCATCCTTGCTGCCGACCGGAGCGAAGCGGTAGCGATAAACACTGACACGGACCCACTTGGGCGGTTCATTTGGAAAGGGGTTGCGTGCCAGCAGTCCAAGCGTCTGCGGATCGTTATGCAGCAGTTTCCAGAGGAAATGCGGCATCCAGTTGTTTCGCCCGGGGATCTTTGACCATGGAAACCACGCCGCCCAGTCGAGACGGTAATGATAGGGCGTGATGACCACCGGACGCCGCATTGGATCGGTGGGTTTGGCTTTGAACTCATACTCGCGCCACTCGGAGAGCATCTCGGGAACGCTGTCCGTGGTGCCTTCGAAGACGAGTTCGAATCGCTCGCGGTCAATGCTGCCAAAGGCGCCGTAGGTGTTGACGAGATGCAGTTTGTCAAACGAGCCGTTCATCGCCTGCTGGTCGGTGAAGAAGAGATTTTTCACCGGCGCGATGCTCAGCCAGATGACGATGCCTGCGTAGATCGCCGTGATGATGAGGTGCGGGCGCGAGCAGTTCAGGCCTTTGGCGGAGGAGGCCTCAGCGCGAGCCGAGATCGCGCGCGGCAGCACTTTCCGCCAGAAGCTGTCGTCAAAACAAGCCAGCGCGGGGATGATGGTGAGCCAGTTGAGGAAGGAGAGATTGCCGGTCACGATCAGGATCACCATGAAGCCCGCCATCAGCACGCCGGCGACATGCCGCGCGCGCCGCCCGTAAAATCCGAACCAGGGCACGACCAGTTCAACCGCGTGATTCACCAACACACCAGCCCGGTGAAACCATGGCTGAGCAAAGTGCAGCCAGCGGCTCAGTGGATTGGGGATGGGCTGCGTCTCGTAATGATAGTAAAGGGCGGTGAGATCGCGCCAGCAGCTGTCACCCCGCAGTTTGATGAGACCCGCGCCGAGCATGATGCGCCAGATCAGCCAGCGATACAGCCACACGATCAAAATGGGCGGTGCGCGTCGCGGAAACGGCCTTGGATCGAGCTGCGGGCAGAGCATGGCGCCGAGGAAGCCGGTCTCCAGAATCTGAATGTCCCATCCGTATTGCAGCCATTCCTGACCGATCGGCAGCAGCGACATGTAGAGTGCCCAGAGCGTGAGCATCATCAGGCTGTTGGCATAGCCGCACATGACCAGCGCCGAGATTACGACCCCGGTCCACGTCACGGTCAGAATCATCGCGTCATCACAGCGAAACCAGAACAGCGACGGCATTTCCCAAAAGGCCGACCAGGGTGATCCAAAATGGGCCACCACTCGCTCCGCGAAAAGATCCGCCGGCAGCAGGCCATCATGTCCCACGAGAGGAATGAATTGCTGCGCCAGCGAGAGAAACGCCACCAACCAAACCAGCCCCGTGAAGCGCAGCAGCATGAACCGGGTGAGACGGTAGTTGTCACCCGCCTGCTCCAGCCATGACAAGGCGCGCCGCCAGCGTGCCTCCACCGCAGGCGCGGCGGGCTCGGCGGTCGGGATGGCAGTTTCAGATGACATGCATGGCATGATGAAAAATCCGGATCATCACGTCAATGGCCAAGGCATCAGACCGGGCCGGACATGTCAGCCGTCATCTTCTTCAGTTCATCCTTGATGCGCTTCCTGAATTCCGGCGGTCCGAGCACCCGTGCCTTGCTGCCCCAGCTCAGCACCCAGCGGGTGATTTCCTCCAGCCCGGAGAGTGAGGCGTGAAACTCAATGACGCTGCCATCCTTGTTCATGGGTTTAATCGTCTGCGATGAATGCCACATGCGCTCAGCCACCACCCGGGCAGCATAACCTTCAAAGCGGATGCGGATCTCATGAGTATGGTTTGGCTTGTCCTCATAGCTCCACACACCGAAACCTCCGCCCAGATGATCTCGCGCATTGAAGCGCGGGTTGCGCTCAAATTTGGTTCTGAGCATGCTGAGGTTCGTGATCCGCTGCAGGGCAAAGGTGCGCATGGCTTTCCGTCCGGGATCATGCGCCAGAAGATACCAGCCATGCTCGATCTGGCCGACATGGTAGGGCTGCACGGTGCGCTGCTCCGGCTTGGATCCTTTCAGTTTGTGGTACTCGAAACTCACTTCGCGATTCGCCATCACCGCATCCAGAAGATCGCCGAAGAGCGTCACGTCAGCCGGCATCACTCCAGCAGCCTTCACCGAAAAGGCTTCATCCAACTCATGCCACTGGATCGATACTTCCCCCGGGCAGGCTCCGGCGATTTTGCTAAAGCTGTCGGCCAGCATTCGCTGTAGCCTTGTTCCACGCAGCGGTTCCAGGGCATGCCGTGCCAGGAACAGCGCCACCAGATCATTGCGCGAGAGTTGCAGCATCGGAAACTCATGCACCTCCCGCGTGTAGTGGTAGCCGTGCCTGAGTTGGTCATACTCCAGCGGCAGACCGAGCTGGTCGCGCATGAAGGTCACATCGCGCTGGATCGTTTTCGCCGTCACTTCAATTTCTTTGGCCAGCGAGGAACAATTCGGGTACTTGCCTGTGCGTACGATCTTGTGGATCTCAAGCACCCGCCACATCGCCGGGCGGCTGGTCCCTGATCGAATGATGGCGGCGGGTGGTGGTGACTTGGCACGCAATCTGCGACTTGGTAATATTTTGGACATGTTAGTTAAACAATTACCGAAGAAAGTACACATGTCACCCCGTAAATGTCCCACCCCCTGTGCAAAGATGAACGCGTTCAGATTCTCCGCGAACGAAAAAATCATCATGTTCACCGCTCAACTCCAGACCCTGCTCGCCGGCACTGCCGCTCCCGTCATCCTGCTGGAAGGCACACGCCAGTTGCCTGTCGAGAAACGCCAGAGCCTTGCCGGCGTGGGCCGGGAATTAGCTGAAGCCTTTCCTCACGCCATTTTCCGCAGCGGCAATGCAGCTGGCACGGATGAAGCCTTTGCCGCAGGTGTGGCCACGGTTCCGGGCGCCCGTCTTGAGTTGGTGCTGCCGACACCCGGCATGGGCCGCTCCCGCCGCCCTGCTTGCGCCACCTGCCTGGTTTTGGGCGACCTGCCGGTCCATGAACGTCACCGCCTTGCCCGTGAATCCTTCGCTGCCTCGCCCGAGAATCACCGCCTCTTCGACCTCTATCTGCGTGACCAGTCCGGCAATCCGGCCTATGCCAAAGCGCAATACCTCGTGCGCGACGCGCTCAAGGTCTTCGGCAGTCCCTCGCTCCAGCTTGCTCCGGCCACCGTGGCCCTCTTTTACATCAACACCAACGGTCCCGCCAGCGGTGGCACCGCTCACACCATCCGCCTGTGCGAGCGCCAGGACGTGCCTGTGTTCACCCAGCGCGACTGGTTGGCCTAACGAAATACAACCAACACATCTGACATGGCCAGATTGCCTTCAGGCAATCACGGCTGCAGCAATCATCAGCCGATGCTAGGGACTCTGATTCGTGATTCTTCTACCACTCTTCGATCCCGCCGTCTGGAAGAGCGTGGCGATTGCTGTTAGGGGTTAAGAGTTAAAGGTTAGGAGTAAGGCGTGACCACGGTTCGGCGCAGTCAATACATAGGTAACAGATTTGGTTCAGAACATAGGTAACGCTTGTTTGGGGTTGGGTTACCCTGTTTGGCTGGTTTGGGCGTTAAACGATGATCGGGGCAAGACCCCCCTGCCACCCTCGAGTTGGGCGGCTGTGTAGCCTTGAAACTCATGATGAAGGCGTCCGGATTTCCCATGTTCTCCTGGAGATTCATGGTCAGACGCTAATTCAAGGCAATTCAGGGGTGGACATTGCGTGTCGGGACGCGCAATGATTCGGCCCTCATTTTTTCCCCTTAAACGACAAACCCTTACACTGCCCATGGACCCTGAAATGACGATGCTGGAATGTGAAGACGCGATGACCAGAGCTGTGGAGTATGCCATCCATGAGTTCTCGGCAGTGCGCACCGGCAAGGCCTCCCCGACACTGGTCGAAGGTCTCGATGTGCATGTGCACAGCTACGGTTCGCACATGAAGCTGAAACAGTTGGCCATGATCAGCACGCCTGATCCGCGGCTGATTCGCATCGAACCCTTTGATCCGGCAACCCTGCCTGACATCGATCGCGCGATCCGTGAATCACGGCTGGGCTTGAACGGCAGCATCGAGGGCAAGGTGATCCGCCTGCCGATCCCGGTGCTTTCCCAGGAGCGTCGCGAACAGATGGTGAAGCTCATCAAGCAGATGGGAGAAGAAGCCAAAGTGCGGGTGCGCTCAGCACGTCGTGATGCGCTGGAGACGCTGAAGAAGGGTGAAAAAGATGGACTCATCACGGAAGACGATCTGCACCGTCGTGAAAAAGAGGTGCAGACTTTGACGGACAAAAAGATTGGCGAACTCGACCAGCACATGGCGAGCAAAGAGAAGGAAGTGATGACGGTTTGATTTCCCCATGTTCGCTCCTTCCAACTACCTCGACCTCGGTCACACGCAGCATGGGATCTTGTTTCCTGCCGGTGAGCCCGTGTGGACGGCGTTGACTCGGATTGAGTCCTACCTGGAGTTCCGACTCCGGCGTGAGATCTTGGCCGTGGTGCCACAGGGCGTATTTATTGGTGAGGATGTATTCATTGATGAAGGCACCACACTGGAACCGGGTGCCGTGATTCGTGGCCCGGCCTGGATCGGTAAGAACTGTGTGATCCGCGCCGGTTGCTACATCCGGGAAAATGTGGTGGTGGGAAATGGCTGCGTGCTGGGGAATTCATGCGAGTTCAAAAACTCTGTCATTTTCGACAATGCCGAGGTGCCTCATTACAACTACGTGGGGGACTCGATCCTGGGTTACAAGGCTCATCTCGGAGCTGGTGTCATCCTTTCCAATGTGCGACTGGATCGCGGTGAGGTGCGTGTGGATGATGGTAAAAAGAGCCATGCCACAGGCTTGAAGAAATTCGGTGCCGTGATCGGTGACTATGCCGAGATCGGATGCAACAGCGTGATCAACCCCGGTTCAATCATCGGACGCCGGAGCATTGTGTATCCACTTACTAGTTTCAGCGGTGTGCTGCCTGCGGAGAGCCTGCTCAAGACACGTCAGCAGCACATGGTTGTTCCGCGGACGTGATCAAGAATTTTGTTAGACCTCTGGCTTCGGCGCAGTCTGGCTGTTCAGAACTGTCATCGTGCCATTGAGTGTGCCGCCGGGTTCGATGGAGACGGATCTGAAACTGATGTCGCCATTGACGACACCCTTGCGGCCGATCACCAGTGGGCCGTTGGAAACGATGTTTCCTGTGACGTTCGCCTGAATGTCGGCATCCTCGGTGTAAATGGTGTTGATGAAGACGATTTTGGCACCTTTTTCGACAATGAAGCGCTTGCAGCGCACCTCGCCGATGATGGTGCCGCTGGTGCGGAAGATGGCCTCTCCGGAGGCTTCAATATTTGCCTCAATGATGCCCTGACAGCGGAGATCCTTGCACCGGATGCTCTCGGCGGAGAGGTGGCCGCGTTTACGCACGATCAAGTCACCGCGCGTCTTGACGGCCTGGGTGGTGCGCATGTTGATGTCCAGATCCTCAAACGAGATGCCGGCACCACACGCGGGGCAGTTGGCTGATCGGCATGACCGGCTGATTTTGGATTTGTTTCCGCACTCGAAGCACTCGGCATCCTTGAAATAGGAATTCCGCAGAGTGTCCTGATTTTTCATCATCTGCGTTGCAGTTGTCGTCGATTCAGCAACGGGATTGGGCAGTTCAGAACCTGATTGAGGTGCCTGCAGTAAGCCCTCCACGGTTGATCCTGTCGATTGCGCGCTGGCGGCATGCTGCTGCTTCAAAAAGACACCAAAGCCACCCTCCTCAGCTTCAGTTTCCGTGACCGGCCGGACAAGTTCGGGCGTCTCTGAGATTTGAGCGGCAGGCTGGACCGCTGACGGAGTCACAGGATTCGGGGCAGGTGAACTCTCCACAGCGCCAGCTGCTGGAGTTTGCCAAGTGGCATCGTCAACCGTTCCTCCCGCGTGACCTGCCTCCTTCGCGATGACTTGTCTGCCTGAAATTGAAAGATGAACACCGCACTTTTTACAAAAGGTCGAAACAACCATGCGCGGCTCAAACTGAGCCGCGCCGCAGGAAGGGCATAACACTTCGATCTGGCCCCTGGGTGGTGCCGGTCGACCACTTTTCTTGCCGAAAAGTCCTCGGAGGAACACTCAGGTGAGAAGTCGCGAGTTAGGATTGAGGCGCAGCGGCCGAGGCGGGTGCCGTGGCTGGAGCGGCCGCAGAAGTCGCTGCAGCTGCCTTTGCTGGTGCTGCCGGCGTTGCTGCGGGTTTGGCTTCAATTTTTTTGCCGACGGCTGACTTGCCCATGAATGTGGCACCTTCCTCGATGGAGAGGGCACCGGCACTGATGTCGCCGACGAGGATGGCACTGCTTTTAAGCGAGCAGCGTTCCACCACATTGATGTTGCCTTCGATCTTGCCGAAAATGACGACCGAGCGGGTCTTCACCTCACCCCGGATCATGGCGTTTTCACCAACAGTCAGGCTGCCATCGGAGACGACTTCGCCCTCGATTTTGCCATCAATGATGAGGTCATGAGAGAATTTGATGACGCCTTTGATTTCGACGTCGTTGGCCAGAACATTTTTGCTAGATGTCATGTTGAAAGAGGTGGATGCGCGTTGTGGTGATTGGGCAGCGGGAGTCGTGTTGGAGAGGATTGGGGTGCGAACGGGTGATTGGGCCGCAGCGGGTGCCTCGGGACGCGTATCCTTTTGTGCTTCTGGTGGTTGTCCGATGATTTGCCTGAGCATAGGCTTGAACTATATCGGTTTGCTTAGAGGGGTGTCAATATTCGCGTCGTATTTTTTCCAGACTCGGGGATTGCCGGGGTTTTGGCGCCCAATTGCCTTATTTCCAACGTGTCGGGAACGGGTTCCTGAAGGCTTGAGCGATTTGACGTTCCTTGACTCACAGCCTGTCCGCAGCAAACCTCCGCCCCCCATGTCCGACTCTGCCTCCGCCCCTGCCTCCCTGGATTTTATCCGTGAAATGATCGCTGCCGATGTGTCAGCGCAGCGCAATGATGGATGGGTCATCACCCGCTTTCCACCTGAGCCCAATGGCTGCCTGCACATCGGTCATGCCAAGAGCATCTGCTTGAACTTCGGCCTTGCCCTTGAAAATGCGCCGAATGCACGCTGCCACCTGCGCTTTGATGACACCAACCCGACGAAGGAGGAGGTCGAGTATGTGGACAGCATCAAGCAGGACGTGAAGTGGCTCGGTTTTGACTGGGGGGACCACCTTTATTATGCGAGCGACTATTTTGAGAAGCTCTACGGCTTTGCCGTGAATCTGATCAAGAAGGGCCTCGCGTACGTCGATGACCAGACACCTGAGCAGATGCGCTCCAATCGCGGCACGCTGACCGCACCGGGCACTGCCAGCCCTAATCGTGACCGCAGCGTGGAGGAGAATCTGGACCTCTTTGCGCGGATGCGTGCGGGTGAGTTCAAGGAAGGTGAGCGGGTGCTGCGGGCCAGGATCGACATGGCATCGCCAAACATGAACATGCGCGACCCGGCCATCTATCGAATTCTGCGCGCCCATCATCACCGCACAGGTGATTCCTGGTGCATCTACCCGATGTATGATTATGCGCATCCATTGAGCGATGCGTTGGAGTCGATCACGCACAGTCTTTGCACTCTCGAGTTTGAGCACCACCGGCCGCTCTATGAGTGGCTCATTGCCAATGTCGATGGCCTGCCCGGTCAGCCCTATCAGCGGGAGTTTGCCCGCCTGAGCCTGACCTACACGGTGATGAGCAAGCGCAAGCTGCTGCGTCTAGTGAAAGACGGTCTTGTCAGCGGCTGGGATGATCCGCGCATGCCCACCATCAGCGGCATCCGCCGCCGCGGTTACACGCCGGCAGCGATCCGCAACTTCTGCAAGACCATCGGTTTAACCAAATATCCATCATTAACT
>CAJCCF010000323.1 GCA_903960845.1 uncultured Verrucomicrobiota bacterium | reverse complement strand
ACGCCACCTCATTTCTCCGAATGCTGGTGAACTGGATGGGTTTGAGCACATGGATGCGGTCAACGACCCAGCGGATTTGCGGCTTCCAGTAGATGGCTTCCAAAATGCCGCGAGCGCCGGAAGGAGTCATCACGTCATAGCTGACGCGCTCGACTTTCATCTCCGGTCGGGTGAAGCAGGCGAAGTCGCCCCAGACGTGTAGTTTGATTCCAAAGGACATGGTTTAGGAGAGGATGAGGGATTCGGGGTCGTAAGGTTGATCGTTGCCGAGCGTGAGGCCCATCTGCGGATGGTAGTCCACGCTGCTATTGAGCACATGAAAACGGTCGTGATAGGTGGTGATGCTCTTGCCGAGGTTGGCATTGAAGAGCGATTCCGGGATGGAGACGATGAAGCGCTGCGCACGCCGGGCAAGTGGCCATTGATCGCGAGGATCAAACGCGGCCGCAATGTCATCACGCAGTTGCTCACCGCGCTTCCCCCACGGAATGATGACGGACTGGTGGTTGCTCTCGATGAAGCGGAACTTCTCCGAGCAGGTCTTGAACATGTAGAGCAGCAAATCATCCGCCGTCTTTGGCTGCTGTGTCGGCCAGCACTCCATGATCTTCTTGGCATCCATCTCCGTGCTGCGCTGCCAGTAATGCATGCGGCAGTAATGCTCCACGGCAGCCAAGCCAAGCACATCATCATGCCCAGGCATTACCTGCTCCGCCACCTGCGCACTCTGGCGCAAGTAGCCTGCGGGGATGGCACGCTCCGGCTTGAAGACAAACGTCTGCCCCATGCCTGCCAGCTTGCCCTCGCGATTGCAGCGACCTGCGGCCTGCGCAATCGAGTCGAGACCCGCAAGAGAGCGATACACGACAGGAAAATCCAGATCGACGCCAGCCTCGATCAACTGCGTGGACATGACCCGGCAGGGCTGGCCATCCTTCACCCGCTGGCGAATCATCGTGATGACTTCGCTGCGATGCTCCGGGCACATGAGCGCACTGAGATGCACATTGTCTGCCGACTCCGGCAGCGCACGAAACAACTCTGCCGCATGACGGCGCGTGCTGACGATGCAGAGTGCCTGCGAGTGCGCTTGCAGCAGCGGCAAGAGATCCGCATCCGGTACGGTGCCGAGATTGGTCACCTCCACACGCTTGAGTGCGGCATAAAGCTTCGGTGGATCAAGAATGATCTCGTGCGGTGCTGACAGGCCAATCTTGAAATCATCGCGCTTCACAATCGCTGGCTGCGTCGCCGTGCAGAGCACGACACTACTGCCGTAGTTCGTGCTCAGTTGCTCCAGCGCCTTCAAGCACGGCTGCATGTAGCTGATGGGCAGCGTCTGTGCTTCATCGAGAATGATGACGCTCTTGGCGAGCCGATGCAGCTTGCGGCAGCGTGACGTTTGCTTGGCATGAAGGGACTCGAAGAACTGCACGTTGGTCGTGACGATCAGCCGCGCATCCCAGTTCTCCGCAGAGAGACGCGTGGTCTGAGTCACATGCTTCGAGTCAGCATCCAGATTGGAGTGATGCTCTAGGACCACTTCATTGCCAAGTTCCTCAAGAGCATCGCGGAACACCTTCGCATTCTGGTCGATGATGCTGGTGAACGGGATTACGTACACCACCCGCTCCATGCCATGAAGCCGCGCGTGCTTGAGGGCGAAAGCAAGTGAGGAGAGCGTCTTCCCTCCACCCGTCGGCACAGTGAGAGAGAACAAACCCGGCGGACGCTGTGCGGCATCAAGGCAGGCGTTGAGAATGCCAGCACGCTGCTTCTGCACCTCTGTCTCGGCCTTGCCAAACTTGGCAAGATGCCGTTGCAGGCATTCTTCCATCGCCGCGATGGTGGGTAGATTGTTCGGGCGGCGTGATGCTCGTCCTTTGTCCATGAAACGCTCCGTGCAAAGGAAGTCCGCATCCACGAGGCACGAGAAAAGCATCCGCAGGAAGAAGCTAGTGGCATGACCACTGACGAAAGCGAAACCCGGCGGCTTCGGCATTTGCGGCACGTCGGTAAACTCTGATGGCGCATCCGCCCAAACAGGAATGTCCTTCTTCAAACGCGCCTCTAATGTTGAGGCACCTGCTTCACTGCTTATGCCATCGAGCAATCCCGCATGATGACCCGCGATGAGATAGGCCAAAAGTCTGCCCACAATCTTCACCGACCGGTCCGCCTGTTGAGCACCCGCCGTCGAGTGATCGACTCGTCCAGGCACGTCTTTCTCTTCAAGATGCGCTTCAGAGGTCACGGCCCTCAGATAATTCTGAAACTCCCGCGAATACTTCCCCAGATCATGCCACAGCCCGACGACGTGGCCCCAGTCCTTGGCTCCAAACGCATCCGCAAACTCTCCCGCCAGCTCGGCCACCTCCCGAAGATGATCCTCCAGCGGCTCCCAAGGGCGACCGTCGGTGGTGGTGTGGGCATAGTGCATCGGGTGGTTAGAGGCTGATTAACGATGCACGCTAAAACAGGGGGTGGGACATTTGTGGGGGGTGCATGACATTATTTTAAATAACCCAATCTTTTTACAGCTTTTGAAGCTGCGTGGTTCTGCGCTAGGGAATTCGGTTTATATAAGGGGATATTAGTGATCCGGTTAAGAAAACACAATAGAGCACTCCAGAAACTTGGGGTGTCCGTGCGGTGTTAGTCTGCGTGCCTTGGTGCATGAAGCGGGCACCCCAAAGCCAGCGAAGCGCGGGAGGCTCATTCGGCCTTTTTCGCTTTCGATCTCCATTCCCAAGGCGGAACTGGTGAGGCATGTTCCTCTCCCTCTGCCGTCAGTCACTATTATCGCCAAGAAAGTCCAACCAGCTTTTCTTAACGTGTGCAGCAGTCGCAGGGTCTTCGATCCAGACACGAGCTGTGTGCATGGGGCGTGTCAGCAGTATCCGATAAGCGCCTGCTACGGCGCGAACCAGCTCTTTCATTTTCGGACCATTAGCAACACCTCTGCTAAGTTCATCACGGACAGCCTTGCGCAGTCCCGGCATATCACTGCCAAACACAAGTTCAATGTTCACAGACCAGTGATCCTTATTCCAAACAAGGTCTTGGCCCCACAAAACACCAACATGATCTAGGTCTCTTCCGCGAACTGTCAGCGGATACCCTGCTGTAGCAGGCTGGCTTGCGTCACTGCCAAATAAACCGTCAGCGGTGTCATAAGGGTGCAGGCCAAGATTGAATGCTTGTTGTCCTTCGCTATCACCCTTTGCCCAGCAAAACTTCAAGTCTTTTGGGGGATGACGACGAGGAATCACTAGTCCATCATGGCTGTCGATGGCCAACGGATTGTCAAATGTGATCCAGTCCCAAGCATACCCGGCCAAGAGTCTTGATCGCATTCCATTCACGTGCTGCTCTCGCAGTTTGTCCCTCATTACCCCCGGATTGTCAGCGAATCCAAAGACCTTCTTGAGCACTTTCTTTTCGTCCTCTGAAGGAGGTGCTGGCGGTTTGGAGGTGAACCCTAGCACATGGTCCAGCCATGCTACATAGGCTCTTCCACCAGCCGTGCGAAATTGCTCCTCACCCAGGGGAATACACGTCGGTTCAATACCCTCACTTCTCGCGCATTTGCAGATGTCTTCAGGGGTTGTCGATTCCACTTGCCGATAGCCCTGCAACTCATCCATGAAGAAAATGGAAAGGCGGCTTTGCATGATGATGTGCCAAGGCTGGGGGCCATAGGGCCGTCTCCATGAGCTTGCTTGGGATCCGTCCACATGCGGCTTGTCAGGCATCACAAGACCTTGTGCTTCATCCACCAGAACTACATCGTATTTAGGACCATGTATGTGAGGGTGATGGTGTTCCCGCCATGCTGCACAATAGGTGTTCCATTCCTCGCGCGTCATGCCCGCCGCATTAGCCCCTGTCTTGAGGCCGGGTGATCTGATCCGCAAATCGGAGCCCTTTAAAACAGGCTCCCTGCTGATTTTACGAGTGGGTTGCGCACGCTCTCCCCTCGCTAACGAAATCTCGCCGATGATTGAATGACGTTGTGCTGAAGAAGTCGTAACTAAGCAGGTTTGGGAGAATGCATGTTTTGCAAATGCATTCATGAGAGTGGTGAGGGCGAGGACCGTCTTCCCACTTCCAGGGTTTCCAGTCACGATGATAACCTGACGCTGCTGGCTTGGCGAAGCCTTCAGCTTTATCATGGCAGCATCAATAGTGGCCATCGCTTCACGTTGAAAATCGAGAAGCACCCACGGGTTGCGGTTGCTGTTGACGATTTCTTTGAAGGAAGCAGCCAACGAAAATGATGCCCGTTTTTCCAACCGCATGAATTCTGTGACGTATTCCGAAGAAGGAGGTGAACAGAGTTTTTCTCGAATCCAATCCGCAAGAGCCGCTTCATCATTCTTCCCAAAGGCTGGGCAGTCTTGAACGAGGTTTGAGTTTGCATGCACAGCATCATCATCAACGCCGCCAGAAAGCGGTGCAGTGTCATACATGTTGTGAAGGAAGACTGCACCACTCACGGAACTCTGCGGAGTGCGGTCAACCAGTGCGCCTGAATAGAGCTTCAGGTAATCACGATAACCCTGCACTTGGGATGAGGGGTGCAGTTGTGAATCTCCGTTTCCCCATGCGGCTTTCTGTGCCTGCGTCCCGTGCGCTATTGGCCATTGTTTGAGTTCTAAGATGACGGCACAGCGGCCATCATTCCCGCTTTGCCCAAGAATGACGACATCTGCGCGTGAACTCGTTCCGGGTAGTGGAACCTCCAACAGTATCTGCATTTCAGATAGGCTGCTTCCGGCTCTTTCAAAAACCCTTGCAAGAACAGGCAAGGATCGTTCCCATGAGTTCTCTTCAGAGCTAGAAACGGAAAGCCCTTCGTGAGCTAAAGACATTCCGATGATGCCACCTAGGCGGCCTGATTTCGCATGCTCTATAAACTCGGATATTTTTCCAGACCACATGGGTTGAGGCTATTGTAGGGATGCTGAAGTGCAAAGCGCAAAACACATAACGATTGTCTCGCTCAGAGGATGTCGATGCACTCCATCAATGCTCCAGTTAGGGCGAAGGCATGAGCGCATGCTGCGTGGCCTCCGAACTGTGCGGGAGTGTAGTTGTCGCTGGCGAGAGGCAAAGTGCAGCCAGAACGCAACACAGAGGCAAAGGGGGCGCTGCTTTAAATCTTGCCACCAAGAGACTTTTCAGTCAGGTGTGTCTAACTGAGAAACCCTTATGAGAACGTTTTTTGCAATCATAGCCTGCTTGGTGCTGATCATTCTGTGGAACGTTTTTTGCTCGACGCTTGGCTGGACGCATCAGGGCGGTGCTATT
>CAJCCF010000322.1 GCA_903960845.1 uncultured Verrucomicrobiota bacterium | reverse complement strand
CTCAGTTGGCTACTACTGATGCACTCGCTGCCGTGACTCATGTTAATGGAACCGCACGGATTCAAACAGTGTCAGGTCAATCAAACAGTCACCTTCATGAACTGCTTAAGGCTTTCAAAGCGCAGACTGGTTACGGCGTTCTATGCAACACATCCCTGAATTTTAAAGGGCGGGGATTTATCAACAATATCGCCGACCTTTCGAGGTATGCGATCCAGCATGGCTTGGATGGATTTGTGGTTGAAGGAAAAAGTTACATGCGGAAGTCTTCAGAAGAATACGAATTATATAGGAAGAGATGGTAGGGCGGATGGTCCGCCATCATCCGTTCTTAGACGGCGCGTTGGGGACAACGCGCCCTACCCAAGGGGCTGAGGTCTGACCGGACATGCCTTCTTGCCAAAGGCGGGTGCGCTGCTCACACTTCCGGGCATGATTCTTTTGCGACCCCTCATTGCCCCCTGCTTTGGCCTGTTGGTCATGATGGCTGCTCCCGGGATGGCGGATGAGGCACTTTCCACGGGTGACATGACCTGGACGGTGGATTCGCGTGGTGAGCTGAGGACGGGCGATTGGCCGCTCGTTTCCGCCCTCTCGCTGGGAATCGAATGGAAAAAGAGCGACGCCAAAAAGGCAGGCCCGGACAGCCCCAAGCCAGCCTTGCCTGAACTCCGTTTTGGCTCGGATCGCAGTGCCACGATGCTGGGGATGGATCATGAGAGGAAGAACCTGGCGCAAACCATCCAGCGCAGTGTCCGCTTTGACCAGGAACGTCATGCCGTGCGCGTGCTGGACATCATCACCAGCGCCATGGATGAACCGCAGGACCTGATCCTGCGCTATCAGATCCGCTGGCAGCCCACGGTGGTGCCGAAGCTCACCAAACCACGCTTTGTGAGCAGCCAGACCACCAAAGCACCCATCGGAGCACTGGTGGCCACGCCGGACAGCAAGGTGCCCGCGCTGTTCCTGCTGTTTGGCAATGATGCGAAAGGCTGGAAACGCAAGTTCACGGATGACCAGGATCTGCTGAGCTGGGCTTACACCGGCGTGCTGCCAGCCAGAGGGCGTGTGGTGATGCTGCACTGGCTGACCTTCACCAGCGATGTCAATCTGGCCGCCGTGAGCAAGCTGATAAAAACGCTGATCTCTGGCGGTCTGCCGATGGATGATTCACTCTCGGATGAGGTGATGAAGGAGCTGGCCAACTACCCCATCCCGGAAAATGCAACACCCACCCAGTCACCCGCAGCGGACGGAAGCCGGGCGACGCTTGCCTGGGTGAAAGCGTTTGCTGAAGCGAGTCACATCGAACGCAGCGACGATGTGGATCATCTGGTCATCGCGACGGGAACGGTGGTGAAGGGCAGCTTCAGCGCCAGCAAGGTGCGGCTGGAAAACAACGGCGGGATGCATGAACTGCCACTGACAGAGATCGCCGCCATCCGGGGCGGGCCTTCACAGTCGCGCGTGTTTCTGCGCGATGGCACGGTCAGCACGGGCAAGCTGAGCTGGGAGTCCGCCACCTTTCAAAGTGAGACGCTCGGCAAACTGACGCTCAAGCCGGAGAGCCTGGATCAGCTCGTGCTCCGCACCAGCACTGCCGATGGCGCGATGCCTTTCAAACCCGCAGCCTGGATCTGCGATGATGCCGGGGGGCAGGTCATGGCATGGAAATCTTTTCCATCCAAACCGCTGCAGGCCACCTGGGCCGGTGGTCACCTAACCTTGAATTGGGAAGAGATTCTGAGCATTCATCAACTTCCGCCACCGGCCCTTGAGCATGAACTGAACCTGAAGGATGGCAGCCGGCTGCATGGGTGGATCGACCTGACGGAATCAGGCCTACCGACGCCTGACTGCGCAGCACTCGCCGGTACTCCCGGCGCACTCCTTGCACTGCTGGAAGGCAAGGCAGCTGAAACCAAGATCAGTGGTCAGACGCTGACGCTTGCTGATGGCAGCGTGCTGGCAGGCAATCCGGCAGCCTCCGTGCTGCGCTGGATCACGAAGGATGGGGAGATTCAAACCAAGAGCACCGACCTGGTGCAGATCAAACGCAGCGCCACGACCGATGCGCTTTTGTACGAACTCGAAACAAGCACCGGCACCCGGCTGTCAGGCCAACCCGCCGAACCCGCGCTCGACTGGAAACACGGCAGCCGGACCATCAGCGTGCCGTGGCGTCTGATCACCGAACTCAAGCCAACCACCAAGCCATGAGTCGCCGTTTCATCACTTCCCTTCTGCCGCTGCTATCGCTTCTGGCCCTGAGCGCACAGGCCCAGCAAACGCCCAACGTGCCCTACTCGCCCTCGGTTCTGACGGACAAAAAGGGGCACGAATGGTACATCGAGCAAAACGGCGGCCTCCAGCGCAACAGCAACAGCCCGACGATGATCGGCACTTGCATGACCCTGCAGTTCGGCAACCAGCAGTTCTACAGCCAGCAACCGATGACCACGCCGGACGGCAAAGAGCTGTTCATGAGCGCCCAGCAGCCGATCAATGGGCTGAGCATCACCCGCCGGGTGACCTTCATGGATCGCGACGGAGGCCTGCGCTACGTGGACGAGTTTCTCAACACCACGAGCCGCGACATCACGGTGACCGTGGAGCTGCGGCACAGCTTTAACAACACCGCCAAGTCCATGCTCAGCAACCTGGGCCGTCTCATGAAGGACAGCCTGGAACCCGCCGAGTCCGGTTTCATCGGCCTGCCGGGAGATTCCGACAGCAAGGCACCCGCGCTGCTTTTCACCATTCGCGCCCCCAAGTCTCCCCTGCCCCTGCGGCTCACGGTGCGGAACAATTACCAGATCTCCATCTTCTACACCCTCAACGTCCCGGCCGGCAAATCACAGAGCCTGGTGCATGGCATCGCCCAGGTCGATGTCGGTGCCAAAAACACACCGGAGGAAATCGTCAAGGCCTGCCTGCCATTCAGCATGAACCGGCTAACCAAAGGATTGTCAAAAAACACCCTCAAGACCGCCGCCAATCTCGGTGGAAAAACCGGCAGCTTTGGCCTGGACAACTGGTTCCCGGCTGAGTTCTGGGGAGTGGCCGCAGGCAGTTCGGACCAACTGGCCATCGGCACCGACTCCCTGCTCAAGGGCAAGGCCGCGGCGACAGCGGTGAGCGTGGTCCGCGCATCGGGTCAAAGCAGTGTCGCCTGGGATCTTCTCGCCGCCATCGCCGGACCGGGTCACACGGGAGAACCGCGCGGCTGGCTCTGGCTGCGCGACGGTCAGCGCTGGCAGTGCCTGCTGGAGACACCCGGCCTGCACTTCACCCTCATCAACGGAGCCGACCTGCCCCTGACCAAGCTGGACCGCCTGATCCTAACCAAATCCGCCGAACCCATCACCAGCCCGCCCCACACGCTCATCGAACTCTGGAACGGCGAGCGTCTGGCCATCAAGCCTGAGGGCAACTTGTCAGGAAACTCTCCCTGGGGGCGATTGAGCGTGCCCTGGACTGACATCGCCGCGATGCAAAGTCAGGATGACGAAGCGCTTGGCGGCATGCTTTTCCTGCAGGACGGCACGCGCCTGCGCATGATGCCGCAGCCGGGCAAGGCCACGGTTCAAACCGTCAGCCTCGGCGCGCAGGATCTCGATCTCAGCCAGATCCGCCACATCATCACCCCGCTGGCCTCCAAGTTGAATGAGGAGGAAAGCGAACCGGCCGGCAGTTTTGTCGAACTCACCGGCGATCAGCGCCTCGTCGGCCGCATCACCACCGCATCGCTCACCCTCCTGACCGCCGCAGGTCCGATCAAGCTGGCTCCGTCGAATCTTCAAATGCTGCACGACATCAGCGAAGACGAGTCCACAACCGGGTCGCGTGTTTTTCAGGCTGAACTCTGGGGCGGCGGGCACATCACCGGCAGTCTTGAGGAAAGCCGTGTGCGCCTTGAAGGCCGTGGCTTTGCCTGGGATGTTCCGGTGCGGCATCTGCTGCGTTTGTCGAACCCCGTCCCGGTCGCTGACAATGCCCTGATGCGCCGCATGGGTCAGCTTCTTCAGGACCTTGGCAATGCCCAGTGGAAGGTGCGTGAAGCCGCCTCCAGCGCCCTCCGTGAGATGGGTCCGCTGGCCAGGGGAAGCCTGCAGGAAGCCCTCAAAACAAGCACGGATGCCGAAATCACCCGGCGCCTGGAAGAGCTGCTTCAAAGTGAGGATTAAGCCTGGAAGTTCCAACCATTCGACTTTCCATCACCGCTTTTAGCGTCCATAGCAGATCAAGAAACGTCCATGCCAGCAGACACACCCGACACCATCGAACGCAATCTCGGCGCCCAGCCACTGGATGCCATCATGAACGAGCACGAGCTCGGGAATCACGACATCGTTGCGGCATGCCAGGAACCCCTCACTCACAAGGCCGTGCAACGCGGTCGCAAGGGCAGGCGCCTGACGATTCACATGCAGCGCCGGATCACTGCCGCCCTGAACAAAGCGGTGACCCTGCAAGGCAAGACGCTGGAGCGCGAATGGAAGGTCGGTGGTCTCTTCACCTACTGACCGCAAATCGGGACCGGCAGAGCTGGCAGGACTGCACCAGTCCGAATGGACGCATTCTATTTTGACGGGATCACGATCTCGACCTCGAGACCCTGCGGCTCGCGCAGACGCGCGCTGACCGTGCCTTTGCAGGCTTCGATGCAGCGCTTGACGATGGCAAGACCGAGACCGCTGCCACCGGTGTGGCGGGCACGGGCAACCTCAGGCCGGTAAAAAGGCTCGAACAAGCGCGGCAAGGTATCCGGCGGAACACCGGGACCCTGATCGGCGATGAGGATGATCGCGCTGCCATTTTTCCGGGTTGCGCTGATGGCAATCGGTCCGCCCTGCGCGGCATAACGCACCGCGTTTCTCAACACATTGCCGAGAGCGCGATCCAGTGCCTCAGGCAGCGTGTGCAGCGTCAGATCGGCGGGGACGTCGATGACAACATCGGCGGAGGCAGCTTCGCGGGCGATGACTTGTTCGATGAGTTCGCGCAAATGAATATCGACCGCCGTTTCGCGTTCGGGCAGCGTCTCCGCCTTGCTGAAGGTGAGCACCTCTTCGACGAGCTTCGCCATGTGCTGGAGTTCGTTGTCGAGTTTCTTCAGGTAGCTGGCCTGATCCGGCGTGCTGCGCTGCTCAACAATGCCGAGGGCCATCTGCATGCGGGCGATGGGTGAGCAGAGTTCGTGGGCGACATCGGCCGTGATGCGACGCTGCTGCATGACGTAGTCGCCGAGCTGGCCGGCCATCGCATTCACCGACGTGGCAAGCTCGCCAAGTTCATCGCTGCGTTTCTCCGGCACGCGCTGCTCAAAGCGGCCATGGGCGATGTTTCGCGCAGCGCTGTTGAGATGGTTGATGGAGCGGGTGAGACCGCGCACAAAGGGCAACCATAAAAAGGCGGACATGGTTAGGCAGGCAGCGGCCAGACCGACCCAGGGCCAAAGATCAATGAAGAGCCCACCGCCGGTGATGGAGTCGGAAACCATCAGCAGCGTCAGCGGCATGAAATCAGGACCGTAAGTGAGATCGAGATGGATGCCGGCCCAGTATCGGGCCGGACTGCCCGTGCGCTGCATGAAGCGTGGCTTCGGTGGCGCATCATGCGGACGACCACCGGCAGCGTCAGTCGCCACCTCAGGCGGTCTCCGGGGTGGTGGACGTCTGGAGGGATGACGGTCATCAGCGGGCCGCTTGTCCGCCAGTTTGGGAGTCAACTCTGCCGGCACATTCAAGGCTGCGCCCATGACCTGGGATCCACTCCGGCTGAACAGGGCAAAGGTGACACCATACGCGGCTTCATACTGTTTCAGCGCACCGGCCCATTCCGTCTCAGGGATTCGTGAAAGCTCGCCCGTCACCCGGTCACCGATCGATGATATCCGCTCACCCGCTGGTCCGAGAAGCATCCAGTCGAGGCTCATGTGAAACTGCAGGCGCAGAAATCCGATGACGAGCAAAACGAGCACCAGCACATTCA
This sequence comes from uncultured Verrucomicrobiota bacterium, assembly GCA_903960845.1. Taxonomy (GTDB): domain Bacteria; phylum Verrucomicrobiota; class Verrucomicrobiia; order Verrucomicrobiales; family Verrucomicrobiaceae; genus Prosthecobacter. The sequence continues at coordinate 8,924 of CAJCCF010000322.1, read as the reverse complement.
CCGCCAGCCAGCCCAGCACCTTCACATAAATGGGAATGTAACGGCGCATGTCAGCGTGTGGGGGCGATGAGTTGGTAGCCGTAACCGCGCACTGTTTTGATGAACTGCGGCGTCTTCGGGTCATCGCCGAGTTTCTTGCGCAGCGTGGAAATGTGCATGTCGATGGCCCGGTCAAAAACATCCCACTCACGGTCCGCCACTTCTTCGATGAGCTGCTCGCGGGTCTTCACCCGGCCATGCGCTTTTGCCAGCGAAAGCAGCAGGCCAAATTCCGCCGGTGTGAGCGTGATGGCTTCGTCACCCAGAACGACTCCATGAGACTCGGGATTGATGCGCAGAGAGCCGACGATGATCTCCTGCATCGGAGCCTGGGGCGTGCTCTCCGAAACCCAGCCCGTGCGGCGCAGCACGGCGCGCAGCCTGGCCAGCAACTCGCGTGATGAAAAAGTCTTCGGCAGATAATCATCCGCTCCAAGTTCAAGACCGACGACACGATCCACCTCATCACCGCGACCGGTCAGCATGATGATCGGCACCTTGGATTTGGCACGAATGCGGCGCAGCACCTCATAGCCATCACAGCCGGGCATCATCACATCGAGAATGATCGCATGCCAGCTTTCCGCCAAGGCACGCTGCGCGCCGCTGATGCCATCATTTTCGCACGAAACCTGAAAGCCCATGGGACCAAGATAATCCGCGACGAGCTGGCAAAGCTCGGCGTCGTCATCAATCACCAGAATGCGCATGGGGGAATTCACACTCGCACTATCGCAACCGGCACAGACTTGCGCGAGTTTCTTTACGGTTTGCTGACAAATCTCCCCCATTTCCCTGATGCGCCTCTGACACGTGCTTGGCAGAATGGCGCGAACTTGAAACCTCCTATGAACCACCAGACGCTCACACTTCTCACTCTGGCAACACTGGCCGGCGCGGCTTCAGCACACACCTGGAAGGCCGGTGAACAGCCTGTCTTCAATGAAGCACTGCGTGTGCACATCCTGGCCGACTGGGAAAAGAATCATGGGGAGAAGCAAAGTACGACACCTCTAGTAGCAGCCAATGGCGTGCAGACGAGTGTGGGCAAGGCCCCGGCAAAGGCGACACCGTTCACGGCCTTTGCACCCAAGGTGAATGTGAAATGGGACAAGGACTTTCTTTACATCGAATCGAACGGAATCCCTGACCACAACATGATGGTGGGCATCACCGCCTGGCAGCAGCAGGTGCCGCTGACGCAGCCTTACTCCGGCGACAACGCCTGGCGTCTGCCATTGAAACCGGTCCCGGCAAAAACACCTGCGGTTATCGAAGATCACTTTCTGCGCGGAGCCATCGCGATCGGCGTGAACGGCATTCCGATTTTCAACCCGCAGAACAATCGCGGCGAAATCTCCTATGAGATCGGCGAACTGGACCAATGGGGCGGGCATTGCGGCCGCGCCGATGATTATCATTATCACATCGCTCCGCTGCACTTGCAGAGCGTGGTGGGCAAAGATCAGCCCATCGCTTTCGCCATGGATGGTTATCCCATCTACGGTCTCACGGAGCCGGACGGCTCGCCGATCGGCAAGCTGGATGAATGCCACGGGCACGAAGACGCGAAGCTCGGCTATCACTACCACGCCTCAACCAAGCGCCCGTATTTGCAGAGCGCCTTTCATGGCGAGGTCGTCGAAGTGGACGGACAGGCGGATCCGCAGCCAAGGGCTCAGGGAGTGCGCGAGGCACTGACCGCGCTGCGCGGTGCCGAGATCACCGGATTCGAAAGCACCGGATCAAACAGCTACAAACTCAGCTACAGCGTGAATGGCGACAAGCGCTCGGTCGCCTACAGCATCAATAGCGACGGCACCTATCCTTTCGAATTCGACAACGGACGCGAGGGCAAATCCAAGGAAGTCTACACCGCGCGTCAGGGCGGCGGCGGCAAGGGCGGACCTGGAGGTCCCGGCGGTCCTGATGGCAAGGGTAAAAGCAAGGGCAAAGGTAAGGGCAAAGGCATGAGGCCCGAGGATGCTCCACCTCCGCCACCGGGTGAAGAACGTCGTCCGCCACGGCCCCAAAACGCCAGCGCCATGATGGATCTCAATGGCGATGGCGCGGTCTCCGCCATTGAGTTTGCCGATGCAGCCAAGCGCGATTTCGCCAAAAACAATCGCGGCAGCACTTTGGCGGATGCGATGGCAAAAGCGCGCACCGCCTTCACCACCATGGATCGCAATCATGACGGCCAGCTCGATGCCGGCGAACTGGCGTCACCAGCCGAATCAGCACCCGCCACTCCAGGCCGCAGCACGGACGGATTTGTCCTCACCAGCACCGAGGTGGAGATCGGTGGCAACCTTCCCGTCGATTTCACCGGCGACGGCAGCGGCGCGACACTTCCGCTCTCCTGGTCAGGTGCCCCGGCAGGGACGAAGAGCTACGCCCTGATCATGGATCACCTGGCTCCCGGAGATGAGATGAAGAGCTACTGGGTCATGTGGGACATTCCCGCCAATGTGACAAGCCTGCCAAAAAACGTGCAGGGTGTCGGCAAAGTGGGAAGTGGTTTCAAAGGTGCCGCCGGCTACGAGCCACCGCACTCGAAGGGACCGGGTGCCAAGACGTATGTGCTGCATGTTTATGCACTTTCCGAAGAACCCAAGATCAAGGGCTCAGCCGCAAGTGTGAGTCGTGAAGTGCTGCTCTCCGCCATTGAGGACAAAATCCTCGCCAAAGCCGATCTGAGCGTCGTTTACACCCGCGGCGGCAATGGCGGCAAAGAAGAGCGGCAGAAACCCATGGCTGAAGGACGCCCGCAAGAACCGCGCCCGCCGGCAGCCCCTGAGGGAGGCAATCCAAAAGGTGGTCAGCGCAAGCCATGGATGCAGATGCATGGAGCCGAACTTGATGCCGATCATGACGGTGTCGTCACATTGACCGAGATGGCCAACGACATGAAAATCGCCGCCGCCAAATACGATGGCAATCAGGACAACAACATCACCCCTGCCGAGATTGACGCCGCCGGCGACATCCGTGAGGGAGCCGCTTTTGCAGGATTTATTTATCGTCACGCCGCCGATCTTGATGCCAACAACGACAGCCTGCTCAGCAGCGCCGAACTCGGCGACGCGGTGAAATTCATCTTTGGCACCGCCGATCAGGATCACGACAGCAGGATCACCACCGCTGAAGCACAAAACGCCCCCAATGCCCCTTTCGGCAATCCCCCGCCACGGAACGACAACCAACCGCCGCCAAGCGCTTCAAACACGCCAGCGCCTGAACCTGAATCAAGAGCCGTGGCGGCCGGCACGCAACTCGGCCAGGCTCCGGGCGGAGGCAAAGGCAAGGGCAAGGGAAAAGGCAAGGGTGGCCCTCCTGGCCTGATCAAACCCAGCATTGCCGACACCATGAAGCTCAATGTCTATGCCGACAATTGGTTCATGCTTTACGTCAACGGCCGCCTCGTTCCCGTGGACCCGATCCAGTTCACACCGCACAACGTCGTCAGCGTCGACTTCCTCCCCGAGTATCCCATGACCATCGCGGTTCTGGCGAAAGACAACGCCGATCCAAAAACCGGAATGGAGTACGGCACCAGCATCGGCGATGGCGGATTCATTCTGAAATTCGGTGACGGCACCGTGACCAACGCGACATGGAAGGCAAAGAACTTTTTCCACGGTCCCATCAACGGCGACACCGCCAATCCGAAGGTCAGGCAGGAGCCGCTTCCGGCCAATTGGTGGGCCACTGATTTCAATGACAGCACATGGGCCCATGCCAAGGAATTCACCGTCGAGGAAGTCGACCCCAAGCAGCCCTATTTCGACAATGATTTCGAGGGAGCCAAATTCATCTGGACCAACGACATCGCGCTCGACAACACCATCATCTTCCGCACCAAAATCGAGAAACCCGAATGGAAGCAACGCTGGAACACGAAACCGGATCTCGATGTGAGTGGCGTGCCCCTGAGGTAAACCGGTCACTCCGGAACCTGGGATCCGCCAACGGCGTGATCCGCGAGTCATCACCCGCAGGTGATGGTTCAGCATGGATGGTGAAGAAACCTCGACATCTGTTGATGCGTCCGTGTAGGTTCCCGTGCACTCCTACCTATTCATGAATGTGATCAGATCCCTCCGCACAGCATTCCTTGGTGCATCCCTTCTTCTGACCCTTGCCACCGGCATCCCGGCAAGAGCGGCCAATCCCCTTCCCCGGCCGAAACTGCAGATCATCAATGGCAGTGACCAGACCGTCGATGTTTACTGGCTGAAATCCGCCACTGAGCGTGTGCCCAACGGTTTCATCGAACCGCACAAGGACACCATCTTCACCACCTCGAAAGGGCACCGCTTTGAGATCACCGGCCGCAATGATCATGTTTCGGCAACGGTCACCAGTGAGGTGCCTGTGCAGGGATTTCGATTTGCCCCACCAGACAGGAACGGCGTGCCGTCTTTCTACACTCAATCCATCAGCGCAAACGGCTTCCCGATCGTCGCCTCAGCCAAGGTGAACCCCTATGCACTCAAGGAGGCCGCCCATCTGGTGAACATGATGCTTTCCCAGCGACCGGATGTGCTTGAGGCGATGATTCAAAGCGGCGCGCGCATGTGCATCATGGCGTACAACGAATACACCACGGACCTGCCCGAATGGTCACATCTCACACCCAAAAATTATCGGGACGCACGGGCACGCGGCATGGGCGGCAGCCCGACAGATCCGTATTGTTCCGTGGCAGAGGAAAACGTCCTCGGATACCCCGGAGATCCCTATTCAAAAGAGTGCATCCTGATCCATGAGTTTGCGCACAACATCCACCTGCGCGGCATGATCAACGTCGATCCAACCTTCGACACCCGGCTGAAAGACACTTACACCGCCGCCATGAAAGCAGGCCTGTGGAAGGGCAAGTATGCCTCAGTGAATCATCACGAGTACTTTGCCGAGGGCGTGCAATCCTGGTTCGACAACAACCGGTCCAACGACCACGACCATAACCATGTGCATCTGCGCTCACAATTGATCGAGTATGATCCCGGACTCGCCGCCATGTGCCGCGAAGTCTTCGGAGCGACTGATCTCAAGTACACCAAACCCGCAACCCGCCTCACGGGTCACATGGCCGGCTATGATCCGGCGAAAGCCCCGGTATTTGTCTGGCCGGATCGGTTGCTGCAAGCCAAGGCTGAAATCCGCGCGGAGGCGGAGGCCCGCAACAAGACCGCCAACGAGGCCGGGAAGCGCGAATCACGATCCATCCTTGGCTGGACCGTTCACATCAACCGCGACCTGCTCGCTCACGACGCTGAAGCAACCGCCAAGGCCCTGAAGTTGCTGACATTGCAGCTTGAAGAAATCATCCGCGTCGTCCCGAAGGCCGCCGTCACGGAGTTGCAGAAAGTTCCCCTCTATTTTTCGCCTGAATACAAAGGCGTCAGAAGTCGTGCTGAGTATCATCCGGGTGGAGACTGGCTTGTCAAAAACGGCCGTGACCCGGTGATGGCCAAGGCCATCGAGTTCACCAACATCCGCCATTTTGAAGCTGAAATGAAGCGCATGCCCAACTTCGCATTGCACGAGCTGGCGCACTCCTATCATGACCGGTTTCTCCGGCTTGGTTATGCCAATTTCGAAATCAAGAACGCCTACCAGCATGCCAAAAGCAGCGGCAGGTATGACCGCGTCGAGCGTTGGCTTGGCAATGGCAAACCCAACACTTTCGAGGTCGCCTACGGCATGAACAATCCCATGGAATACTTTGCCGAAACCACGGAGGCCTTTTTCAGCCGCAACGATTTCTTCCCGTTCACGAAGGACGAGTTAAAAAAACACGACCCCGAAATGTTTGAGCTGCTTGGCAGACTCTGGGGTGTCACCACCACCGCATCCAAACAGCCATGAACGCCGTCAGTATTTTCAATGATGTCATCGGCCCCGTGATGCGCGGGCCATCGAGCTCGCACTGTGCCGCAGCGCTGAGGATCGGGCGGCTGGCACGTGACTTGATGGAGGGCGACATCGACGACGTGCTCGTTGAATTTGACCGCGAGGGTTCGCTGCCATTGACGCATGAAAGTCAGGGCTCGGACATGGGCTTGTTTGGCGGCTTGATGGGATGGGAAGCGGATGATGAACGGCTCCCGGATTCCGCCAAAGCCCTGGCAGCCGCAGGTGTGCGCCTGCGGATTGAAACCGTGGATACCGGCGACCCGCATCCGAACACTTACCGGCTGACGTTGCGCAACACCCGCGAGCAACATTCGCTCATCGCGATATCGACCGGAGGCGGCATGATGGAGGTCATCAGTCTGGATGGCGTGCCCATGCAAATGGACGGCGGTTATCACGAAACACTGATCTGGCTCGCCAAGGGGACACCGGTCAATTTTGAAGCGGATGAAGTCGTTGTTCACGAGGCCGGCGATCTGCAAATCGTGCAGGTCAAAGCATCTGATTTTGTTTCCACCGCCGGACTGCAGACCTTGTCGGTCAAAAGGCTCTCTCCGGTGCTGCCGGTGCCATCCCGCAAAGACATGCGCGTGCCGTTCACAAGCTGTGATGAAATGCTGCGGCGTGATGGTGTGCAAAACACGCCGCTATGGCGCCTGGCCGTCGAGTATGAAATGGCGCGCGGCAATTTCACCGAGACTGAAGTGATTGAAAAAATGGTCGGCATCGTGCGCATTTTGCGGCGCTCGATTGCCAGCGGCATCGCAGGCACAAGCTATGAGGACCGGGTGCTCGGCCACCAGAGCGGCCGGTTCAATGAACTCATGCAGGCGGGACGATTGCTCGATGGCGGCGCGCTAAATCGCATCGTGCTGTACGTCACCGCATTGATGGAAGTGAAAAGCTCCATGGGGGTCATCGTCGCCGCACCGACCGCAGGCGCCTGTGCGGCCCTGCCGGGTGCCGTGATCGGCATGGGCGATGCCATGAACAAATCGGAAGAGGACATGGCCAGGGCGATGCTCGCGAGCGGACTGATCGGCGTCTTCATCGCCACGCGCTGGACGTTTGCGGCCGAAGTCGGCGGCTGCCAGGCCGAGGGAGGCTCAGCCGCATCCATGGCGGCAGCTGCACTGGTGACGATGGCAGGAGGCACGCTGAAACAAGCCATCGCCGCCGCCTCCATGGCCTTCCAGTCCATGCTTGGCCTCATTTGCGATCCCATCGCCAACCGCGTCGAGGCACCCTGCCTCGGCAAGAATGTCATGGCCGCGAGCAACGCCCTGTCCTGCGCCAACATGGCCCTGGCCGACTTTGATCCGCTCATCCCGCTCGATGAAGTCATCGACGCCGCGAAGAACGTCTCCGCGATGATGCCCCGGGAACACCGCTGCACCTCGCTGGGCGGCCTTGCGATCACACCCGCCTCATTGGAAATTGAGCGCAAGCTGGCGGAGCGAAAAGCCTGTGGCGGCGGTTGTGTCAGTTGCCATTAAGCCCTGAAGAATTCTGCATCATTTAAAGTCGCCGACCAGGAATCACCGCCACTTCACGAACGATCACGCCAGTCAACCCCGTACCACCAGCCCATCATGAAACGCCGAGCCTTCATCACCGCCTCCACCTCTGCCTTTGGTTTTCAATTTGTTCCCGCTCACGTCGTCCGGGCACAAACCAATGCACAGACAGCTTCAAACAAGCTTCGAATCGCAGTGATCGGCTGCGGAGGCCGTGGTGCGGCTGACTTGGGCGACATGGCCAGCGAGGACATCGTGGCGCTGTGCGATGTCGATGAACGGCGCGCGGCTGACAGTTTCAAGAAATTTCCGAAAGCTCGACGGTTCACCGATTTCAGGAAGATGTTTGATGCCATGGCAAACGGGATCGATGCGGTGCTGGTGGCGACTCCCGATCACACGCATGCAGTCGCCTCGCTCGCAGCCATCGGTCATGGAAAGCATGTTTATTGCGAGAAGCCGCTGGCGCACAGCATCGCAGAAGTGCGGGCGATGCGGAAGGCGGCGCTGGAAGCAAAAGTGATCACGCAGGTGGGCAATCAGGGGCACTCGTCGGACAGCATTCGCGTGTTTGTCGAGATGGTGCAGAGCGGCGCCATCGGCAAGGTGTCGGAGATCCATGCAGGCTGCGATGCGTTCAAGAATGTGTATTCCGTGATCCGCGATCAGCAGAAGCATCTGACCGAAAAACCAGAGGTGCCAAAGGAACTCGATTGGGACTTGTGGCAGGGACCGACGGGACCGCGGGCATATCACCCGGCTTACCTGCCCTTCAACTGGCGCGGGTTCTCAGCGTATGGCAGCGGCTGCATCGGCGACTGGATTTGCCATGTGGTCGACCCCTCATTCTGGGCGCTCGATCTCGGCATGCCCACGGCCATCACGGCAGAGACCAAAAATTATGATCCGGTCAAGCACGCCGAGTATTACCCGCAGGGCTCGCGCATCACTTATGAGTTTGCCGCGAAAGGTGATCGCGGTCCGGTGAAGCTCGTCTGGCACGATGGCGACTTCGGCATTCCGCAGCCTGAAGAATTGACGAAGGAGAACCGGAAGGTCGTTGGCATTGGCGCGGTCGTGATTGGTGACAAAGGAAAAATCATGCACGGCTCGCACGGCGCAGGCGGTGTCCGCCTGATCCCTGAAGCGAGCATGAAGGGCTTCAAGGCACCCGGGAAAACGATTCCGCGCGTGCCGAAGGGCAATCACCAGCAAGACTGGATCCAGGCGATTCGCGAAGGCCGTCAGGCGGGCTCCAGCTTTGAATACGGCGGTGCGCTCAGCGAGATCGGACTGCTGGGCATGATTGCGATTCGCCGCTCAGGCACGCGTCTCGAATGGGATGGCGCAGCGATGAAATTCAAGAATGATGAGCAGGCGAATGGATTGCTCACACCCCAGTATCGCAACGGCTGGACGATGTAGCATGGCCTTGATGCGATGCCT
>CAJCCF010000321.1 GCA_903960845.1 uncultured Verrucomicrobiota bacterium | reverse complement strand
TGGAGATCGTCTCAATGAACTGACCATCATCGGCACCCTGCGTGACCGTGAACTCTTCATGCCCGGGCTCGCAGCCTGTCTCTGCACAGAAGAAGAGATCATCCGCTGGCAATCCGGTGGAAGCTTTGACGATCCCTGGCCGGAGACGCTGCGGAAGCCGGAGTAAAAATCACTCCTTCGTCACCACTTCATCGAGATTCAGCAGCATGAGGCAAAGGCTCGTCCACGCAGCGTGTTCAACGGCATTAAGATGGGTGTCGGACTTGTGCTCACCAACTTTGAGGAGCCTGGCGGCATCCTGCGCGGCTTGCGGCCGGAGTTTGGCGAGCTGCTTTTGCAGCACGGCGAGTTCTTCCCCTTTGGCATCACGGTTCGTGACGATGTGGAAAGCGTGTTGAAGGTGTTGACTATCATCGCCAGGTGAAATGAGCACCTTTTCGGCAAGCACACGCGCAGCCTCGACGAAGGTCGTGTCATTCAGAGTCACCAGCGCATGAAGCGGCGTGTTCGTGCGCGTGGCTTTGACGGCGCAGACCTGCCGCGTGCTGTTATCAAACAGCATGGTCGGGCCGACGATGCGACGCCAGAACACATAGAGCGTGCGGCGGTAGAGCGCGTCACCATGATCCTGCACATACGTCTTCTTGCCGAAAGTGGCTTCCTCCCAGATGCCCTCGGGCTGGTAGGGCTTCACCGAGGGTCCGCCGAGCTTTGAATTGAGCAGGCCCGACAGGGCGAGCGCCTGATCCCGCAGCGCCCATGAAGGCAGACGAAAACGCGGACCGCGGGCAAGCAGGCGGTTGTCCGGGTCTGAGTGATCAGTGACTTTGGAGGACTGCTGATACGTTTCACTCATAACAATGAGTTTGATCAGGTGCTTCACGTCCCATCCGCTCTCCATGAACTCAGCGGCCAACCAGTCGAGCAGGTCACGGTGCACGGGCATCTCCCCCTGCACGCCAAAATCCTCCGCCGTCTTCACCAGGCCGATGCCAAAGATGGACTGCCAGAACCGGTTCACCGTCACACGGGCGGTGAGCGGATTGTCACGGCGCACGAGCCACTGCGCGAGCCCGAGACGGTTTTTCGGCGCCTCTTTTGACATCGCAGGCAGCACGGCTGGAGTGGCAAAACTGACTTTCGTCGTCAGAGGCTTGTCGTAGGCTCCCTTGTCGAGAACAAAGGTTTCGCGCGCTTTCGGCAACGCATCCATGACCATGACTTTCGTGACGGCACCGGCTGCCGCAACTTTCTCACGCTGCGCGGCAAGCAGCCGCTGAAGCAGTTTGGTGTAGGCGTCGTCCTTTCCCTTGAAGTAACCGATGGCCTCCAGCAGCGGATCGACACCGCGATTGCGCGGAATGGTTTTGGCGATGTAGGCGGGAAGATTGCCCGGCAGATCGAAGGCAGCGGACTCGCTGAGTGGCTTGCCTGCTGCACGCGGGAACTTCTTCAGCTCAAAGGCATCCACCTCATCAGCGATTTGATCCACCGCGGCATTCGCCTTGCGTGAGCGCTCCAGTTCAGCCGGTGTACTCATGTCCATGGCCGGTGCCGCCTGGCCGCTGCGTCCTTTGCCGTCCTCGCTGGTTTGATTGAAGACATCATAGAGCCCGTAATAATCGCGCTGCGTCAGCGGATCGAACTTGTGATCGTGGCACTTGGTGCAACTCAACGTTAGACCCATCCAGACAGTGCCGGTGGTCTCCACCCGGTCCATGACGTTCTCCACCCGCGTCTCTTCGGCGATGCGCCCCCCTTCTCCATTGATCATGTGGTTGCGGTTGAATCCCGTGGCGAGCTTCTGCTCTGCGGTGGCAGCCGGCAACAGGTCACCCGCGATCTGCCAGACGGTGAACTGGTCATAGGGCATGTTCGCGTTGATTGCATTCACCACCCAGTCGCGCCAGGGCCACATCGTGCGCTCGGGATCCCCCTGATAACCGTTTGAATCAGCGTAGCGCGCCGCATCCAGCCAATCCCAGGCCCAGCGCTCTCCGAAGTGTTCGGAAGCAAGCAGGCGATCCACCAAGGCTGCAGTGTTCAGTGCTAAGTTTTTCGTTTCCAGCTCCGAGCCTGAGGGCTTGGACCGACCGCTCATCCCTGAAGACTCTGCGCTTGAATCGGGAGGCAGACCGGTCAGATCGAGACACAGCCGCCGAACTAACGTTGCTTCATCCGCACGCGGCGCGGGTGCCATCTTGTTCTCCGCGAGTTTTGCACGCACAAAGGCGTCAATGGGATGCTTCGCGCCTGCCGGGACAGGCGGGCGCTTCACCGGCTCAAAGGCCCAATGCCTCCCCCATTTCGCACCCTCGGCGATCCATTGCATCACCAGCTGTTTCTGCGCCTCGGTGAGCTTGCGGTTGCTCTTTGGCGTGGGCATCACCTCTTCCGGATCGTGAGAAAAGAGCCGCTTCACCAACTCGCTTTCATCAGCCTTGCCGGGAACGATGGCACCGCCACTCTTCGCGTCCTTTTCCTGATCAAGCCGGAGATCACCTTTGCGTTTCGCGGCATCCGGTCCGTGGCAGTGATAGCAGTTCTCACTGAAGATGGGCTGGATGTCGCGACTGAAGTCAATCGCAGCCACGGCAGGCGTGGCGAACATGAACAAAGCTGGAGCAATACGTTTCAATGTGGGCTAAACGCCACCTTGAAGACCATTCTTTGGAATGGGTTGAATTCTCCATCACCGATGAGCGGCTGGATTCATCATGGCGTGACGACCATCACCTGATAAAACTGCAACTCGCCGGACGTGGCCGTGAAGGTGCTTGAGGTCGTGGCCGTGGTGGCCGTGACGAGTGTGCCAGTGACATCAGTCCAACTTGAGAGGTCTGTGCTGAAACGGACACGGTATTGTTTCCCGATGACGCTGCTCCAGCTCAGAGTGACCAGATTGCCGGCACGTGAAACCTCGTTCACCGCCAGGTAGGAGTTTGAACTGAAGGGATTGGTGCCTGCGGTGGTTTCCTCCTCCTCGGTGAAGCCATCGGCATCGTCGTCATCGGAGGTGACATTGCGCAGCACCAGAGTCAGGGCGCGCTCGCCGCTGCTGCCGCTGCCGTCCGTCCAGCGCACGCGCAGATGATGCACCGGCTGGGTTTCGTAATCGAGTGCACCAGCGGCAGTGAGATTGCCGCCGCTCAGGATAAAATGGGCATTGTCGGTATCGCCGGCGCCACTGACGAGAGTGTAGTCACACTTCACGCCTGACTCGGTGCCGCCACCGGTGATCTCGGCAAGCACCGCAGTAGCTGATTGCCCCTCGTTGATTTCTGTGTGGCTGAGACCAATGGGGCGCGGCTCGCCCTCTCCGAGAAGGCTGAGCATGTCACGCGAGTTCACCACGGTGAAATCGCCGGTGCGCGAGGCGGCTTCGCTGACGAGACCCAGGTAGTAGTTGCGACGTGACGTGCGCTCCGTCTCGCTCAGCAGCGCGGGTTTCGCCGTGGGGTCCCATGGGCGCGGGCGGGCGAGCGGCTGATAGACATAAGTCCAGGCCGACTGATCGGCGAAGAGATCGTTGTCATGCAGTTTCACACCGACAAACCACGGTGCATGATTGCCTGTGCTGCCGTGCGCATTTGCAAAGGCTGCGTCGATGGAGGTGACGTGGCCTGCATCAGCGCGGTAGGTTTCGATAAGCTTCCAATCATACGATTCCGGGCGGAGAAAAAGGCCATTGCGGGTATCGCCGAGATTGATGGCCTGATCACTGTGCTCGACAAGCATGACCGCACCTGCATCGCGGAAGTATTGATGCACGGTCGTGGCGATGGATCCGGTGGCATTGGCACCAACGAGACGGGGCGCCTGCCCCATGAGGTTGGTCAATTTCAAAAATCCCCCGCTGTCTGTGGTGGGTTCGCCAGTGACCATGTCGAGGCCATGCTCTTCGTAGTTCGTGATGTCCGCGAGAGTCATCGAACGGCCATACTGGCCGCTGAACCAATCGTAGCCACTCGCATACGGCTTGGGTGCGCGCACATGATAGGCCATGCTGACGACGGCGGAGCTTTGCAGACGACCGAGAAGCTCCGGTGCGAGCGATTCGATGATGTCGGTCTGCCAGGTGGTGAAGAAGCAATCGACCGGCACGCCGAGGGATTCGTGGTGATTAAGCAACGTGCGCAGTTCCTCGACACTCTTCTCAGGATAGGCGAAGTCCTGCCAGTTCCATGAAAAGCCGAGGTTGTCCGAGGGTCGCTCGTAAAGGCTCTCGGTGCCGCCGAATGTGGTCATCCAGTCGTCATAGGTCGCCTGAAGCGTCTCCACCTCGCAACGCCCTTCATCACGCCAGCGCTGGATGGTGTCGAGAATGGCCGCAGCCGTCGAAGTGAGGTAGCCGGTCAGAACGAAGTCACGGTGATTCAGGACGCGGGCCATGCTCCAAAGTTTGTCTCCATGAGGAATCACGCCGCTTTCCAGCAGGCGCAGGAGGCGGTCGTGCTCGTGGAGATCGTTGCTCCAGTTGCCGATGGCGGCAATGTCGCCGGACGAGGGGGTGGTGAAGTGATCTTCATCCTGCGGCCGCCAGAGCCCCGAGCTGCTAAGATCATTGTCATGGTCGAGTGAGCCCGCACCCATGAGCATGACGGGCTTCCAGCGATACGATGGAGCGGTGGCGGAAAATTTGAGGCAGGCGAGGCCGTCATTGAGACCGTTTGCATCGCGATCCTCAATGAACTTCGGCCAGTCCTGGTAGCCACTGCTGGCGGGGTCGTAGATGTGACCGCCGACCACACCGGTGATATCTGTGTCAAGCCGCACATCAAGCTGATAGGCCACGTCTGCGTAGTTGTAGGGCACAAGGCTGTTCTCTTCGTGTGAATGCGGATCGAGATTCACATGATGATGATCGTGCAGGTACTTGATCACATTCACGCCTCCCGTGTTTGTGCTATAAACGCCACCGCCGATGGAAAAAGTGCCGTTTGCGATGCTGGCATCCTGATTGGCACCGGGCATTTCATAGCGGGCCACGCCTTCGGCGAAATTGAGGTCCGTTTGAAACTGCCAGGGCAGATTCCTTGCCGCGCACATCTCGGCAAAGCGGAGAATGGCCTCACGCCACTGCACATAGGTCACTTTCGCGGTGAGACCGCTGGCGCTGAAGTTCGGCGTGACCGGCGTGCCATTGCTGCCGCCGCCGGGCTGCTCGCTGTGGACGACGATTGCATAGCGCACCTGCGCGGGCTGGGCAGAGACGGCGGTCACGAACAGCAAGGGGGAAAAGAGGATCGCTTTCATGGATGATTGGGGTTTCATCCGCAGATGGCCGGTTGACTGAAAACCGTTACAGACATTCTATTTTTTATGCAGCCACCACTGCGAATGAGGGTTTAATGTGAAGCGTTCATGCCGTCTGCCGCGCTCTCCAGTCCTGCCTTCCCATTCCCAGCCACGATGTGGAGCCGGGTGCTGCGCACCCGCGAGTCGAATGATCTCGGAACGGCACGTGTGGCGCTGGATCAGCTCTGTGCTGCTTACTGGGAGCCTGTGGCAGGTTACCTGCGTGCACTTGGCTGCCCGGAACAGGAGTCGGAAGATGTGACGCAGGATTTTTTCGCCACGTTTTTGAGGCGAGATGGATTTCAGCGGGCACAACCTGAGCAGGGAAAGTTGCGCGCCTATTTGAAATCAGCCATTCGGCATCATCTCTACCACTGGCGGCGCGATGGTGCCGCGCTGCGGCGTGGCGGCGGTCAGGAGCCGGTCGCCCTGGATGCCGATGATGCCCCTGACTTGCCGGCTCCCGAATTGGCCGGGTATCAGTATGACGTGCAATGGGCGCTGGTGGTGATGGAGCGCGCCTTGTCCGGACTGAAAGATGGTTATGCCAAGCGCGGACGCCTGGATATTTACGAGCGGCTGAAACCAACCCTGCTGATCGCCGAGTATGGCGATGTGTCTGCTCTGGCAGAGGAGCTCGGCATGACGCGCGGTGCGCTCGCCGTGGAGCAGCATCGCGCCCGCCGTCGCCTGGCAGAATTGCTTCGCGCGCAGGTGGCCGATACTCTGGACGAGGCTGCCGAAGTGGACGCGGAGCTTTTGCATCTGCTGCATGTGCTGGCCAATCACACGCCTGATTTATGAACACGCCTTCCATCTGCCCTGCCTGTGGCGCAACCTTGCGTGCCGTGGATGGCCTGTGCCCGACCTGCCTGGCACGCGCAGTGACTTCATTTGTGAAGCCGCCCTCTGCCGCAGGCGAATCAGAACCCGCCGTGCCCGGCTATGAAATACTGGAGATGATTGGCCGTGGCGGCATGGGCGTGGTTTATCGGGCGGTGCGAATGACGGATGAGGTGGAAGTGGCGCTGAAGCTCATGCCACAGCACCTCACCGGACGTGATGATCTGCTTGAGCGCCTGCAGCGCGAGGCGGACTCGCTCCGATCCCTGCAACATCCGAATGTTCTGCGCATCGTGGATTCAGGGATCACGCCGGAGGGGCGCTGGTTCATGGCCACCGAGCTGGCTGAGGGCGGTGATCTCGGGCAACGTTTGCAAAAGGGGCCGCTGCCAGTGGACGAGTCGCTCACCATCTTTCGCCAAACCTGTGCCGCCATTGCCGAGGCGCACCGGAAGGGCATCGCGCATCGTGACATCAAGCCTGCCAACATTCTGCTCACTCATGATGGCAGCGTGCGGGTCGCTGATTTTTCTTTGGCAAAACTGCTGCATGAGCAGGGAACTCCCGCACTGGCCCTCACGCAGACAATGGAGGTGTTTGGCACGCCTTATTACATCGCGCCTGAGGTCCGGCGCGGCTCAAGCCGGGTGGATGCGCGGGCGGACATTTTTTCTCTCGGCGTGCTGCTGCATGAGATGCTCACCGGACGTCTTCCCATCGGCGAATACATGCCCGCCTCGGCACTGGCGAAAATGCCCCCGGCAGTTGACCGCCTGATCGCGCGCTGTCTTCAGGAAGATCCAACGCGACGTCCAGCGACGGCTGATGTGCTGCTGCGTGAGTTGGAGCAATCACTGCAGCCCGCACGCTGGCGGATGAGATCGCTGATCGCAGCGTCAGCTGCGATGCTGACTCTTGGAGTTTGGTTTGCCCTCTCCGAAAAAGCCCCACCTGCATCCGCGAGACCCGCCGATGCCACGCTGGCGAAGCCGTGGACGAACTCGCTCGGCATGAACTTTGTGCCTGTGCCTGGCACACGCGTGCTCTTCTGCCAGTGGGAGACGCGCATTCGCGACTTTGAGGCTCATGCGCGGGATACTGGACTGCCCGTCACAGGACGCGAAACGCGCTGGCGTCATCCACTGATGCCGGTGACACCGGATCATCCGATCACACCGCTGAGCAAGCCGATGGCCGAACGGTTCTGCGATTGGCTCACCAGCAAAGAACGCTCACTCGGAATCATCGGCAATGAGGAAGAGTACCGCCTGCCAACGGATGAGGAATGGAGTCGTGCATATCCCGCGCTCAAGGAGTCCGGCAGCACGCCTGAGGAACGGCATCTGAGCACCGGGCCAACCAACCATGCGCTCTATGTCTGGGGCCGTGGACTGCCAGGCCTGGAAGTTGGAAAACTGGTCAATTTCGCCGGGCAGGAGGCCGCGCCATTGCTGGGCCAGACACCCGCACTGAGGCATCGCGACGACTATGCCTTCACTTCTCCCGTCACGGCTTTCCCGCCAAACTCACTTGGTCTCTACAACCTGAGCGGCAACGTCAGTGAGTGGTGCTCCTCCCGCTGGCAGGCCAACAGTGATGAGTTCATTTCACGCGGAGGCGCCTGGTGTGACCATGATCTGAGCCTGCTGCGCGCCGATCACAGACGTCATGTGCGTCCCATTGCCATGCTTGATGGCAGCGGCTTCCGCATCGTGCTGATGACAGAAAATTAACCGACAATCCAGCCTCGTTACTTCGCCGGGATTTCGTTCAGCGTGTAGTAGCCCACACTGTGGAGCAGGGGCAGCTTCTGTGCGCTGCGAACGCCTTCAAAATGCAGCTCGTGAATGTGCCCCTTGGTCAACGGAGCGATGGTGAGGCGGACGGATTTGCCATCAGCGGCCACCTTGGCGGCAGTGATCTTCGGCAGGATCTCGTCGACCTCGTCGCCTCCGTATTGCTCGCGGTAGGCGTAAGTGAACTCGCGCATCGAGTAGCTCTTCACATCACCGGCAGTCGCTGCATCAACGGGCTGGGTGAAGGTGAGTTCGAAGCCATCATTCCGCGCGCGCATCTCGTGCACTTCGAATGGCAGTTTGCCGGTCCACTCGACTTTTTCAAAGCAGTAGGGCTTCCCGCCACGCGCGCCCCAGCCACGATCGCTGCCGCCGATGAAGACACGGCCCTCCTCATCCATGCGCCCGCCGATGGGGCCGCTTGAGAAGCCGCTGCGGAAGGGGAAAACGACACCTTGCTTGATGCCGTTGATGGTTTCGAGGAAGACGC
This sequence comes from uncultured Verrucomicrobiota bacterium, assembly GCA_903960845.1. Lineage (GTDB taxonomy): Bacteria > Verrucomicrobiota > Verrucomicrobiia > Verrucomicrobiales > Verrucomicrobiaceae > Prosthecobacter. The sequence goes on along the minus strand of CAJCCF010000321.1, from coordinate 8,233 downwards.
GACTGAGATTGCTGTGGGATTGATCGGCGATGAAGAGCTGCTTGGCAAAAGGGCCGAACTTGCCGGCGCTCGTGTCGCAAATCATGGCTGAGGCGGAGTTGCCGATCTTGCCGTGAACGAGATACACAGCCGGCGGGAGAAGTTGCTTGATGCGCTCACGCTCCTTCACCATGCGGTCAGGATCGCCACCGGGGCGGGCATCCTTGCGACTGCGCTCCCCCTGAAAGGCCTCGGGGATCGGGTCAATGGGGCGCGGGCCCATGTTGGGCGCCTGATCGTACCAGACATTGCCGCCGGGATGTCCCTGGAAGCTGCCCGGAACGAGATGCTGCAGCGTGCATGAGCCATGCCACGGGCCTTGATTGTCACAGTAATAAACCTCGCCATCGGCATCGAAACCCATGCCGCCCGGACTGCGAATGCCGCTGCATGTCGGCACCATTTTGCCATCCGGCTTGATGCGCAGCGCCCAGCCGCGGAACGGCGCGGCACTGCTGAAGGAGCCGGTCAGGCAAAGCGTGACCCACAGGTCGCCGGCTTTGTCAAAGCGCGAACCAATAGCGTATTCATGGTAGTCGCCCGAGACGCCCCAATCGTCATTCACATTGTCAAAAACGTCCGCGCGCCCATCGCCATCCGTGTCCTTGAGCCGCGTGATCTCATAGCGCGTCGTGGCGTAAATGTTCTTGTCCTTCGGGTTGTAGGCGATGCCGAGCACCTCGTGCAGACCGCTGGCAAAGAGCTTGTAACTCACGGCCGATGGATCACTGCTGCCTGCGCCGCTGACGATCCAGATTTCACCGCGCCGCGTGCCCATGACCAGCCGGCCATCCGGCAAGAGGTCGATGGAGCCGACCTCCATCGCGGTTTCCTTCGGTGTCTCGAAGGTGGTGATCTTGTAGTAGTCGGACTCGACCGGATCAGCGGCGAAGAGCGGAGCGCAGAAGGTGAAGAGAAGGAATGAAAGGCGTTTCATGGTGGCGCGCGGAAAAGAAATTATTGAGCCCACTGGTAAGTGACTGAGAGAGTGCCGGGTTTGGCCGGAATGACGAGGTTTTGGCCGGCGATCCGGCCACCATTGGTGGTGATACGGCAGGTCTTGGCTGCCTTGAGCAGGAAGCTGCCGTCTTTGGCTTCGAGCTGCCCTGCGGCGATGCGGAACCAGGCATTTGCAGGCACGTTACCGCTGATTTTCACAGTGCGGATCAGCGTGGGTTTGCCATCAGGTTTGTTGCCGTCGCCGGTGGCAGTGTAACGCTCTTCCACCTCGACAGCATTCCAGGTATAACGAAAAATCGGACTGCGCTTGGCGTCGAGCGTGTAACCTTTCCATTCGAAGCCATCGTAACGCTTCACCTTGTCCCATACCGGCCAGGCAGACTCGGGTTTGTCGGCGATGAAGAAAGCTGGAGTGACCTCACCCGTGGGCTGAAGGACATCGTAGCCAAGGGGCGGTTGATGACCGCCGCCGCGCGAGTTCCAGTGCCTGGAGGCATCGATGAAAGCGCCGCGCCACAAGAGCGCAAGGCTCATGCTCTCAGCACTCCAGGCGATGTTGATGCCGCCGGGATAACCAACTCCAATGCCGCGATTTCCAGCGCCCTGGATGAAGTTGCGGTAGATCACAGGCTCATCTTTCACCATGATCGGGATGGGCGCGAACTCCGCCTTCTTCTTCGCCTTTGCCCCAGATTGCCAGCCCTTGGGCAACCAGGCGGAAAGGGGCGTGATGTCAAAGTTCGACCCCTTCCATGCGGCGAAGACCGCAATCTCTCCGCCTCCCTGGAAATACTCGAGGCGCAATTCATGCTCACCCTCCTCAAGCTGAACGGCACCTTCTTTGATGTCGCCCGCAGGATGGATGCCATCGTAATCGACCACCTGCCTGCCATCCACTTTCAGTCGCACCCCGTCATCGCCGGTGATGTAAAAGCGGTAGCTGCCTTTGCGCGGCGCGGTGATTTTTCCGCTGAAGACGACTCCGAATTCGTTCTTATAATCGTCGAGTTTGATGTCGATGAGATTGTCCGGAACGGGGCCTTCGCGGTGCGGTTTGAGCGTGGAGAAATCGGGCAGCTTGTCCCATTTGCCGAGATAGAGGGCGAACTTCAAATTTTTCAAACCCTGCCCCAGCGGCAGGACTTTCATTTTGCCGTTCATCGTCAGCGCGTGGCCCGGAAAGGTGCAGACGTACGGGTAATCGCCGGGTTTGTCGGGTGCGGTGAAGGTGAGTTCCTGCTTCTCGTGCGGATTGAGCATCTTCGAGTGCAGCCAGATGCGCTTGTCATCCGGCAACCAATTGCGCTTCAATGCCTCCTCGGGCTTTTCCATCTGCTTCATGGCCATTTCGGCCGTGTTGGTGCCAGGCTGGCAGAAGACGAGATTGTGCGGAAGATCATCGCCGTTTTCAAAGACGAGCTTCACCTGCTGACCCGGGCGCACCGTGAATTCATTCTCATCATACTTCATCTGCGCGGTCATGGTCTTGATGTGGATGACTTCATCCGGCCGCGCGGCGGCGGACTTGGCAGGCACTGCGGCCGATGGCGTCCTGGTGCCCTTGGCATCGGAATCGACACGCAGCGGGCGCAGCCAGATGTTGCGGTAGCGCACGGGATTGTTGTGATCCTGGAGTGCGAGATCTCCCTCCTGCGCAGCACTGTCAAACTCACGCAGATACTGCACAACGATGCCATTGTGGATGACCGTGAGCCTGGCCTTGCTGCCTGGCTTTGAGCGCTCGAAGAGGATGTCGTAAGCCTGCCATTCACCGGGTTTGCGGCTGGCATTCACCATGGGTGGGAAGTGGCCGTAGAGGCCGGCGGCCTGGCCATCGGGATAAGTGTCGTTTTGATAGGAATCCAGCACCTGAATCTCCGGGAAGCCGCCGATGAAGACGCCACTGTTTCCCCTGCCCTGACTGTTTCCAACCACTTCAGAGGGCGTGCGCCATTCGATGTGTAGTTGGTAGTCGCCTTTGAAACTTTCGCGCGTGCGGATGCCGCCTGCCTTCGGGGAGATTTCAGCGTAGCCGTTCTCAATTTTCCAACGCGGCTTGTCATCGCCAGGCGGTGTGTCTTTGCGCGGGTCCGCCTTCCATTTGGAAAGATCCCTGCCATCAAAGAGCACGATGGCGTCTGAAGGCGGGGCCCCAGCCTTCTCCTGCGAGCTGGTGCCGGGCGGGGTGATCACCGGCGGGCGTGGCCGCTGCATGTCATGCGCGCGATAAACACCGCCGGGTGTGAGTGGCTGTTCCTTTTTGTCGGCGGCCTGGATCGTCAGACAGGCAGCGAGGGTGAGAGGCAGAAGAAGGCGCATGGGAAATTGGGGCCGCATGCAACGATTCACCGCCTCATTGTCTATCGGATTCTGCGCCTCCGGCTGGCGTGTGACGCCAAGTCACCAAAACTTCCCCTTGGCATCTGTCCAAGTCCGCTTCATTCTCCGCCCTGCAACCCAACGCATCTGGAGAGGTGGTCGAGTGGTTGATGGCTCCAGTCTTGAAAACTGGCGTGGCAGAAATGTCACCGTGGGTTCGAATCCCACCCTCTCCGCCACTCAACCCGCAAGCCCTTGAAACTGCGGCTCTCCTTATGAAATCAGGGAAGAACGGAACCAAACTGGGACACAACGACGGGACACCTTACCGGCCTGATTCCATTCCGACAGCCGCAATGTGAAGTTAGATACGGCACGCGAGGATTTGACGGCCCTTGAAGGTTCTCCCCTTTACCAAGAAATCGACTGGCTAAAATGGACGCGCAAGGCATTGGAGGCCGCAGGCGTTTCCGCCGATGGGGCCAACGATGCGTTGATAGGCGAACTCGCCGACAGATTGAAGCGGGCGATGGTGGAAAGCGCATGACGCACAGAGCGAGCACTGAGCGGAAAGTCATTCGAGGCCCGTGATGGTTGATCTGTTCAGCATCCTTGTTTCCCCAAGACATCCGACAATTTAACATCCAGCCCGTCTGCGATCTTCAAGAGCAGCGAAAGCGTCGGGCGCGTCCTGTCCGCTTCCATGTGCGTGATCGTGCTCCGATCTACCTTGATCTTGGCAGCCAGTGTGTTTGCAGAGATGCCCTTTTCCGTGCGGATTTCTTTCAGTCGTAGAACGATGGCGCGTTCGTTCGGGACAAGCTGAGATGGAGGTTCCATCATCCTAACAGTCCTCCGTTGACGGTCTGCGCACTGGGATTTAAGGCACAACATGAACAGCCCCACCCGCTACCGGTTGACGGTAATCATTTTGGCCTGCCTTGCAGTCACCACCACGGCATTTTGCAAGCCGAAGAAAAAGGGCAAGGGAGGGAAGGGCAAAACGGAACAGACGGAAGTCGTTCCGCCCACGCCAGCCAGCAACGAAACAGCCTCTTCTTCTCCCACAACCTCAGCTCCTGCTCCCCCACTGCCGCAGATTTCGGGCATTCTGACAACTACGAGCGGAAAGATGTTTGAGGCCGTAGCCATCAAGCGGATTGATCCTGATGGCCTCTTAATCCTCCACAAAGACGGCGTAGCCAAAGTGTTATTTACTGACGTTTCCGAGGAATTGCGCACCAAATATGGCTACGATGCGCAGAAGGCCAGCGCATTCCAAGCCACTCAGAAGGAAGCGCAGGCGGCAGAAGCAGCACGGCAGGCCAAAGAGCGAGCGACGGAGGCGGAAAAACAGGCTGAGGAAAATAGGAAAAAGGACCAAATCAAGAACGCCGTGCGAATCACAGGCAGGGTCTTTCAGGTGGTCAAGGACGGTATAATCGTGAAACGACACGACTACACGTCAACACCAGCAAAGGGCCGTGCGCCTGACCTTTTCGGAGGGGACGACCTTGTTTTTATCACTGGTCACAAACGGAAAGATACGAAGGTAGATGGAGACCCCATAGACGTGGATGCTAGCCGCGATGGCATGTTCTCCTACACCACTACCATCGGGGCTGAAAAGCGGTTGGCGAAATACCAAGTCATCAACAAAGCGCGTTAGCCGCATGGGCAGACCCGAGACGTGCGGCTTCTCGAACCCTAAGGTCCAAATCGAGAGCAGGCGTGACTCGTTTCTTTGCAAATTCAATTGCGTTCACACATATACGCTCACCTGCGGATCATGGCGATCACCTCACGCAGATGTTCTTCGGTAACTTCATTGCTGACGTGGGCGCTGCCGAGGGTGCTGAGCAGGACGAAGCGGATCTTGCCGTGTTCGAACTTCTTGTCCATGCGGGCGATGCGCAGAAGTTCATCAGCTTCAAAATCGGCGGACAATTGCACGGGCAGATCAAAGCGGCGCAGTAGGTCGACGATGCGATCCGCCTCAGCGGCGGACAGCGTGGAGAGTTGGACGGAGAGCAGCGCGGCGGCGCGGAGGCCGAGCGAGATGGCCTCTCCATGCAGAAGAGCGCCATAGCCGGCGGCAGCCTCGATGGCGTGACCAAGTGTGTGGCCGAAGTTCAGCAGCGCGCGAACGCCGAGTGTTTCAAACTCATCCGCCTCCACGACGGCGGCTTTGATGGCGATGTTCCAGCGGATGAGGTCGGCCAGATCGCCGCCACCCGCAGCCACTTGATCGATGGCCGGCAGCATGGCTGCATCGCGAATGCAGGCATGCTTGATGATTTCGGCGAAACCTTCATTCCATTCGCGCCGATGCAGGGATGCAAGCGTGTCCACATCAGCGATGACATGCGCTGGCTGATGGAAATTGCCGACCATGTTTTTTGCGTCCGGCAGGTTCACACCAGTCTTGCCACCGACGCTGCTGTCCACCTGCGAGAGCACGGTGGTGGGCACCTGGATGTATGGGATGCCGCGCTGATAAATGCTGGCACAGAAGCCGCCGAGATCACCGATGACGCCACCGCCAAGTGCGACAGCAAAACTTTTCCGGTCGAGTCCCGCACGCGCCATCTCAGTGCACACGTTTTGGGCGGAGAGCAGTGATTTGCTGGCTTCACCCGCCGGCACGGTGATGAGCACGGGATTCCTGCCGGCGGCCTTCAGACTTGCCAGCGCGGTTGCGGCGTAGAGGGGGCCGACATTCGAGTCAGTGATCACCGCGCAATTGGATCGGTCGCCAAACCGTTCGTTAGCCGTCGCACCCAGGGTCTTGAGCAGGCCGCTGCCAACATCGACGCGATAGCTGCGCGGGCCTAGATTGACGGGGACAGTGCAGGCGGGTTGGGTGAGGTCAGGCATGGAAAGAGATCAATGAGGTGGCTGGCCACTGATTCTGCCCCCTGCTGCGAATCGAGGCAAATCGTTTGCAGCCAGTGCTCGCGTTTGAACCAGGTGATTTGACGCTTGGCGTAGCGGCGCGTGGCCTGCTGAATGGCGCTGATCGCCTCATCCAGCGTCAGCTCTCCCGCCAGATGCGCCCGCACTTCACGCAGGCCGATGGCTTTTTCCAGCTGCAGTGGAGCCTGGCAGGGCATGGCCGGAGATGATTCCATGGAACGGTCACGCGCGGCGAGGAAGACGCGCACCTCCTCCAGCAAACCCTCTGCGATCATGTCATGCACCCGCTGGTCGATGCGTGCATACAGCGCCTCGCGAGCCCAGTGCAAGACGATCCCCTGTCCGGCCGGCTCTGTTTGGGCAAAGGTCTGGCGCAAGGCCGACTGGGACTGTCCGGTGAGCAGGCAGATCTCCAGGGCACGCTGAACGTAGCGCGGGTTCGCCAGGGGAACATTCTCCGCAGCCCGGGGATCAAGAGCCAGCAACCGGGCCACCATTTCATCCAGAGACAGGGCATTCAGCTCAGCGCGCAGCGCCGCATCCCCGCGCGGCAGGTCCGCCAAGCCATGAGACAGCGCTTTGATGTAGAGTCCCGAGCCCCCCACAACAATCGGCACACGCCCGCGCGCCGCGATTTCAGCGATCACTGGCAGCGCCATCTCGCGATAACGCTGCGCGTCACAGCCCTCCTCCGGGGACAGCACATCGTAGAGATGATGCGGCACACACACCCGGTCTGCCCTTGCCGGTTTGGCCGTGAGCAGCGCCAGCCCCTGATACAGCTGGAACGCGTCCGCATTCACGATCTCTCCGCCGACCCGCTCAGCCAGCGCAAGTGCGATGGATGATTTGCCCGAGGCGGTGGGACCGGTGATGAAGAAAGGGGAAGGATTGGACACGGAACACGGATGCTGGCTGCTGATCTCACAAAGGCAAATGTGCAAGCTCGACAGTTTAGCGGAAGAGCGCACGTTCTCCTCACCATGAATCGCGCTCTTATTCTCCTCGCAACGCTCGCTTTGCTTCAGCCCGCACAGGCGCAGGTGCCTGCGCCACCGACAGTGCCGCCGGAATTGATGAAAAGTTTGTTCAACCCGAATGCCTCTGTGGAGGAACTTCTCGCCGCAACCAAGGAGGCCAGCAAGGCGGGTGTGCCGAGGCAGCAAATCATTGAGGCAAAGATCATCTGGGGTCTGCGCAAGCAGGACACGGCCTGGCTGGTGAAGATTCTGCCGGAGATGGAGGTGCTGGCTGCAAACTTTGACCCGACACAGTCCGCCGGCATCAAGTCGGCTGATGATATCCGCAGTTTCATCGAATACACGAAGGCTCTGGAGGCACGGAGCAAGAAGGATGAAGCCGGTTTCAAAAAGCATGTGCTGGAGGCCATTTGGCTGAGTCCGGCGCAGGCACCGCTGTTTGCCCAAACCATCGAGAAAGGCCGTCGCGAGAGCAAAATGGAGACGATGAAGATTGACCTGCAACTGGCGCTCGTCAGCTCGACAGGTGAGGCCACGACCTTGGCCGATCAGATGGCGGGAAAGAAGGCGGTGCTGCTGGACTTCTGGGCCTCGTGGTGCGGACCGTGCATGCAACTCATGCCGGAATTAAAAAAGAAGGCTGAACTGTTGGCAAAGCACGGGATCGTGGTGGCCGGAATGAACAAGGATGACCAGAATGCCGAAACGGTGGCGGAGAAGGTGCGCGATGAGCAGGACATCACTTTTCCCTGGCTGATCGAGCCAGCAGACCGCCCGTTCACCAAGATGCTGGAGATCGAAAGCATCCCGCGAATGGTTCTGGTCGGACCTGATGGCAAGGTGCTCTACAACGGACATCCCCAGGATCCTGACCTCTGGAAGGCACTCCAAAAAATAGACCCGGCGATCAAAGCTCCCGGGGCTTGAACTTCAGCATGATTGGGCCGGCCAAAAGGGATCCGCTAAGAACTGCCTAATCTGCTTTGCACATGCTGCAGCAGGCCTGCGCAGCCATCCTC
>CAJCCF010000320.1 GCA_903960845.1 uncultured Verrucomicrobiota bacterium | reverse complement strand
GGAGAAAGGAGACACCTGGCTGTCGGTCGGGACGATATGATCCACCGTCGCGAAGGTGCGGTGCGGGTAGGCAACCTTCAGGTTCAAATCGCGCAGCATGCCGAAAGCCTGTGGGCTGGTCACTTCATGCACCAAATGGGTGTCGATCAGCAGTTGAGACTGCCCGTTTGCGAGTGTGCCGACGACGTGTGATTCCCAGACTTTTTCGAAGAGTGTCTTGCCCATGGTTTTATGAAGTGAGGGGCGAGCCTAGCACGCTCATCCGCGTGTGCAAGGCGCAGGGGAAATGTTCAAGCAGCGAGGCAACCGGTCTATCTGCGGGAATCATGCGGTTACCGGTGCCTTTTGAAAAGGTTCATTCCCGGTTAAGTGAACTCGATCACGATCCCCTGAGTGTTGCCGGAACCCGCAACCGGCACCTGCGCACCGAGGGACAGTTGCCAGCGGTCCGCGAACGTATAAACACCCCCGATAACGGCCACGCTCAGGTCGTTGTCACCGATCAGCGCATCAAACTGGAAGGATAATTTGTTCTTCACGATATGCACCTCACCGCCAATCATTCCCCCGACACGGTTTCCCGCCCCTGCGTAAGCATGGTTGGCGTAATCGGCACCGAGACACCATTTCCCGAACTCCTCGTGGCCGGGGATCTCAAATGAATTGATCCACCAGGAAAAATTCTGGAACTGAATGTTCGATTGTGTCCGGGCCGGATTGATCAGAGGGTGTCCGATCGGGCGAAAATCAGTCCAGGTGCTTGAGTGAGTCCTGGCTGTAAGCCTCCCCAACGACTGTCTCGCCGTTGAGCACCTGCACGTGGTAGCCATAATAGCGGTGGCCTGCTTCATCCACCCTCTTGTATTTGGCGCTTCGCCCGCTGCCAGTCTTGTCCGAGTGTCGCGGAGTCCATTTAAAGGGCACTTTGGGCGTGATGAGGTGTTCATGCTTGCCGACATCGAGGATGATTTTTGACTCGCCAGACTTTTCCGCCACGATGTCATTGGTGCCGCGTTGGAGATTGGAAGCATACAAGGTCCACTTCAGAACCAGCCCTTCCAGTTTGGCGGCGGAGCCGTTTGAAACCTCGACGGCCAGCCAGTGTCCGCGGATTTCTTCCAGAGCTTTTTTGTTAACGGTTTGATTTTCACTCTCCGCCCTGACCTGGAGGTGAATTTGAGCTGAGGCGCTGAACAGCGAACTGAAAAAGAGAAAACTGAAAAGGGTAATGGTACGAGGATTCATAAATGGTAAAAATTGAGATGGGCACAGACCTCCCTGGACGGATGCAAGCCACGTCCTGCGGAAGGGAGATCGTGTCCCCGCAGGCTAGGCGAATGAGGGAATGAGCGGTATGCTCAGCACAACTCAACACAGCACCAGCGATGCCGGCGGAGGCCGGAGCGGATCTCAAAGCTCGTTGTATTTCCCAATGCCAGAGTCTCTGCTGGCATGGGTGACCTGTTTTCGACCAAAACAACCAGGGCACTCGTGAGGCTGAGATCGTCCAAATCAACGGCAACATCATTGCTCACTTCTGACAAAACATCATCCAGCGAGGCCAGGGCATGTGGCTGGTCTTTCTCCCCTGATGTGGCCAGGACAAAGCAGGGCTCCACGCTGATGTTCAGCGCCAGAAAGAGAGCAAAGATGGCGGTGCGCCAGAGCATAAAGAAGAAGCACTCAGCACAACGCCGGAACTGCGACTGATCTATCGGTTCACCCCGGGTTCCATCGGGCTTTTTGTTTATGCCTTCAGCCTGCGTTTCAGCTTGCGCAGCAGATCGGGATTCCCCTCCAGTTCCTCCATGAGCAGCGTCAGCACCTCCAGCGTCTGGCGGCTGATGTGGTGCTCCATGCCCTCCACATCCTGATGCACCGTCCTGGCATCCAGTCCAAAACTGGCGAGCAGCCGCGTGAGGACTTCATGACGGCGGGCGATTTCCTGGCCGATCTTGCGTCCGGCGGCCGTCATCACCACGCCGCGGTAGCGCTCATAGACGACGTAGCCCTCGGCATCCAGGCGCTGAATCATGTTGGTCACGCTCGCCTGCGAGATGCCCAGGTTTTTTGCAATGTCCACCACGCGGGCGTAGCCCTTCCCCTCGATCAGATTGTGAATCTGCTCCAGGTAATCCTCGATGGCCGGTGAATGGACATGCGCGGTGGTTTCTTGGCGCTTGGCGGGCATCTGCGGAGGAGTAGCCAGAACGGGGGCATGGCAAAGCACAATCTCTGGTCTGGAAAAGAAATGTTAGGCCGGACTAAACTTCTGCTTGCTCATCAGTCTGGACTGATGTTCTTAGCCTGGACTAACATTTCCATGTCCACCCATCTTTTCTCATCGCTTTTCTTGTTCGCCTTCAGCGAGTTGATCGCGGAGGAACCTGTCCGTCAGATGAGCACTGACCGGCCGGACACGACGGAGTCCGCTTATTCGGTGCCGGCCGGCGCGTTTCAGATCGAGATGAGCTTCTTTGATTACAGTCGCGATGCCAACCGGGGTGCGTCGTCAGACCAGCTGATTCTTGGCCAAATCAATTTCAAGACGGGCCTGACGCACAGCAGCGATCTTCAGATGGTCCTGAACAGCCACGCCATCGGCGGCGAGTCGGAGCGCGGCGATGTCACGCGGACGTCCGGTTTCGGTGACATGACCTTTCGCCTGAAAAAGAACCTGTGGGGCAATGACGGTGGCTCCACCGCATTGGCAGTCATGCCTTACGTGACCATTCCCACGCACACGCATTTGAGTGAGAAAGCCTGGGCGGGTGGTCTTATCGTTCCGCTCTCCGTCACGCTTTCAGACCGTTTCACACTGGGCCTCATGGCCGAGTCAGATCTTGTCCATGACGTGGCAACCGAAGGTTATGATCTGGAGTGGCTGCACTCGGCCACCCTCGGCATCACACTCACAGAAAAAGTGGGCGCCTACCTGGAACTCGTCGGTATCGCCGGAGAGGATGCGGATTATCAGGCGCTTTTTGATGCCGGTCTAACCTACACTTTCACCGATTCGCTGATCTTTGATGCCGGCGTGCGTCTCGGCATGAATCGTGCGGCACCTGATGCAGGTGTCTTCACCGGCATGAGCATCCGTTTTTAATCTCTTCGCACCATGCAAACACCCCAAGATCCCGGCTGGAAATCGCAGGGCGGCGACTCGCTGCCTGAGGTTTTCCGCTCCATCAATGTTCCCCAGGGCGGATCATTCTGGCGCAAGATGCTCGCGTATGCTGGGCCTGGATTCCTCGTTTCCGTCGGCTACATGGATCCTGGAAACTGGGCCACCGATCTGGCCGGTGGCGCGCGCTATGGCTACACGCTGCTGTCGGTGATTCTGATCTCAAATCTCATCGCCATCCTGCTGCAACACCTCTGCGTGAAGCTAGGCATCGCCACCGGACGCGATCTTGCCCAGGCTTGCCGTGATCATTATTCGAAGCCGGTTGTCTGGGGCCTCTGGGCGCTGTGCGAGGCCGCCATCGCCGCCTGTGATCTGGCTGAAGTCGTCGGCTCGGCCATCGGCCTGCAGCTTCTCTTCGGCATCCCGCTCGTCTGGGGCTGTGTCATCACCACGCTTGACGTGATGATCGTCCTGCTGCTGCAAAATCGCGGCTTCCGTTACGTCGAGGCGCTCGTCATCACGCTCATCCTGACCATTGGCGGGTGCTTTGCCGCCGAGATGATGTTTGCGAAGCCTGACCTCGCCGCATTGCTGCCGGCTTCGTCCCTTCGGTGGAGATTCTCAAGAACCGCGAGATGCTCTTTGTCGCCATCGGCATTCTGGGCGCGACCGTCATGCCGCATAATCTCTACCTGCACAGCTCCATTGTGCAGACGCGCAATTTTAACCGCAATGACGAAGGCAAGGCTGAGGCCATCAAGTTTGCCACCATCGACTCGACCTTCGCGCTCATGTTCGCGCTCTTCATCAATGGCGGCATCCTCATCGTCGCCGCCGCCGCGTTCCATGGCAGCGGACATCAGGACGTCGCGGAAATTCAGGAAGCCTACACACTGCTGAGTCCGGTGCTCGGTGTTGGCGCTGCCAGCACCTTGTTCGCCGTCGCCCTGCTCGCCAGCGGTCAAAACTCCACCCTTACCGGCACGCTTGCCGGGCAGATCGTGATGGAGGGCTTCCTGAATATCCGCCTAAAGCCCTGGCTGCGGCGCCTGATCACACGTCTCATCGCCGTCGTGCCCGCCGTCTGCATCATTGGTTGGTTTGGCGAAGGCAGGACCACGGATCTTCTCATCTGGAGCCAGGTCATTCTTTCCATGCAGCTCAGTTTCGCCGTCATCCCGCTGCTGCGCTTCACGGATGAAAAGGCCAAGATGGGCCGCTTTGCCAATCCAGTCTGGATCAGAGTGCTTGCATGGACGAGCGCCGTCATCATCGTCGTTCTGAACTTCAAACTGCTCTTCGACTTCTTTGCCCCGGAGTCCTGGATCAAAGCCCTGGGCATCTAACGCCATGTATCGCAAAATCCTCGTCGCCCTCGACACCAGCGCTTCCGATCAGGAATTGCTGCCGCACATAGCCAGGCTTGCCACGCTCATGCAGAGCGAGCTTTTGCTCGTCCACGTTGCCGACGGCTGGGCCGCGCGCAATTTCGAGCAGCTCAACCTGGCCGATTCCGAGGAGATGCGCCAGGACTGGAGCTATCTTGAGGTTGTCGCAGCCAAGCTGCGCGCCGACACCCGGCTCACGGTCACGGTTCGTCTTGTGCTTGGCGAGCCGCCAGCGCAGCTGCTCAAGGTCGCTGAAGAAGAACGCGTCGATCTCATTGCTCTGGCATCCCATGGCCACCGCCTCATCGGCGACATCATTCACGGCAGCACCATCGACACCCTCCGCCACAAGGCCACCGTGCCTCTGTTCATCGCGCCGCCAAGGCCTTGATGGCAGAATGGAAGAAAAAACCGCTGATCTGAAGAAAGTCAGTAACGCGGGTGGGGCTAACCGGTAATACATGGATGTGAAGACACTTCCATATCAGACCCGGTGCCCATCAGCGGCAGATGCCCGCCCATCGGGTCCCCTCACGGGTCTGAAGATTCCAGTAGATGGTGTCTCCTTGAGTCCGTCCTGCCATCCAGCCACTGCAGAGCGCTCTAAAGTCGCATCTTTGGGCTGTCGCCCTTTCTGCGCTCTTTGTGTCAGTTGCGCCCGCTGCGTGGGGAACTCTGATGCAACCTGTTCGCTTTGTGCTGATTGCACCCGCTGCTCTATCTCGGCCAGGGCGCGATAATCGAAAAGGATTGCAGGACGCGCAGGCAGCATCTTTCAGGATGCTCGTGTCAGTGGAGGTGGGCGGTCTGCCCGCGTGCAGCTTTGATTTCAGGAGGACCGGATTGATGCCGCAGACTCTGGCGCTTGCATGCCCATGCAGCGGTGAGGCCGATGAGCAGCAGAACCAAAACTGCCGCCACCGCCCGGCGATGCCGGCGGAAAAACTTGCCTGCAACGTAAAAGCAACCCGCCGGGTGCGCCTGCACGGGCCTGTTATCAAGATGACGCTGCACATCGGCGGCCAGGGCTGCGGCGCTGGCATAACGCTGTGCCGGATCAGGGGCCATGGCCTTGAGGATGATGCACTCCAGATCACCACGCAGCTTTGCGTCGCGGGCTGATGGATGGATCAGCGGCCGCTTTGTCACCTCATTCAGGGCCTCTCCCAGCGGTCTGCCAATGAGAGGTTTCAAGTCCACCACAGGCACTCCGGTGAGCATCTCATCAAGGAGCGCGCCGAGAGCATACACGTCTCCGCGCAAGTCTTCCGCCTCTGCCCCGCGCTCGATCTGTTCCGGACTGATGTACCCCGGTGTACCGATGGCCTGATCATTCAGCGTGTAGATCGTGCGTTTGTTCAGCCGCACATTCAGTGCCCGGGCCAGCCCGAAATCGATCACTTTGGGATGGGGCACGCCATCGACCATGGACACCAGGATGTTTGACGGCTTCAGGTCACGATGAATCACGCCTTTCTGATGTGCGGCGTGCACCGCTTCACAGATTTGGATGAAAATCCGCAGCCGTTCCAGCAGTGGCGGGTTTATTTGTCGAACATAAAGTGTGACAGGCACGCCGTTGGTGCGTTCCATGACAAGAAAGGGGCGCCCGTCCTGTGTCTCACCGGCATCCAGCACGCACGCGGTGGCGGGATGATTCATCAGCGCCAGTTTCCCGCGTTCCGTTTCAAAGCGGGCGATGATCTGTCCGGCGCCCATGTCTTTCTTCAGCACCTTCACCACCACCTGACGCTGAACCGGTTGCATCTGGCGAGCGTCAAATTCCACACCGAAACCGCCTTCGCCTGATTTGGCCCCGAGCTTGTAACGGTCCATCAACCGTGATTCAAGGCCCTCAGATTCGCGCCCTTCCATGGTGTACTCGGTCGGGAAATCCGAGGTCTCCAGCTCCATCTCCTCCAGTCCTCCGCTCAGCATGCAGTGTGGGCAGAAGGCGGCATTGGCAGGCAGGGTGCAGCCGCAATCGGCGCAGGTGGTGGTGGCGGGGTTCAAATGGCTGGAGTCCGGGTGCTGCGTCTGAAATTCAGACGTGCGCAGATGAAATGTCAGATCACCGCATCAATCAACCGGTGAGAACGTGTCTGAAGATTTTTCTCCCCTGTTGCGTTCGTGCCTTGTAGATTTTTCCAGATGTCCCCCGTTCTCCAAACTCTCGCCGATCTCGTTCGCATCAACAGCGTCAACTCCTCCTATGATAGCGGGCCGGGAGAGCGTGAGATTGCCGGTTATGTGAGGCGCTTTTTTGAGCAGCGCGGGATTGAGGTGTGGGAGGAGGAGGTTTTTCCCGGCCGTCCGAATGTCATCGCCCGCCTGCCGGGCCGTGATCCCGGCAGACGGCTGGTGCTTGAGGCGCACACGGACACGGTCTCGGTCAAAGGCATGACCATTCCGCCCTTTGAGCCATTGATTCTGGATGGCAAAATGTATGGCCGCGGCTCGTGCGACACAAAGGCTGGACTTGCCACGATGATGCACGCGATGGCTTCGCTGAAAGCTGATGGCATCACGCCGCCTTGCGAGGTGCTGCTTGCGGCGGTGGTGGACGAGGAGTTCTCGTATCGCGGTGTGGTGAAGCTGTGCGAGAGCTTGAAAGCCGATGCCGCCATCGTCGCGGAGCCGACGGAAATGCGGGCGGTCATCGCCACGAAAGGTGTGCTGCGCTGTCGTATCGTCGTGCGCGGAAAGTCAGCCCACAGCTCCAAGCCGCATCTCGGCGTGAATGCAATCACCCACATGGCCCGCGTCATTGCCGCCATCGAGGCCGACAATGACCGCATGGCTGCCGTGCAGCATCCTTTGGTAGGCTGCGGCACCTGCAACGTGGGCGTGATCAACGGCGGTGTGCAGGTGAATTTTGTCCCAGACATCTGCGCCATCGAGATCGACCGCCGTCTGCTGCCGGGTGAGCGCGCGGATGATGCCGTGGCTCATTACCGGCAGCTTTTGCAGGGTATCGCCGGAATCACGGCCGAGGTCGAAGAGCCGCTGTTGCTTGTCGATGAGGCGCTCGACACGCCTGCCGGCTCCGCCGTGGTGCAGACGGCTTCGCGGGTGCTTCGTGAGATGGGTTTGAATCCCGATCCCTGCGGCGTGCCGTTTGGTTGTGATGCCAGCAAGCTCTCGCGGGCCGGTATCCCGAGCATTGTCTTCGGTCCGGGCAGCATCGATCGCGCCCACACGGTGGATGAATATGTCGAACTGGATCAAGTGGAGCAGGCACTGGAGTTCCAGAGAAGATTCATCCTCAGCTTCGCGTAACCGAATCACCATCATGACCCATCGACGCCAATTTCTCGCCACCACCGTCAGCGCCGCGCTCGGCACCCAACTCGCCAGTGGCGCCACCTTTGGCGGTGACTCGTTCATCGACGCGCATGTGCATGTGTGGACGCCGGACACGGAGAAATATCCACTCGCCGAAGGCTTCCTGAAAAAGAACATGGCTCCGCCAAGCTTCACGCCGGAGCAGCTTTTCGCCCACTGCAAACCGGAAGGCGTGACGCGCATCGTGCTCATTCAAATGAGCTATTACCAAACCGACAACCGCTACATGCTCGACATGATGGCGGCGCATCCGGGCACCTTCTCCGGCGTGGCGATCATTGATGAAAAAGCTCCCGATGTGCGCGGGCGCATGAAGGCTCTGGCCAAACAAGGTGTGCGCGGATTCCGGCTTTCGCCCAAAGGCAAGGATGTGGAAGGCTGGCTGGCATCACCCGGCATCGAAGAGATGTGGAAGGTCGGGGGTGAGGAGGGGCTGAACATGTGTCTGCTCGTCAATCCAGAAGCGCTCGGCCCCGTGGCCGGAATGTGTGCCAGGAATCCGCAGACGCCGGTGGTGATCGATCACTTCGCGCGTGTCGGCATGGCCGGTCCTCTATCGCGTGCCGATCTGGATCGACTGCTGCATCTTTCGAAGTATCCGAAAGTCACGCTGAAAACATCCGCCTTCTACGCGCTCGGCAGGAAGTCGCCGCCCTATCTTGACCTCGGGCCCATGATCAAAGAATGCCGGGACTCCTTTGGTGCTGAGCGTCTCATGTGGGCCAGCGACTGTCCCTTCCAGGTCGATCCCGGGCACAACTACCACGACTCCATCGCGCTCATTCGCGACCGGCTCGATTTCCTCACCCGCAGCGACAAGGCATGGATGCTGCGCAAGACGGCGGAGAAAGTTTTCTTCAGTTAGTTAGGCCGGATCAGCACTTTGAGGCGGATCGGAATCTTCAGGCACTCTTCTCCTCGCTCGCCCCGGAAACCGATTGAACCCGGATTCCGAAGTTAGGCAGCGTTTTTGAGTTCATTGTCGTTCGGTGGTGAGTGGTCAGGAGGCAACTTCGGCGAAGTTCGTTTCTGCCACTCCAAGACCTTGTCGATGAGGGGCTTGTGCTTGTCCGCACCACCCCAGCTTTGGGCGATGTAGAGCACGGGCCTCCTCGCTCGGTTGCCCAGGATCGCTCCGCCGGGGAACACTTGGCTGCGTAGCGTTGCAGGACGCTGATCGTGCTTCTCGCTGCGGGTGCCGATGGCCTGTTGGTAGAGGCTCAGCAGGTTGAACGCGAAGAGCACACTCAAGAACGCGGCTTCCGTCGCATAGAACTGCTTCATGCAAAACCCGTCGGCGGCGAGGTCATCAATGCGCTGCTCGATGCACGCCCTCTGGTTGTAGTCGCGCCATAGTTTCACGGGAGCATCAGTGCGGGAGCCTCCTGCAAAAACGGCACCACCCCGCGAGCACAGCGAGCAGCGGATGATGGGTGTGACGCCCAGGCTGCGTCGGGTTGTAACCGCGCAGAGCCCCTCTTGATGGCCGCTGCGCTGGAACACCGTGCTATC
>CAJCCF010000319.1 GCA_903960845.1 uncultured Verrucomicrobiota bacterium | reverse complement strand
TCGAATACATCGAAGGCTACTACAATCATCAACGCAAACATTCCGCTCTCGGATACCTCACCCCCAACCAGTTCGAAACCCAAGCCCATAACCAACCCCTAAATTAAGGGAGTCTTTGGTCCAATAATCCGTTGCACCTCAAGTGTTCATTGAGTAAGTTTGGCTAACTCACTCCGACCAGCGCCAGGCCGTTAGGGCATTGAGTTCACGAATAAAGATCTCGCTGCCCGAAACGGCCAAATGTGCCCAAGTTTCCTTATCCGAGATCTTGCGCTGATCGATCTCTTCATACTTTGCGGGATTGGCTTTGATCAGATGCAGGCTACCGCGTTGATCGAGAGCTAGGATGTGGTCATTATTCGCAACGAGACTCCAATACTTGCCGTAGCTCTTGTCAGTGGTCCAGAGTTCCTTCCCGGTTTTCAGATCCACGGCCATCACACGTTGATTTTTCAGATGCTCGTAGGCCACTCCATCCACCACCACGGGTGAACACATGTATCCCTGCGCATTGAGGGACCAAAGCGTGTTTGATTTGAAACTACCCTCGCTGCTGGTGATGTCGTAGAGCAGTGTCTGCCCGCCATAGGTGCTGGTGAAGATCGAGTTACCGCTGATGACCGGTGTGAGGATGTTCATCCCGCGAAAGGCTTCCACCGGTTGTTCCCAGAGTACTTTGCCATCTGCTAGCGACAGGCCTGCGAGTTTTTCACGCGTCTGCACCACCATCTGTCTCACTCCACGAAGTTCAGCGATGATGGGTGAGGAAAAGGCACTGCCGCCCATGCCACCACCGTCGTCCAAGGCACGCCAGAGAACTTTTCCGGTGGTCTTAGCCAGCTTTACCACCGCACCTCCGGCCTGCACGTAAACCGCACCGTCATCGACGAGTGGTGAGGATACAAAACCAAAGGCTGGAACAGCCGCTTTGAACTCCTCCACAAAATCCACCCGCCAGCGCACCTCGCCTGTGGCCGCATTGAGACAAACGAGGACATCCCGTATGCCAGCCACATAGAGGCTGTCGCCGTCGCATGTTGGAGTGGCGCGAATCCAGTCACCATTGGCTTTGGCGAAAAACGGCATCGACATCGAGCCTGCCCAAGATTGCTTCCAGAGTTCCTTACCCGTTTTGCGGTCCAGAGCGCGCACGGTTTCCGTTTCTTTATCCACGGTCTCAGTGGTGAAGACGCGTTCTCCTGCGACAATAGGCCCTGAGTAGCTCGGGCTCAATTCGATCCGCCACGATTGCTTTAGAACCGTTTCCCCGAGTGATGAAGGCCACTTTGACTTGGGCACCTGCCCATCTCTGCTGGGACCACGCCATTGATTCCAATCAACTGCTGACGCAATAGGAGAGCAAACGAGCGCGAGAGCACAGTAACCTGCCGCCATGGAAGCTGATGAAGTCATGGGGCTAAATACGAAGGCTGCGCAATTTTTATTCTGTGAAAGAGGCGATCAGGTCCGGGGTGGTTTAGCGGAGTTCATGTTGAGGTAAATTTTGCCGGCACTCCACTCGTCGCTCTGCTCGCAGAGGAGTGCAGAGACGAGGCGTAGTAGGGAGGCTTCATTGGGGAAGAGTGCGGCGACGCGCGTTCGGCGTTTGAGTTCCTGATTCACGCGTTCGATGGCGTTGCTGGTGTGCATTCGCCGTTGGAGGGCAGACTTCGCTTATTTACCCGGTCGCGTGCTGATTGAGGTCGAGGGCGGCATCTGGGTGAATGGCCGACACAACCGTGCTGCCGGATTCAATGCCGATCTGGAGAAATACCTCGCCGCAGGACTCGCTGGCTGGCGCGTGTTCCGGTTTGGACCGGATCAAATCACGTTGGAGAATGTGGAGCGCATGGCTGAGCAGGTGCGTGACGAAATCAGGCGGTTTTCCACCGAATCCACTTTGGATGAAAAACCTCAAATCGTTGGTTCTGAATTGCTAGACGCGAATCAGGCGGTGAAAAAAGTGGAAAGCTGAAATTCGCGTTTGCATGGAATTTGCGTGGTGGTGCCCGAACCCGGGGTCACAGACGATCATAAAAAGATTACCTTTCACGGGACGGCATGAATCGGCACTCGACAGCAAAGGCTCAGATCGGATCTGTAATCATCATGCCGATATATTTTTTCGTTAGTTATACTTATCGAATTCCACCAAGCTATCCCCGCCGATGCCGGACATCGTCCTCACCATTCTCAATATCCGCAAGCGTTCATGGTTACCAATGACCCGACAGGCGCTTCGCGGGCACGGGCGGCACATCGCTTTCGTTGAGGATGTAGTGCGAGGTGTCGTTGAAGAGAGTCAGTCGGAAGCAAGTGGGGCCACGTACATCCACGATATTCAAAGCGCAGGGCGACTGATCGAGGTTGTCACGATAGCGTCGTGGATCGAAACCGAGCATCGAACTGATCACCAGCCGGATCGTCGCTTTATGGGAAACGATGGCCACATGCTCACCACGATGAGCTGCGTAAATGTCCATCAGCGGCGGCAGCGCACGGGCCGTTACGGCGAGACCGGATTCTCCTTCGGCGGGAGCAAAGGTGTAGGGATCTTCATCCCACGCGGCGACTTCCTCTGGATAGGCCTTGAGAACTTCCGCCCGCGTCATGCCCTCCCATCGTCCGTGCGAGATTTCACGCAGTCCATCGCGTGGCTGAACCTCCAGGTGATGTGGAGCGGCTAAAATGGAGGCCGTTTCCATGGTTCGATCCAGAGGGGATGCGTAAATCGCGCTCAGTTTGACCGATTTGAGTCGTGCAGCCAATGCAGCGGCCTGCCTGCGGCCTTCATCCGAAAGAGCTACGTTTGTGGCGCCGGCAAAGCGGTCTTCAGCGGTGAGCATGGTGGCTCCGTGACGGATGAGATAGAGTCGTGTGACCGTGGACATGGTGAGGGTGGTATCAGGCATTCATGAGATGATGGGGGAGTGCCGTGAGCACACCCGCTAAAAAGCAGAGGATGGCCACTCGTAGAATACGGATCTTCTTTTCAAGGATACGGGCCGTGTAGAAATTGAGGACGCTGTATTCCTCATCAAGCAGTCCACCGGAAGCCGTCGCTCCGAAGCGATCTCGGTATTCGCAAGGCCCTGAACAACCTGCGATGTCACCCCAGTAAACACTGCCGGTTCCGCTACGTGCTGGAAGTCGAGGCAGCACGACCAGCGTGGCGAGCAAGAGTGCCACGCCGAGACTGGACGCTGATGCAAAGTAGAGAATGCGTGCGCCCAGACCATCCGGGAACTTCATCAGCAGGAACGACGCGGCGGCCACACTGCCCGCGATGAAGATGCTGGCTTTGGTGTCCGTGACCTGGATGTAGTAGTTCAGCACGTCGTTCACACCTTTGGCCATGCTCGTGAGTGAGCCATCCGAATCGGGCGGCAGAGTGCGTGGCGCTGGAGTTACGCCCGTCGAAATGGGTGGTCGCCTGAAGACCGTGGGAATGAGGAAACGAATCATGGAGGGTTGATGCCACTTCACAGGGCAGGAATCAAGGCGTGCCGCCAAGGGCGACGACCTTGGCCTCAAGTTCAGCAATGCGTTGCTGCAAGTGCCCGGCGGCCTCTTTGATTTCGGCGGAGGTGAAGCGTGGAGTGATGAACTTGGGGCAGTTCCAGTCGTAGCTGAGAATGTCGATGATGAAGATGCGCTCGACCTTGGCACCATGGCCGCCGGGAGGGGCGACTTTCTCCGCGAGTTCGGGATGTTCGCGGGCATCATAGACTTTGGCATGGCCGAGCATTTTCACGCGTTCACGATGCGGGTAGTCCATCATGAAGAGGGCGACACGATCCTCCTTTGAGATGCTGCCGACGCTGATCATCTGGCGATTGCCACCATAGTCGGCAAAGCCGATTTGATGCGGGCCGAGCACGCGGATGAAACCTGTCGGTCCGCCCCGGTGCTGCATGTAAGGCCAGCCATTTTCAGTGATGGTGGCGAGATAAAAACTGTCGCGGCTTTCGATGAACTCGATTTCCTGATCCCGCAGGGGCTCGGACTCCGGAGCCTCAGGTGTGGTGGGATAAGCCCTGCCATAATAGTGGCGCTCGGCCTCGAGGACGGCGGGCGTGAGGACGGTGTGCATGAATCGATCTGCCATGGTGTGGGTGAGTTAGAGGTTGCTGTGATGTTTCTTCACTTCACCCACCGCCTTCACCGCAGCGGCGAGCAGGCATTCGTTGAGGGCGGGATGAATGTAGATCATGTTCGCGAGTTCGCGGACGTCGTTCTTCAGGCGCATCAGCATCATCACCTGATGCAGCAGCGTGGACGCCTCCGGCCCGATGAGGTGGCAGCCGAGTATGGAGTGATCGTCTGGTGACACGAGTAGCTTGATACGCGGGTAGTCGATGCGCATGGCCTCGGCGCGGGCACTGGCGAGCCAGTCTTCAAAAACTGCCACGTAGGGCGTTCCTGCTGACTTGAGCTGTTCCTCGGTGAGTCCGACCGATGCGACTTCCGGATGCGAAAACACAGCGTGGTCGATGAACCGTTCGTCGATGGGATCCGTGAGTCCTTTGAGGAACTTTTGCCGCAGGTAGTGGACTTCAAAAGCGGCGGCGTGCTGGAGCATGTAGCGGCCGTTGACGTCGCCTG
>CAJCCF010000318.1 GCA_903960845.1 uncultured Verrucomicrobiota bacterium | reverse complement strand
GCCTGTGACGGCTTCGGCAAGAGAAACCACCGTGCTGCCCGGCTTCACAGTCGCGCCGAGTTTGACCCAGGTGTGGTTCAACTCCATGCCATGAAACTCCATACGCCCGCCACAGCAAACGATTGCGGGACATGATTGCGGGTCCATGCCTTCGAAATACACGAGGCGGATCAGCGCTGTGTGTTTCGCGTCAACAGGCTGTGCTCCCGTGCCAACTTCCAGCGCGGGCTTTGGCTGCGAGGGATCAACGTCCGGCAGGTGCGCGTCGCAACTGAAGCCCTCCTCGCTTGTGTCATCGCCGGGTTGGATTTTGATGAGGCCAACATCAAGCTGAGTGTCGCGATCATGTGCAAAGCTCAACGTGCCTGCGATGAAGATGGCGCGTGCGTTCGCGTTCGTATCGAAGATCACCGCATGCCCCGTGCGAATCTGCACACTCGCGCCCGCCGTTGGAACCTTGCCGCCTGCCCACGTCGCGCTCGCCGACCACGGTCCGCTTTGTGCGGAGCGAATGATCACGGGTTCAGCGGCATGGCACGTGAGGGCGGCCAAGATGAGGAATAACAAGTGTGCTTTTTTCATGGGGATAAATTCTTTGCCGCGATGCCATACATGCCAGTGGGCCTGCCACTGGCATCACGATTGCCGGGGCCGAGCGTGATTTTGCCAGCCTGTGGCACGATGCGCTTCCACACCTCAAAAGGAAGTTGAGATCGCACACGGGCCTCGATCTCATCGAGCCATATCTCCTCGCCCGTGCGGGTGAATTTTTCCGTCAGCCATGTTTGAGGAGTCCCGCGCTTCGGCATGAGCACGAACAACTCCACAGGCCGCGCCACCACGATTTCAATGGCATATTCACGCCGCCGCAACTCACCATGAAAGGTCTGCACCACATCCGCATTCATCAGCGAGGCTGGAAAGCTTTGTCCGTCCGCAGCCTTCCAGACATGCGGGCGATTGGTATAAACCACAGCGCCTGGTCGCAAGCCATGTGGCACGGTGCGATAGAAATGAAAGCCTTCCGCCGCACCGAAGTTATCGCTTACAGACGCGATGTTGCAGTCATTCGGCGGCGACTGCGTGGACCACTCGCCGGGTTGCAAACCGCCCGTGATGTTGACGATGCGCGCCATCGCTTGCCGGGCATCCACGCGCACCGCTTCGCCTTGCTCCAACCCCGCGTGCTGCGCTCCCAGCTCGACCTTGCCTTGGATGACCAGCACATCGGTCGCTCCATCCGCCCGTGCCTCCACGCCAAACTGCGTGCTCACATCGACCACTCGCGTCACTGGCGTATCGAGGATGAATCCCTTGCCACCTGCGCTGCAATCGACCGTGACTTTGCCACGCAGCACCCGTGCATGCATGGCGTCGATGAAGCGCAGGTCCGCTGGTCCCGACACGATCAGCTTCACCTCCGATGGCAAACGCAGATGCGCCTCGCCGCTGCGAAGATCGAGCGCATTGAGCCGCACGCGATCGTGGATTCGCATTCCACTATTCGGTCCTGCGACCGTTGCATCGACAAGGTCCAACACTTCGACTTCCACTTGAGCCAGCGAAGATTTGCCCGGCCACCACTGCCACAGTGACAAGCCCATCACCGCAACAGCCGCCGCCGCTGCAAGCGCCCAATAAGTGCGCTGCACGGGCCTTCTCACCGGCGCGACATCGCTCACGGTAGCAAACTCCTCCATCGCACTGTCGAGGCGCAGATACTCGACCACGAGCGAGCGAAAGTCAGCGTCCTCAAGGATCGCACGCTCGACCATCGCCACATCATCACGCGTCGCCGTGCCATCGGCGTAGCGTTGCAGCGCATCGAGTCTGGAGTCGTTCGGAATCATCCCAGCTCCTCCCTTGCGAGCACCGCGCGTGTGCATTCGACGAGCGCCAACCGGATGCGGTGCAGCGTCTTGTAAAGCGCCATCGCGCTGCGGCCTTGCTGCGCGGCGAGTTGGTCGATGCGCACCCCCGGCGCATAGGCCGCACGCACCAGCTTGTTCTGGTCGGCGGATAGTTTACCCAGGCACTCTTCGAGCGCCTCATGCTGTGCATCAAGTTGATGGCTCATCTGTTC
The DNA here is from genome assembly GCA_903960845.1 of uncultured Verrucomicrobiota bacterium. Classification (GTDB taxonomy): domain Bacteria; phylum Verrucomicrobiota; class Verrucomicrobiia; order Verrucomicrobiales; family Verrucomicrobiaceae; genus Prosthecobacter. The sequence goes on along the minus strand of CAJCCF010000318.1, from coordinate 1,269 downwards.
CGACTGCTCGGCCAGGATCGCCAGCGCATCATCGCCAAACAAGAGCCGATCACGTCCCCGGTCACGCCTCCAGGCCATCACCTCCATGCGCGCCACTCCGAACGCCCACGGGCGGAACTCCGCCGCGCTGGCCAGGCTCTCAAACTTCCGCCACAGCGCCACCGCTACTTCCTGCATGACCTCCCGCGCATCATCGCGAGTAGGCACCAGCGACCGCACAAAGCCGTGCAACGATGGCTCATGTTCGGAATAAAGACGAAGGAACTGATCGTCCTGGGGCTGGTGGGTGGATGGCATCGTCTACCGAGAACACACCACGAATTACCCGCGTTTGCCAAAATAGTTCGCGTTGAATCGATCTTGGAACGAACAACCGATAGTCATGCCCCCAAACTGCCACTTTGCTCTTCGCCATGTGATGTCGATCTGCTCATGGATTGTCGTTCTCGCGACCGTGATGGCGCGAGCCGATGATTGGCCTCAGTTTCGCGGAGCGAATCGCGATGCATTTTGGAACGAAACCGGCATCATGCAGACCTTTCCGAAGGAGGGATTGCCGGTGCGCTGGCGAGTGCCGGTGAGCTACGGCTTGTCGAGCCCGATAGTGGCGCAGGGTCGTGTCTATCTCATCGACGCCGAGCTGAAGAATCCCAAGGCGCAGGAGCGTGTGCATTGCTGGGATGAAAAGACCGGCAAGTCGCTGTGGACGCATGTTTATGACGTGACCTATGCCAACTGGGCCTTCGATGCGAAGCAGATGACCGGACCCAACTCGACAGTCATCGTGCAAGACTCCAAGTTGTTTGCGATTGGAGCGACCGGTCAGCTCCTTTGCCTCGATGCGATAAAGGGCACCGTCCTGTGGGAAAGGAAACTGACCGTAGATTACGGACTGGAGGCGTTCTCGGGAATCACGCCATCGCTGTTGATCGAAGACAAGCTCTTGATCCTCGTCATCGGCGGCAAGCCGGATGCGTGCGTCGTGGCGCTCGACAAGAGCACCGGCAAAGAAGTCTGGCACGCGCTCAGTGACAAATGGACCTACAGCTCGCCCATCGTCATCGCTGCCGGTGGGCAGCGGCAGCTCATCGTGTGGACGCCGGATTCGGCCACCTCCTTGAATCCAGCGAATGGCAAAACATGGTGGCGGCAGGAACTAACCGTTGCCGGAATTCTCGCCACCGTGGCCACCCCAGTGCTTAAAGACGATCTGCTACTCTTCAGCGGCATGATGATGCAGCTCGATCCTGCCAAACCCGCGATGAAAGT
>CAJCCF010000317.1 GCA_903960845.1 uncultured Verrucomicrobiota bacterium | reverse complement strand
GGTTACACTATCTGGTTGGTTTGGGGATTAACCACCGGTCGCGGCCCCTCCTGTCGCCCTCGAGTTGGGCGGCTGTGCAGCCTTGAAACTCAGGGTGTTGAGATGCACATGGCCGAGCAACAAGTTGGCGAACCACAGTTCCACCTGGTCCGACTCGCGCTCACGCAGGCCCACGTCCCACCCGGCTAGGCTTGTGGAGATTCGGATGGGTTCGTTTCGCAATCGGATAACTCCAGTTTGCTGCACACGGCGGGTTTCCATCCCTTGATAATCGAGTATCTCGGGTGTGCCCTCATATCGCCGCTCTGAGGGTTGGTAGCGCTCTGCCGGTGTGGCCATGCCGAGGGCTTCGTGTGGGCGCTGGGTATTGAACTCCTGGCGCCAAAGGTCAAAGGCTTCTTGTGTGCGGCCGATACGTCCGGCCTGCAACTCACGCCTCACATCCAGATGCATGCGTTCGTGTGCACCATTGTCCTGCGGACACCCAGGGCGGCTGCGTTCTAAGTTGATGCCCAAGGCCAGCCACCACACGGAGAGCCGACTCAGTCCATGCAGACCGTTGGCGCTTGCAAACGGCGGCCCGTTATCGCTGCGAATGGCTGAAGGTAGCCCGTGGGCTTCAAACAAGTGATCAAAACACGCACGCACCGTTTCAGTGCGTGCGTCGGCCACTGCTCGCAGTTCCAAAATCATTCGGCTGTGCTCGTCACGCACCGTCAGCGGCTCCACTTTGCCTCCGTCGGTGTCGCGCCACCATCCTTTGAAGTCCACGCTCCATACCTCGTTGGCTGCTGTTGCTTTGATCCCTGTAGCCAAACGTCCGCTTTGCTGCGCAACTCGCCGCTTTCGCTCCTGGGTCAGTCCTGCCCGTTCCAGCACTCGCTTGAAGCTGCTCTCACTTGGTGGCTCGGTTCCTCGATGCGCACGCCGATACAGTTCGCGGATCTTACGGGGTCCCCAATGGGGGTGTGCTTGCTTGAGCCGCACCATCTCGCAAACTACCGTCTCGGCCAGTTCATGCGCATGGCTCAACGGTTTGCGGCTTTGCTCCGCCATGCCACTGATACCATAGCTCAAGAAGCGTTCCCGCCACTTGTAGCCAGTCTTGCGGCTGATGCCATACTCGCGGCACAGCCCTGCAAAGTCACGGCTGCTCATCGCCTTCATTGTAAACTCGATTCGTTGGTCCATTGCTTGGGTTTCTTTCCACGGCATCCTCCAGACTCGCTCTCGCTTGCCGGTCTAGCCATCTGTCACCCATGTTTTGAACCATTAATGTCACCTATGTATTGAACCTGAACCTGGTGCTGTGTTGAGGCGCTGGGGCAGGCCTCAAATGGCCGCTTTGAGATGAATGCAAAAAAACTGTTAGGACACCCGTATTGGTTTCGATTCGAACTAATAACTGATGATACTCTCAATCCAAGGTTCTTCACAACACGGTTTCTGCGATGGCAGAAGCCGGCGTGATTTCTTGAAGATCGGCGGTCTGGCCATGGGTGGTCTTTCGCTGCCTGAACTTCTGCGGGCAGAAGCTGTGCAGGGAACGAAATCGAAGCACAAGGCGGTGATCATGGTCTTCCTTCCGGGTGGGCCATCGCATCAGGACATTTTTGATCTCAAGCCCGATGCGCCTTCGGAAGTGCGCGGCGAATTCAAGCCCATCTCCACCAATGTGGCCGGCCTGCAAATCTGCGAACTGCTGCCGCGCATGGCCAAAATGATGGACAAGTGCACGCTGATCCGCTCCATGGCGGACTGCGATACCAGCCACGATGCCTTTCAATGTCTGACGGGCCGCGCAGGCAAGCGGCAACCTCCCGGCGGCTGGCCGGCTATGGGTTCCATCGTCTCACGCATCCAGGGCGCGGCGAACTCGGCCATGCCACCCTTCGTCGGACTCTCCCCCAAAATGGGTCACATGCCATGGGCCCGCAATGGTGAGCCCGGTTACCTCGGCGTCGCACACGCGCCTTTCCAACCCAACCGCGGTGGCGGCACGGAAGACATGTCGCTTCACGGTGTGTCGCTGGATCGTCTGCATGATCGCGCGGGTTTGCTGAAGGGCTTTGATCAGTTGCGCCGCGAGCTGGATGCCACCGGTCTGATGGGCGGCATGGATGTTTTTAATGAACAGGCGCTCGGTGTGCTCACGAGCCCGAAGCTGCTTCACGCACTGGATCTGAGCCGCGAGGATCAGAGAATCGCAAGCCGGTACGGCCAGGGAGAGAACCGCAATCGCGATGACGGCGGGCCGCGCCTGACGGAGCACTTCCTCGCCGCGCGGCGTCTGGTGGAGGCGGGTGCGCGTGTCGTGACGCTCGGCTTCAGCCGCTGGGACTACCACTCCAATAATTTCGGCCAACTCCGCGAGGATCTGCCTCTGCTCGACAGCGCACTCAGCGCCTTGATCACGGATCTGCATGAGCGCGGCATGGACAAAGATGTGGCCGTGGTGGTGTGGGGCGAGTTTGGCCGCACCCCTCTAATCAATGCCAAAGGCGGGCGTGATCACTGGCCGCGTGTTTCCTGCGCATTGCTCGCCGGAGGCGGCATGAAACATGGCCAGGTCATCGGTGCCACCGACAAGCTGGCTGGTGAGCCCACGGACCGTCCCGTCGCCTTTGGTGAGGTCTTTGCCACGCTCTACCAACACCTCGGCATCGACGTCAATAAAGTCACTCTCGAAGACCTCAGTGGTCGCCCCCAATACCTCATCGACGGCGGCCATCAGGCCATGCCCGAGCTGATTTGATCCCCAGCCCCCCAATCCTATGCGAATCCACCACCTCCTCACCATCAGCCTGGCTCTCGGGAGCAGCGGTCATGCCGCCGAGGCAGCACGCACGCTGAACTTTGCCAATGACATCGTGCCCATCCTGACCAAGGGCGGATGCAACTCGGGTGGCTGCCACGGCAAGGCCAGCGGCCAGAACGGCTTCAAGCTCTCCCTTCTTGGCTTTGAGCCGCAGGAAGACTACGAACACATCGTGAAGGAAGCACGCGGGCGCCGCATCTTTCCTGCCGCGCCAATGCAAAGCCTGCTGCTAACCAAAGGTACGGCGCAACTGCCGCATGGTGGTGGCAAGAAGATCGACCCGAAGTCCGAGGACTATCAGGACCTTGTGCGCTGGATTCGCGAAGGCATGCCCTATGGCAAGGACACGGATCCAAAGATGGTGAGCATCAGCGTTGAGCCCTCCGTGCTCACCATGCCGCTCAATGGCAGCCAGCAGCTCAAAGTCACCGCCCATTACACCGATGGCTCAAAGCGCGATGTGACCAAGCGTGCCCTGTATGAGCCCAATGAAAAGGCCATGGCCGAGACCAGTGAAACCGGCAAGGTCAGCCTCTTTGACCTGCCGGGTGACGTGGCCGTCATGGTGCGCTATCAGGGCAAAGTCAGCACCTTCCGCGCGACGGTTCCTCTGGGTGCAGTGGTCGATAAACTGCCGCCCGTGCGCAATTACATCGACACCCTGGTCATCGCCAAACTCAAGACCATCGGCATGCCGCCCTCCGACGTGTGTGATGACACCACGTTCCTGCGCCGCGTGACGCTCGACATCACGGGCCGGATGCCGACTCCGGAGGAGATGAAGGACTTCCTCGCCTCCAAGGATGCCAACAAGCGCGCTGCCCGCATCGATGCTCTGATCGACAGCCCTGAATACGCCGAATACTTCACCAACAAATGGAGCGCCCTGCTGCGCAACCAGCGCACCCAGCCGACCTACGCGCGCGGCAGCTACCTGTTCAATTCATGGATCCGCGACAGCTTTGCCGATAACAAACCATTTGATCAATTTGCCCGCGAAGTGGTCGCCGCCTCAGGCAGTCTCGACCAGCATCCACCGGTGGCCTGGTATCGCCAGGTGAAGGAACCGAAGCAGCAGATGGAGGACGTGGCTCAGCTCTTCCTCGGCACCCGCATGCAGTGTGCCCAGTGCCATCACCACCCGTTCGAAAAATGGAGCCAGCAGGACTATTACGGTTTCGCGGCATTCTTCGCCAACGTCAGTCGCAAGCCTGATGCGGCCAAGGACGAGGAACTCGTTTTCAACAAGCGCGGTCTGGCGCAAATGACCAACATCCGCACCAAATTGCCGGTCTCACCGACCAGCCTCGGCGGTGACACCCTGAAGCTGCGTCCGGAGCAGGATCCGCGTTTGTCGCTGGCTGATTGGATGAGCCGGAAGGACAACCCTTTCTTTGCCCACACTCTGGTGAACCGCTACTGGAAGCACTTCTTCAACCGCGGCCTCGTGGAGCCTGAAGACGACATGCGTGAAACCAATCCGCCGGTGAATCCTGAACTGCTCAATGCTCTTGCGGCTGACTTTGTGAAGAGCGGCTACAATCTGAAGCAGCTCGTCCGCACCATCACGAACTCCTCGATCTACCAGCTCAGTGCGCAGCCGAACCAGTGGAATGCCAAGGACCGTCAGAGCTTCAGCCGCTATTATCCAAAGCGCCTGAATGCCGAAGTGCTGTATGATTCGGTCAACCGTCTACTTGATGTCGAGAGCACCTTTGCCGGTCAGGCTCCGGGAACGCGTGCCGTGGCCCTGCCGGACAACAGCTACAACCAGAGCACCTATTTCCTCACGGTCTTCGGACGGCCTGATTCATCCAGTTCCTGCGAGTGTGAACGCACACAGGAAGCCAGCCTCGCGCAGAGCCTGCATCTGCTCAATGCCGCTGATATCCAGACCCAGCTCTCCCGCGCCAGCGGCCGTGCGGATCGCATGGCCAAGGACACGAGCCCGGATGAGGACAAAATCACCGACATCTACCACATCGCCCTGAGCCGTGATCCCACCGCTCAGGAGTTGAAGCTTTCCCAGGAGCACCTTGCCAAGAAGACAGCAGGCAAGAAAGACAAGGATGCTTTGGATGGCAGGAAGCAGGCCTTTGAAGACATCGTCTGGGCCCTGATGAATACGAAAGAATTCCTGTTCAATCACTAACGCGATGCATCCTCTCCGATCGGCGATCACGCATCGTCATTCACTGTCCATCGCGTTGATGCTGGCTCTTCAGGCCGGTCATCTGTTCGCCCAGGCCACCTATCCCACCCCTGTTCTCACCTCCCTGTCTCCACTTGGTGGTAAGACGGGCAGCACGGTGGATTTCAGCTTCAAGGGCGCAGACATCGACGGTGCCAAGTCCATCCTGCTCAGCAGTGCTCAGGCTGGCGTTTCCTATGAGATTCCCATTGTTCAGCTCCCTGAAAAAAAGGGGGCGCTGTCCGCAAAACTGCCTGCCGATGTCAAAAGCGACCTTTATGACATCCGCCTCGTGGGTCGTTATGGAGTTTCGAACCCGCGGGTGTTTCAGGTCAGTCCACTGGCCGTCGTTGATTCCCCGGGAACCAACACCAAAGGCGACACCGCGCTGAAGGTGCCGCTGGATTCGGCCATTCATGGCGTCTTTAAAGCGGGTGCTCCGCACTGGTTCAGTTTCGAAGCCAAAAAGGGTCAGCGCGTGCTCGCGGCATTTGCCGGCACGCGTTTTGATTCCCGCGCCTCCATGGTCGGTGCCGTGTTTGACACCGCAGGTCGTGAACTGGCGCGGTTGCGTGGCGGTCTGCTCGACCTGCGCGTTCCTGCGGATGGCAGTTTCAAGCTGAGGGTGAATGACCTCATGTTTGGCGCGGGTGACGACTATGGTTACCGCCTTAGCCTAACCACAGGTGCGGTGGTGTGGGCGGCTTCAAAGGACACGCTTTATGGCTGGAACCTTCCCGGCGGTCAGGTGGTACCCGGATTGCGCGTGAATCAGGGCCAGCCGGTCGAGCGCCTCAAGGCGGATGCGGCGACGGCAGCCAAGCTTGTCGCTGACAGTCCGTGGAAAACCCTGGTGATCACCACTGAAAACGAAGCGCCTGAGACTGTCCCTCCGGCAACCACGCCCGTGCAGATCGGGCAAGCCTTCGGCGGATGGTTTCCAGGAAGCGGCACTCCGCGCAGTTTTGATCTGGCCTATAAATCCGGCGAGCGTTTTGTCGTCGAAGTCATTTCCCAGCAGGCTGGGTATCCAACGGATCCGGCGATGCTGGTGGAACTGGTGAAGAAGGATGCCGCAGGCGTCGAGACACTGACCTCTCAGGCTGAACTCACCGATCCCGCCGCCGTGGTTCCGGCTCCAAGCGTGAAGGTCACCCAGCTTGATCCACTCTATGCCTATGAAGCAAAGGCGGATGGTGTGATTCGTATTTCCATCAGCGATCCGCTGAATGCCGCCAATGGTCGGCGCCATCCCTACATGCTGCGTGTCCGGCCAATGGCTGCATCCAGCATGGATCAGGCGATCGCGATGCATCCCTTGTTGCCGCGGGCAGCGGCCGCCGCTCCATACGAACTGACCAGTGGCAATGTCTGGCGTCAGGGCATCACAGCGATTGAGGTCCAGCTGCCGGGCCGCACGGCGCAGAGCGATCCTCTTGAGCTGACTCTTTCCAATCCACCCGCCGGTGTCACGGTGCTTGGCGGTTTTGTCGGGAAGGGGCAGATGCTCGGCTACATCGGTCTGCGCGCCAGCGCGGATGCGGCCGCTGGTGCCAAAGTGCTGGGTGGCATCACTCGCACCGCATTCCTGAGCTGGGCGGTGAAGGATGCGGCTCGTGAGGCCATGATCACGCGCATTGCCGGTGCTCCTGCCGTCGGTGTCGTGGCTGATCAGGCCCCCGCGCTGGTCGAGCAGGCAACTCCCGGCGTGCCAGAAGTCGCTGCCGATGGAAAGCTCGACATTCCTCTCAAGGTGACGCGTCACAGCGCTTTCAAGGATGATTTGAAACTCAAGGTGCTTGGCTTGATGGATGTTGCCAAAGCCCCTGAAGCCACCATCGCGGCCAAGGCGAATGACGGAAAACTCACCCTGGATGTCAAGGCCCTCAAACTCGCTCCGGGAGACTATGGATTCATCCTTCAGGCACCCGCCAAAATGTCCTTCCGCCGCAATGCCGAGGATGTGACCGCCGCCGAAACCGCCGCCAAAAAATCGGCTGACGCTCAGGTCGCCGCCAAGAAAGAAGTCGATGCCGCCAATGCCGCGCTGAAGGCGATTAAACCTGAGGACAAGACCGCTCAGGCAGCCCAGCAGATCAAAGTGAAGGACGCTGCCGCAAAGCTTGCCGTGGCCGACAAGGCAAAGGTGGCCGCCGACAAGGCAGCCAAAGACACTGCCACCAAGAACCCGGCCAAAGACGCCATCTTCATCGTGTATTCCAATCCCATCCGCATCCGAGTGAAGGAGGTCGCCAAGAAATGAAACACTCCTTGTTACGCGCCTCCGCGCTTCTCCATTCCTTATTCGTGCTGTCCGCGAGTGCCGTCACCATCGACTATGAGAAGCAGCTGCTTCCCATCCTCAAAGACAACTGCTTCGCCTGTCATAACAAGACGACCACCAAAGGCGGTCTCAACATGGAGACGCCTGAATTCATGACCAAAGGTGGT
>CAJCCF010000316.1 GCA_903960845.1 uncultured Verrucomicrobiota bacterium | reverse complement strand
CGTCGCGCCATGAGAAACGCTCCATAGGAGCCGAGGGTTGATCCAATTAGTGAGAAACACAGGCCGCCAAAAAATCCAAAAATCAAACCTGCAGCCGCAGAAAGTGGCAAACGCGGTATACCCACCATCACCGCTATCGCACAGGCCAATGTGAATAAACCATATGCCATCCATCCCATTTCCCTCACATACGCCTTCCACACCTGCACATTGGTGATCCACGCACTCAATGAGGTAAAGTGCGCGATTGCCATAAAGGCTGCCACGGCAAGCACAAGAACCAGAACTGTGCGATTCTCTTTGCTCAGCGAGCGCACGACCTCCTCACCGAGCTTTTCCTCGTTTTCCCGCGCCCTCCCTGCAAGCGGGTCGATATCGCAATTAGGTTTCATCTGGTCTGACATCAGGGTCATTCAGCGAAAGCACCCTGTTTCTCAACTGGCGTTTAGTATCGACTGCAGGAATCCAAGAAGGCCCCGGCCTCATTTCCCGGCATCCAGAAAACTCAACACCTTCTCCAGCCAATCCTTGCTGGGCGCGCTATGCGTCTGGCCGGGAATATCGAAGAGTTTCACACCCTTGAAGTCATTTGCCAGAAAGCCCTGCTCATAGATTGCCTTGGTGTTGTCCTGATTCATATCCTTGTCTCCCGTAACCAGGGCTATTCGTGATTGTTGTTGCGCAAGCACCCCGATTTCTGGATGCGGGATATAGCGCGCTTCATACACCGCGCCCCCCTTGCCATGCGTAGGGGTAAAGAAGTTCACGCCCATGAAGCATGCCGCGCCAGTGAACATGTCCGCATATGCCACCGCCAGCATTGATGCCACCCGCGAACCACCCGAGTGCCCGCTGACATAGACACGCTTCGCGTCCACATTATAGGTTTGCCGCAGTTGGTCATTCGCATCAATCGCCAATCTCATGCGATCAAACACCGGCCGACTGTTCCCGGACTTCGCCGCGCCAATAAAAATCAGCTTCTTCTCTGCCAACACCTTTTCCCATTCGGGCGAGATCGAGGGCCGATCCCCCGGGCTAATCCAGATAAACAATCCGTGTGGCACCGAATCCTTGTAGCCTTTCGGCACCAGAATCTCAAAGGACTCCTTGGTCACGTCGTAGGCCTCAGGCATATCTGCCGAGCGCAGTCGCATCTTCAGTTGCGCCGCACTCCCAAGCGCCGCCGACCCCTTAAAGGTGATTGGACTCCGCACCCCGGGCTTGACCTTCTCTGCCACCGCAGGCTGGGCCTTGGCAAAAAGCGGCAGAATTAGACAGATCAGCTGGAGGCAATAATGAGAGCGCATAAGCACCCATCGAAGCGAGTTCCAACCCTCCTGTCGATGGCAAAATGGCCTGAGGCATCACGCGATAGCTTTAGGAGGGCCAAACTTCCGGCCCACGCCCAACGGCATCCCGCATGCGCGATTATCGGGGATTTGTTTGATCCGCCCCTTCATAAACGTATAGCTCCCGCATCATGAAACGACCCACACTGCAAACACTTGCCCTTACACTTCTCACCACCGCCGCCTGTGCCGACGGGGCTTTTTATGGTGATCCACCGGATGCCACTCATCCATGGGCAATTCATGATATGAACCGGGCGCAGCCAGCACGCGTTGAAGCAGGATCATTCAGCTCACAGAATCAGCCGGGGACGCCACCTTCGGATGCGATCATTTTGTTCGGCGGTAAAGAGGATGAGATTGGGAAATGGCAAGCGGACAAACAGCCGGCGGAACCAACCAAATGGGAAGTCAAAAACGGCGTGCTGCAATGCGTGCCAGGCAGCGGTTACATTCGCACAAAGGAAGAGTTTGCCGACTGCCAGCTCCATCTCGAATGGAGCGCACCAAGCAAGGTTGAGGGCAACAGTCAGGGCCGCGGCAACAGCGGCGTCTTCCTCATGGGGCAGGTGGAGGTGCAGGTGCTCGACAATTACAACAACCCCACGTACCCGGATGGCTCAGCCTCATCCATCTACGGCATCAATCCACCCCTGGCTAATCCGCTGCGTGCTCCCGGCGAATGGCAGACCTACGACATTGTCTTCCGCCGCCCGATCTTCAAAGACGGCAAAGAACTCGATCCCGGTTACATCACCGTCTTTGTGAATGGCGTGCTGACGCAGGACCATACCCCACTGGAAGGTGGTGGCGGCCACATGAAACGATCCATACGCCGTCCCTTCCCTGACCAAGGTCCGCTCAAACTCCAGGACCACGGCAATCCGGTGCGCTATCGCAACATCTGGTACCGCCCACTACCGAAGCGCGCCATCGAAGGCGGGGATGCCAGTCATATGAGCGAAGTAGCCACGACGGCCAAGCGTGCGAAGATTGCTCAAACCATTCGCGAAGATGCGGCAAAGTTGGAGGGCACCGCAAAGATGCTGCGCCTCTTTGAATCCATCTGTTATGCGCAAAACGCAGACGCCAAGAACAATGCCACGCGAATGCTCACTGATTTTGTGACTGAAGTCCATGCAACCCAGGGAGACAAAATCGAGTCCCGAAAGGGTGATATCCTTCAGGTCGCCAAAGCCCTGCGCTATCTCACCAAGTTTAAATTCCTGCCAGAGGATCTTGAAGCAAAGAAGACTCTCGAAGCCGTGATCAAGGCCCAGGACTGGGAACCGAAGAAAAAATGAACAGGCGCATTCAGCCGCCTCTTGTGTCAGGCCAAGAAAAACCCCGCAGCTCGAGAGAGGCTGCGGGGTTATAAATCGGTGGTTAACCGAAAAGGATTACAGGGAACCCTTCAGGGCAGAGGAAGCGACGAAGCGCACGCTCTTGGAGGCCTTGATCTTCATGGCAGCGCCAGTCTTTGGATTACGGCCGGTGCGGGCGGCGCGCTTGGCGATCTTGAAGGTGCCAAAACCGATGAGTTGGACGCTTCCGTCCTTTTTCACGCCCTTGGCGATTGCCGAGAGAACTGCTTCGAGAGCATCGGCGGTGGCGCGCTTGGTGGTGTCAGCACCGAGGTTTTTCTGAATGATTTCCAGGAGTTGGGCTTTGTTCATAGCTTGATGTGTTGGTAGTTGCTAGTGTTCGTGTTGAGGTTTCCTACTGATGGGGGAGCAGCGGAATCATGAGCGATTAAGACGCCAACCGACCTACCCCGTCAAACACAAAAATCAGCACCAACCCCGTAACCACGTTGATTTATGAGCCCCACTTCGTTAAAAAAGTTCTTGCTTCCTGAAGTAAAATTCATCTCGCATGACACCGCTTTTATTGCGCCGGGCGCTGTAGTGATCGGCGCCGTCGAGCTGGCGGCTGAGTCCAGCATCTGGTTCTCAAGTGTTCTTCGGGGAGACATCAACCATATCATGGTGGGTGCCCAGACTAACATTCAAGATGGCAGCGTCCTGCATGTCAGCGATGACCATGCCTGCATTCTTGGAGAGCGTGTCACCGTCGGACACCGCGCCATTGTCCACGCCTGCACCGTGGAAGATGAGGTGCTTGTCGGCATGGGGGCCATCATTCTCGATGGCGCAAAGATCGGCGCGCGCAGCATCATCGCCGCAGGCGCTCTCGTGACGAAGAACATGCAGGTACCCGAAGGGTCACTCGTCATGGGCTCACCAGCCCGCGTGGCTCGTTCGCTCAGCGTCGCGGAGCAGCAGGCGAATGCGCTGCTCGCTCTCAAGTATGTGGAAATATCCCGCCGCTACCGCAGCCTGAATGTAGAGGCCATGCTGGCCTCTCACACCCGCGTCAGTTGACGCCGCAAGGAAAGCTCGACGGCACCAATGATCAGGGTGATCACGAAGAGGATGACGAGGCCGTTGATCCAGAGTGTGCTGAAGGCGGTGCCGAAGTAGCGTTTGCTTGTGCCAAAGAAGACATTGGGACTGGATTTACGCCGGTAGTCTTCGCGCTCCATCTCGGCCTTCGTCACGAGATCCAGCACCTTGCGATTCACATACACCTCTTCAGCACTCACGCCGTCCTGCTGCTCCAGGGCGGACTGCAGCAGTTTTGGCGTGACCCTTCCGCGGATGGCGGCATCGCGGATCTCACTCAGCTTGCGCGCGGCCTGGCTCTTGTCCTTGGCGTAGAGGCCGGAGACAACGGCAAGCCCCTGCTTGGCGGTGTCCAACTCGCGCTGCTGGTCCACTGTCATTTTGATTTCAGGAGGCAGGTTGACCAGTTCCTGAATGCGCTGCTCCAGCTGATCCTGGGCGGCGGTAAGCGGGTTCAATTTTGACTGCGAGATGAGCATGGCTTCATAGCTCCAGCGCAAAGGCATGAACTGACAGATGAACGGCACATTGAGCCTGCTCGCGGTATCCTCTTCGGTGACGCCGGCCTTCTCCAGCCAGCGTGTGACGGAGTACACGAAGTCGAGATTCTTGTTCATCTCCTCATACTTGATGAGGGCTCCGCCCAGGATGATCTGCGGGATAAGGATGAGAGGAATGGCATTGATCGCGGTGCGGTTGTCCGAAACCAAACTGGAGATCAGGAGGCCAAGGCAGGCTCCGGTGAGCGCCGTAATGAACATCCACCAAAGATGCACGAGGAACATGTCACGGATCTCCAGGACCCAGTTGCCGATGATGAGGTAAATGACGCACTGCACGAGCGCGAAAGTGCTCAGTGAGATGATCTTCCCCAACAAATAGTAGAAGGTTCGCAGGTTGTGATTGCGCTCACGACTCAGCGTGTGCCGGTCACGGATGATCTCGTCGGCACTGTTGGTCAGGCCTAGGAACATCGCCACCACGAGACTCATGAACAGATAGGTGGGAATGTGAAAGGCTGCCGCAAAGGTGTAGTGAGCATCCTCGCTGTACTTCAGCACGTTTGAGATCAGAAAGGCGAGCAGGGGTGCCTCCAATAGTGTGGTGAGCAGGTTCGTGCGATTCCTCAGCTTCGAGAGAAAGGCCCGCTTCAGCAGAGTGTAGAAAAGAATGCTCTCCTCACGCAGTGTATGCTTCGGCGGTTTTGGCACGGAGCGTGACCGTGTGGAGGAATGTGTGTCGTCCCGCGGACGCGCGACCACATTGGTGCTGCCGACCGATGCCTGGGCCTTGGCCATGCTTTCCAGCAATAAATGACTCTGATAGCGATCGCGCCAGAAGTTCGGCGGAAAACGGCGCGCAGCGACCATGTGCCCATCAGCGCTGCGCTCCTGAATAATGTCACCGCTGATGTCTCGCAGCGGCGTCTCCAGCACGTCAAAGACAAAGTCAGGCGTCATGTTCGCCGGCATCTCCGCCTCGCGCTGGCCGGTCTCATCATTGTAAGCCTTCCAGAAATATTCCAGCAGCCCTTGCGGCGGCCCGAAGTAGGCCATCTTACCGCCCTTGTCGAGAAGCAGCGCCTTATCAAACATCTTCAGCAATCTTGTGCTCGGCTGGTGGATGGAGGTAAGCACGATCTTGTTGCGCGCCAGACTGCGAATGATCTCCAGCACATGCTCACTGTCCTTGGATGACAAACCGGACGTCGGCTCATCAAAGAGGT
>CAJCCF010000315.1 GCA_903960845.1 uncultured Verrucomicrobiota bacterium | reverse complement strand
TGCCATCACAGGCTGACCGCCAAAGGTCTCGCGAGAAGCCAGAGTGAAAGGTTTCACACTGAAGGGGGGGGTGCATTTCAAGATTGCCAGGTCCTTTTCAGGACGCTTAGCCACAACAATAGCTTCGGTCTCCACCGCAATGCGATCACGAACGAAGACCACGAGAAACTTGTCCGCACCTTCGACGACGTGATAGTTCGTCACAATATGACCATCGTTGTTGATAGCAAAGCCGGTGCCAGAGCCATGTCCAACCGCTTCGATGCGAAAGGTTGAACCTTTGGCGGTGTTGACCACGTCCTCTGAGAAGTCGTTAGCACTTAGATCGCTTGCCAACCCGTAGATGAAGCAGAAGAAAAAGAAGTAGGTGAGTCGCATCTGTTTCATTTGTTTATCTGTGGAGACTGGTTGGCCTTTGCTGGCTCTGTGAGGGTCGGCTGGACGATGGGAGTCGAATATTTTTGCCACAGCTTGGTGACCTGCGCTCGGAACAGGCCAAACGCCGCCAGTGCGGCTACCGCAGCCACAATCAGAAAAACCAAAGGCCCCCGGCAGCCCCACCGCGTTGATGGTGACGCCTTAGGTGGGTGCCATTCGTCAAAGTAGGACATGATCACACTCCCATTGTCAGCCTTCGCCGCTCCACGATCGACCGCGAGTTGGAGAGCCTTCTCCAACGTTTCGTTGCGAAGGTGCTGCGGTGTGGTGACGAGTTCGGCAATCTCCTCAGGCTTCAGCCGTTCCCAGAATCCGTCCGAACAAAGAATAAGCACATCTTCCGGTTCGATGTCGGCACCGCCACGGCGTGGTTTGGGAGGGTCGTTGCCGCCGATGGCCTGCAGCAGCCGGTTCTGATCCTCATGCGTGCCCATTTCATCTTCGGCAATTTCTCCCTTCTCAAATAAGACCTGCACGACTGAGTCGTCGCGGGTCCGTGAGAGCAGTTTGCCCTGACGAAAATGGTAGAGTCGGCAATCGCCCGCATGCACCCAGTCAGCTCGATCCCCGTGCACCATGAGTGCCACGGCCACAGTCCGGGCCTCGGCATACTGATGCCTGACGCAGCGGTTCACGGCATCGTGCGCCTTGCGCATCCAGTCGGCGAGAAATTCGGCCGCGCTGCCTTGCCCGGTCCAGACCTGCCAGCACTTTTCCGCCTCGGCGACGGCGGCGGTGGAGGCTTCGGCTCCACCACCATGCCCGCCTGCGCCATCTGCCACGACAGCGAACAGGACTCCATCATCTTTCTTTTCCCAGAAGTCGGCGGCATCCTCCTGCCGTTCTCGTTTTCCGAGGTGCATGGCCTTCAGTGCCGACCAACCCGGAGTTGAAGGTGCGGCCGATTTTAAGTCTGGATTCATCGCACAATAATGAGGTCAAGTATGCTCCCAATGAGGTCCGACTGTTTTTCGAGATAGCTGCCATGGCCTTTACTGGCCAGCTCTTTGAAATAGGGTGCGGTGGCTGCACTCTCCGGGTTGGTCACCATATCCACCGCATTCCCGGTGTTGACGATCGAGATGCTGCGTCGCGATGACGAGCTGATCCACCGGTTGGCTAGCGAGAGAGACGCCTCAACATGTTCGGGATGGGTGGAGGCATCGCCTATGACGACGATCATCTGGCGGCGGTTTGAAGCGTCAGCGCCCCAGGAGAATGAGGCTGCCTTTTGCAATCCCCCATAAACATCCTCTGGCCAGTCCAAGTTGCCCACCAGTTCGACACCATTCACTATTTTCTGCAAACGTTCCGTGTTGGAATCGCCCTGTGCCCCACGGTTTACCTCCAGAAGCGGGGATGACGAGAGAACATCACGGTCGATATATGCCACAAATCCAACACGGGCATCGTCCGAGATCCGGCGCAGCACCTGAACAATGGAACGCAGTCCATTCCTCACCGTCTCAAGTTCGTCTTGCATGCTCATAGTGGCGTCCATGACGAAAACGAGGTCAATATCCTCGACCTGGATGGCATTGGATTTCTGTGGCGTTTTGACCTCAACAATCGGGGACGGCTTGGTGGATGATGTTTTTTTGTAGTAGGGCATCAGTAACACCATCAGAACCATGATGGCCCCCATTCCCGAGCAGAACAGGTCAATCGCGGAGAGATTGAAAATGGTGATGTCGCGATTTCGGCGTTGCATGATCGAAGAGGGTTTTTCGGAAGGTCAGCGCCAGCGGATGACGATGACGGTGGTGTTGTCCTGGCGTGGCAGGTGATGTGATTCCACCGCACGCAGGAGCGCGTCAGCAAGGGCGGCGGTTGTGGAAGGATCGTTCTTGAGGCAGGCAAGGAGTTCCATTTCCGAGAGTGTGTTCAGTCCGTCGCTGGCCAGAATCAAAAGGTCACCGCCCACAAGGGGAAGGGGATCGGCATCATCCACCTCAAAGAGGCGCTCACCGATGATC
>CAJCCF010000314.1 GCA_903960845.1 uncultured Verrucomicrobiota bacterium | reverse complement strand
GACTCCTGCAGACCGCGCGGGCGCGGAGCGTCTTGGAATGCGGAGGCTGTGACGCTGCTTTCGGAGGTCGCTGGAGGTTCGTTCGCTTGGTGTACTGTCAAAAGCAGTGTCGCCACCCCTTCGGGGTTTTGCCACCGCACTCCAAAACGCTGACGCGACTCCTGCAGACCGCGCAGGCGTGGAGCGTCTTGGAATGCGGAGGCTGTGACGCCGCTTTCGGTTCGTCGTGACTGACGGGCATCATTTCCCGTCCAGACTCCATCACTCGGGTACACACCTCGCCCCTTGCTTCCTGGCTCCGGCCCGCTTTGAGTCTCTGCCACTTATGGAACAACCACGCCGTATCAAGATCGCCCTCGTCGGAGCGGGCATGTTTGGAGGAGATGTCCACGCCCGCGCCTATGCCGACCTGCAACGTTTCGGCATCGCCGGACAACTGGCCCGTGTCGGTCTCGATGAGCATTCCCGTGAACTTGCACCGGTCAAATTTGACCTGGTCGCCGTGGCCACCCGTTCGGAGAAATCAGCACTCAAGGCCGCGGCTGCGTTCAAGGATCTGACGGGTCATGAGCCGCGCGCTTTTCACGGTGATGAGCCATGGGCCGACATCCTGCGCGAGATCCCTGATCTCGACGTCATGGCCGTGGCCACGCCTGATCATCTGCACACGCAGCCCATTCTGGCCGCTTTGGAAAAGGGCGTGCATGTGCTCACGGAAAAACCCATGTGCCTCACGATTCACGAGGCCGATCAGATCATCGAACTGGCCCGGGCGAAAAACTGTGTCGTCGCCGTGGACATGCACAAGCGCTACGATCCCGATCATTTGCGCATCCGTGATGACATTCAGAATCGAATCGGTGCTCCGCTTTATGGTACGGCCTATCTCGAAGAGCCGCTGGAAGTGAGCACCAGCACCTTCAAGTGGGTCGAGTCGAGCGATCCCTTCAGCTATGTCGGCCCGCACTGGACGGACCTGATCTGGAGCTACTACCGCAGCAAGCCGGTCTCGCTCACCGCCGTTGGTCAAAAGAAGCGCCTCATCCGTGACGGCATCAATGCCTATGACGCCGTGCAGGTGCGCGTTGATTTCGAGAACGGCATGAGCATCAATTTTCACAACAACTGGGTCACGCCAGCGGACTTTGAAGGCCCGGTGAATCAGGGGCACGAAATCGTCGGTGCGGATGGCAAGGTCGAGAGTGACCAGCAGTACCGCGGCTTCCGCTGGTGGAACCAGGGTGGCGGCACCCGCACCAGCAACAATCACTTCACCCGCGAAGTCGCCCGTCCCGACGGCAGCAAGGGCTACATCGGCTACGGTGTGGACAGCCTCACGGTTGGGCTTGTCGCCATCTGTCAGGTCAAGTTTGCCAAAGCCACGCTCGATGCCGTGGCGCATCTCTACCCGACAGCGGAAGACGCCCGCATCACCTGCGCTCTGGTCGATGCCGCGGCGCGGGTGCGTGATCTCAATTTCAAATACCTGAGCGAAGGGAAGGGGGCCACGGTCACCGCCCGCTTCGGTCCGGATGGCATCACCATTGTCGATGCGAACCGCCTCAGTGAAGGTCCTGCCGCGGTGTTTGAGAAGATCTACGACAAGGCGTTGTAAGCATCCTCAGCCGCGCGTGCCCATGAGTTGCCGCAGCAGGTCCTCTTCATGAAGGATGCCGGCGGGCAGCTCCCTGTCGTCGAGAACGAGGCAGAGGCTGCGGCCGCGTTTGCGCATCCGTTGCAGAGAATTCAGGGCGCTGTCGTGGTCATGCACACTGTCCAGCGTGCGCATGTGCTGGCGGACCAGACGGTCTGGCGGCATGTCCTTTGGCAGGGTGGCCAGGTCGATGACGCCGACGAAGCGGCCTTTGTCACCAATGACGGGCAGGGTGCTGGTGCCGTTTTCGCGCGCCATGATCAGCGCGCTGCTCAGTGGCAAATCGGGAGCCAGAGCCACACTCCGGGTGAGCGGGCGCATGACGTCGGCGGCCCGGAGCTGGCGGTAGTCGAGCACCTGATGAATCAGCCTTGCGGCACCGGATGAGAGCTGATGCTGATGCTCCAGTGTGCGTGCCTGATGGCGGAGATCATCGCGCCCGGCGGATTGATTGGGAACAGCGGCTGTGTCCGTCGATTGCGCCCGCGCCATGAGGCGGAACAAGGGTCGGAACAGGCCGATGACCAGCACCAGTGGAAACAGCGCGCGGATGATGCGGAAGGGGTAACGGCGGAAGAGTTTTTTCGGCAGCACTTCCAGGCCGATGAGAAAGATGGGCAGTGCCACCGCAAAGGCGGCGAGATAGCCCCACCCGCCCGAAACACGGACCAGCTTCCAGGCGATGATGAGGAATGCGGCGAGGTTGGTGACATGATTGGCCACGGTGATGGCGCCGAGCAGGGCGTCACGATCCTCCACCAGCGGCAGCAGGCGCGCGGCACGGCGGTCACCTGCACTCGCGGCATGGCGCACACGCACGCGGCTGACGGCGATCACGGCGCTTTCGAGTCCTGACAGGGCAAAGGACAGCGCGAGTGAGACGAGCAGCAGAATGATCCAACTCATGCCTGCTCCACCTCCTCAGCGCCGGGCAGCGGACGACTCAGTCGCAGTTCCACTTGTTGGATGCGGGCACGCACGACTCGCCGCACCTTGATCTCCGCCCCCTCCACCTGGATGCGTTCGCCAGCCTTCGGCACGTGGCCGAGTTGATTGAAAACAAAACCGCCGATGGTGTCGATGCCGCCCGATGGCAGATACAGCTGCAATTCGCTCGACACATCATCCAGACGCGTGCCGCCATCGAGCAAGTAACGGCCGCCGCCGAGTTCACGGATTTCACCCGCTTCACCCTGCCATGGCGCGGCCTCATAGAGCAGCCAGTCGGCAATTTCCTCCTGGCTGAGCATGCCCTCCAGTCCGCCATATTCGTCGACAATGAGAACCGGTCGTGTGGAGTTTTGCAGGTGCTTATCCAGCGCATCCAGCACGGGCATCGTCTCAGGAATGAAGGTCACCAGTTGCTGCGCCGTCTGCCAGGTCGGCCTGCCCGCGAGACGCCAGGCCACGGTGTCGATCACTCCCACCACCACGTCAGGTGTCTCCCCATAAATCACGACCCAGCGGCTGGCGGACTGCTCCAAAACGGTGGCCGCTTTGGTCGGGCTGTCCTCGGCACTCATCAGTGTCAGATCCACACGCGGCACCATGCAATCACGCACGGTGAGTCGCTCGATGTCCAGAGCTTCGCGAATGATGGCCGCCTCAGCGCTGTCCAGCAGGCCCTGTTCTTCACGCATTTCCACCAGCGTCTCAAACTCATCCCGGGTGATCGGCATTTTCATTTTCACCCGGCCGGAAACCAGCTTCCGGATCAGCGCATCGGTGGTGCGATCAGCCAGCGTCACGATGGGATCCAGCACGGAGCGCAGAGGGTTCAGCAAACGCAGGCTGCCCAGAAGCACGGCTGATGGCGAGTAAGCGGCGAAAAATTTGGGCATCACATCCCCGACCAGCACCGTGGTCATGAACAGCACCGGCGCTGTCAGCCAGGGGTTCCAGCCCAACAGCAGCAGAGGGCCTGAAACCAGATGCAGACCCAGCGCTGCGAGCGCGAGATTCAGCGTGGCCGAGAGAAGCAGGGTCCGGTGCAATTGGGCAAAGGGGTTGGCCGTGATGCTTCGCAGTTTCCGTGCCACACTGCCTTCTCCGGCTTGCTCCAGTTTCTCTTCCAAGTCCCGCGCCGTGTGGATGGCTGTCTCCGTGGCAGAGATCACCGCCAGCAGCAGGAGGAGCGCGATGTAGAGGAAGCCAGAAACGGAGAGAAGCACGGGCTGAATTGTTTCTAAGGGTTCTGGCGGGGTCAAGCCATGAATCTTGGGTTACTCAATGCACGGGCTGGCTCGGTGAAAGGATGGGAGATTCATTTCACCTGCCGCGTGCCAGCCACACACCGAGCACGGCCACCGCCATTCCGACCAGGGACAAGCCGGTCAGCGTTTCACCAAAGATGCCCCAGGCCATGAGTGCGGTCACCGCCGGCACGGCATAAAACAGACTGGCCACATTCACCGCCGTGCCGCTGCGGATCAGATGATTCAAGAGACTGATTGCCCCGATGGAGAGGACCAGCGCCACCCACAGCAGCGCAAACACGAACTGCCCGCTCCACTGCACCTGCATGGTTTCGGTAGTGATCGCCAGCATGGCGGTGACCAGCAGGCTGGCTGCATACTGCACCACGGTGCTCGTGCGCAGATCAAAGTTTGGGCAATGCCGCTTCTGCCACATCGTCCCTGACGTGATGCCGATGAGTGAGGCAATCGCCGGCACTGTCATCAGGAATGTCAGCCCGCTGCCTGTCTTGTGCGCCACGACCAGCGCCGTGCCGAGAAAACCCAGTGCCAGTCCGGCCCACTGACGCGGGAGTACACGTTCGCCCAAAGCCACCCCGGCAAACGCGGCTGTAAAAAGCGGCTGCATCGACACGATCAAACTCAAAATCCCCGCCGGCAGCCCCAACCGCAGCGACCACACGCAGCCACCCAAATACAGCGCATGAATCAGCAGTCCCGCGAATGCCACGTGCGCCATTTGTCGTCTTCCCTTCGGCCACGGGGCCCGCGTCACGAGGGCAATCGGCACCAGAATCACCAGCACAATGCAGTAGCGCAGCGACATGAACGTGAACGGCTCCGCATACGGTACCCCGAGTTTCGACCCGATGAACCCGCTGCTCCAGAGCAGGACAAACAGCCAGGGAATGGCAGCCGTCCACCGGGGGGAGCGCGAGGCGGCGCTCATGCGGAGAGCCTCAAATCATTGACCCGGTTATCCAGTCGGGATGGCATCAGAACGTATTTTGAATCACCACCTCATCATACGCGAGCTGGCCCGGTTTTGGCCAGGCGGGCTGGGTGCCTTTGCCGATGGCGATCATGAAGGAAATGACGTGATCGCCGGGGAGGTTGATGATCCTGGCGACGGCGTCGAAGTCGAAGCCATCCATCGGGCAGGAGTCATAGCCCATGGCTTTGGCGGCGAGCATGAGGGTCATGCCGGCAAGGCCGCAGGAGCGCATGCACTCATCACGCTGCACCTGATCGCGGCCCTCGTAGTATTGGCCGATGGCGGGCACGAGAAAATCCTGAACAGGCTGCGGTGCATTTTTCCAATAGCGTGCTGCCTCCTTTTTCCACGCATCCTTGTCGGCACAGAGCACGATGAGCAGGGAGGCATCTGTGACCTGCGCCTGATCCCAGGCGACGGCGCGGATCTGCTTCCGCACCTCGGGATCGATCACGGTGACAAAGCGCCAGTTTTGGATGTTGAAGGCAGTTGGAGCCTGCATGGCGGCTTCAAGAAGCTGGCGGATTTCCGCCTCGCTCATGCGGTGGGCGGGATCGTAATGCTTAATGGCGCGACGGGACTGGATGGCTTCGAGAGTGTTCATGGCGGTGAGATCAGTGGTGCTGATCAGCAGATGAATGTGATTGGCCGGGCCTGCAAGGCTGCTTACTCCACGGTCACGCTTTTTGCCAGATTGCGCGGCTTGTCCACGTCACAGCCGCGGGCGACGGCGGTGTAGTAGGAGAAGAGTTGCAGCGGGATGACGGTGAGCAGCGGGCTCAGGTAGCTCGGGCAATCAGGAACATAGATGACATCTTCCGTCAGGCGCTCAAGCTCGGTGCGACCTTCGGTGGTGACCGCGATGACCGGACCTTTGCGGGCGAGCACTTCCTCAATGTTGCTGACATTTTTGTCGAAGACGGCGTCATCAGGCGCGATGAACACGCTCGGCATGTCCGGCTTCACCAGAGCGATGATGCCGTGCTTCAGCTCGGCGCTCGGATGACCGCTGGCGTAGATGTAGCTGATCTCCTTCATTTTCAGCGCGCCTTCCATGGCCACAGGATAGTTCGCCTGACGCCCCATGAAGAGCATGCCCTCGGCGTGCGCATGTTTTTCAGCGATGGCTTTGATCCGGTCGGTCTGCTTGAGGATGCTGGCGATCTTGTCCGGGATGGCTTCGAGCTCGTCGATCATCTCCAGGCCGTCAGCACTGCTGAGGTGATGGATGCGGCCAAACAGCATGCCCAGCAGCGTCACCATCATCACGGTGGAAGTGAAGGTCTTGGTGGCGGCGACACCGATTTCGGGGCCGGCATGGATGTAGCAGCCGCCATCGCTTTCACGGGCAATGGTGCTGCCGACGCTGTTCACGATGCCGAGGCAGCGGATGCCTTTGCGCCGGGCTTCACGCAAGGCGGCGAGGGTGTCGATGGTTTCGCCGCTCTGGCTGAACACGAATTGCAGCGTGTTCTTGTCCGCCGGCACATTGCGGTAGCGGAACTCGGAGGCGATTTCGACCTCGGTTGGAATTCGGGCAAGTGTCTCGATGACATACTCGCCGACCATGGCCGCGTGGAACGCTGTGCCGCAGCCACTGAGGATGATGCGGTCGATGCCGCGCAATTCCTGAGGAGTCATGTTCAACCCGCCCATAATCGCCGTGCCATCATCGCGCGAAAGACGACCGCGCATGGCATTGCGCAGCGATTGCGGCTGCTCAAAAATCTCCTTGAGCATGTAGTGGGGGAAGTCGCCCTTTTCAGCATCATCGGCAGTGAACTCGACATGGCTGACTTTCACCCGGGCCGTTCCGCCGGCCGAGTTGGTGACATCATAACGCTCGGAGGTGAGGCTGACCAGATCATGGTCGTTGAGGTAAACCACATCGCGGGTGTGGGCGACGATGGCGGAGACGTCCGAGGCGAGGAAGAACTCCCCCGCGCCAAGTCCGACAACCAGCGGGCTGCCGAGACGCGCGCCG
>CAJCCF010000313.1 GCA_903960845.1 uncultured Verrucomicrobiota bacterium | reverse complement strand
GGCCAGCGCGGCCAGTGCCGCCAGTTTTTCAGCTTTGCTGTCGCCACTGACTTCAATCAAAGCCGGGCGCATCGCGGGCGGCGTTTGAGCAGGGGCGGCCTTGGGCGGCGCCGTTGCTGCCGGCCGCGGACTGGTGTCCAGCTTTGGTGCCACCAGCCTCACAACTTCCGGTACTTGCGAAACTTGCGATGCACGTTGAGGCGCAGGCTGAGTTGCGGCCTGAGCTGCAGGCTGATGGCGCCGTTGCATTTGCTCAAGCATCCCTGGACGCAGGGCCACATGCGTCTGCCCGGCCAGCATCCGCTGCTCGAGATAGTGCTTTAACAAACCTGCGCCCTCATTCGACATGGGCGGACATGTGGCGAGGTCTAAAGCGGACTCAAGCCTGAGTTGGTTCCGATCGCAGTCCGCCGGAGAAATCAGAGGGAAGACAGAGCCGGAACCCTGTGATGGGTTCCTTGAGGATTCAGCGCAATGTTTCGCATCCATGTTCGTTGAGACTTGGTCCATGCTCCGCTCCTGCCTGCTCCTCTATTTAACCACCGCGCTTCTTCACGCAGAGACCTGCGCCTGCACGATCCCGGTCTTCCGCTACGCGCTGGACCGTTGGGAGGCTGACAAATTTCATTTGGTGCTGCCTGCCAGTGCCTCCGGTGACCGCACGCTGACCGACGCACTGCGTCCGCTGCGTGCCAATGGGAAGGCCAACCTGGACATCACGACTTCAAAAGAGGCCGCTACCGCCGTGCTCAACTCTTCAAGGGGTAGCGAAAGACCTGTGTGGAGCGGAACTCTTGACAAGGCATCACTGGCCGCCCTGCTTGATTCACCAGGGCGCACCAGGATCATCGAGCAAATTCTCGCAGGCGATTCAGCGATCTGGGTGATTGCTGCGGGTGGCACCCCAGCTGACAAAGTCGAGGTGGAACGCATCGAGAAACGGCTGAAGTTTTTGGAGCAGGTCGCTAGTTTACCCATTCAGGATCCAAACGATCCCGACAGTCAGCTCGGGCCTGGGCCAGACCTGAAGTTGAAATTTGCCACCCTGCGGCTGAATCGGAATGATCCGGGGGAAAAACTGCTGTTGTCGATGCTCGCCGGGCCTAAGGGCATGATTGATCCCGCCACGACCAGCTTTGCGGCGGCGGTGTTTGGCAAGGGGCGCGTGCTTGGTGCCTGGCCACTCAACGATTTGGACGACGCATCGTTGGAGGATGCCTGCATGTTCCTGGTCGGACGCTGCGGCTGCCGCATCAAGAATGAAAATCCAGGCTGGGACCTGCTGCTGAATGTGGATTGGATTAAGGCGCTGAAGGAGGCTGGTCAGTCAAAGCCAGCAGCGCAGCCTAACACCCCGGCGGTGGTGCCGGAAACGGTCATCACCAAAATACAAAAAACTCAACCGGACGAGATGAATCCTTCTCCTGCCAGCGTAGGCTCCACGCAGCGGAAACTTTGGCTGGCGGGTGCCGCATCACTCCTTGCCGTGGCAGCCTTCATTCTTCTGCGCGGTCGCGCCAAACATTGATCCCCATGATTCGTAAACTCATTGCTCTCCTGCTCGGTTCTGCTGCCGTGATCCTTTTGGTGATCGCGCTGCGTCATCCGCAGGGTGCCACGTCCACCCTCACGGTCTATTGCGCGGCAGGATTGAAGAAACCCATCGAAGCAGTCGCGGCTGAGTACATAAAGGAAACCGGCACGCTCATCGAACTCCAATTTGGCGGCACGGGTACGCTGCTCAGCCAGCTGCGCATCGCAGGCAAAGGTGATCTCTTCATCGCCGCTGATGAAGGCTCGCTGGCTGATGCCGCCAAGCTCGATGTCATCCGTGAAATCCTGCCGCTGGCGGTGCAGCATCCGGTGATCGCCGTGGCCAGAGGCAATCCCAAGCGCATTGCAGCACTCGCTGATTTGGAGAAGGCGGACATCAAGCTTGCACTGCCCAATCCCGAGGCCGCCAGCATCGGCAAAGTTGTCAAAACACTACTCGGTGCTCGCTGGGACACGCTTGCCAAAAAGGCAGCCGTGATGAAACCCACGGTCACCGAGATTGCTGCCGATGTGAAGATCGGTGCCAGCGATGCCGCGCTCGTCTGGGACAGCACCGTGCCACAGTTTGAAGGGCTTGAAGCCCTGACCATGCCCGAGCTTTCCAAACACGCGGAAAAGGCCAGCGCCGCAGTTCTGAAATCTACAAAATCCTCGGTCGAGGCATTGAAATTCGCGCGCTACCTCGCCGCTCCGGAGAAGGGTGGTGCCATCTTCAAGAAGCTTGGATTCCAGCCGGCCGGCGGTGATAAGTGGGCGGCGAAGCCCGAACTCATTCTCTACAGTGGCGGAGTGAATCGCCCGGCCATCGAGCAACTGGTACAGGATTTTGCCAATCGTGAGGGCATCAGCGTGACGACGGTTTTCAATGGCTGCGGCATACTCTGCGCAGCCATGAAGACGATGAAGGACAGCAGCAATCCGAAATTCCCGGATGTGTATTACGCATGCGATGTTTGCTTTGTCCCGCCTGTGGCGGAACAGTTTCCAGAGGCAGTCTTGTTGACCGAGGCCGAGATCATCATCGCCGTGCCAAAGGGCAATCCTAAAGGCATCAAGACCCTTGCCGATCTCGCGCGACCGGGCTTGCGTGTCGGCCTTTGCAATGCCGAGCAGTCCACGCTCGGTTTCATGACGGCGGGCATCTTGAGGTCGATGAATCTTTTTGACAGTGTCAGTAAAAACGCGTCCAGCCAGGTGCCGACGGGCGACTTCCTGGTCAATCAACTCCGCACCGGTTCACTCGATGCGGCCGTGGTGTACCGCACCAACATTCAAAAGCAGGCGGAGCACTTCGATGCCATTCCTCTGCCTGCTGATAAAGCCAAGGCGATTCAACCCTTTGCTGTCCGCAGCAATTCACCCAACCGTGAACTCGGCCGCCGTTTGCTTGCCTACCTCCGCGCCCACAAAGAGAGTTTTGAAAAAGCCGGCTTCGTCTGGCGTGGCGATAGCGCGCCAGTGAAGAG
>CAJCCF010000312.1 GCA_903960845.1 uncultured Verrucomicrobiota bacterium | reverse complement strand
CTGTGGCTGCTGCCGACGGGAATAGAGTTGTAGCTTCCTGCTCACGCAAGGCTTGGTCCTGCCGTCTGAGTAGCAAAGATCGGAGCTTCAAAGTCGAGGCGGTTCTGCTCATTTAGGTCACGCCTGTTTTCGAGATGAGCGTTCACGCCGGGTTGCCAGTGTCCGGCCGAGCACTCCCGACTCGCTCCCTCGGGACGAGTCCGGCGGAAGGTTTGGCGCTCTGAATGGTCTAATGGGGACACCCTAAAACCATTTCTTCCACAGATTCAGAGAACCCGCAGAATGTTTTCACCTTCTGAGAACCTTTGGTCGTTGCTGAATCTTGTATGTCGTGGAGTCCTGATTCCTGGCCGATAGCAATGGAGGCTTGGAACTCGGGAACGCTGGTGACGGCCAGCGATCCCGAGAGCGTGTGAGAGAGCCTGACCTGAATCTAGGCCCTTTGAGGCCGACCCACCGCACAGTCACTCACGCGCCAGGACAAGCTTGAACTCGAACAGTTGACTGAGTCCGCACCAGGGAAGCCCGGCACGGAAGCTCGCATCACAAGAATGAAGTCCAGCAAACTCATCCCATCCATGAACACCCATCCTGCCTCCACTCAAGGCATTGTCTATATCGGAGTGGACGTCTGTGCCCAATGGCTCGACATCCACGGACTGCCTTGCAAACGCCTCGCCAACAATAAGGCCGGGCATGCAAAGCTCATCAGCCACCTGCCCGCCAGTGCCCATGTCGTGCTGGAGGCCAGCGGCGGCTACGAGCACGCCTTATGGCTCGCCCTGTTGAACGCCAACAAGGCCGTCAGCAGGGTCAATCCGGGGCGGGTGCGGCACTTTGCCAAAGCCACCATGAAACTTGCCAAGACCGACCAGATCGACGCTGGAGTGCTCAGCTCGTTCGGGGAAAAGCTGCACCCGAAAACGGACCGTCTGCCTTCGCAATGGGAACAGGAACTCGCTGATCTGGTGAGTCGGCGCGAGCAACTGGTCGCCGCACGGGCCGTGCAAAAGACCCAACTGCACCAGCTCAGTCATGCCCAGTTGTGTAAGCAAGCCATGTCGCTCATCAAAATAATGACCCAGCAGATACGCGATCTCGAAAAGCTCATCGTGACACTGCTCAAGAGTCCGGAGGCCCAGGCCAAGGCGCAACGCCTGCAACAGATGCAGGGTATTGCAGCAGTGTCTGCGGCCACGCTGTTGGCGGAGCTTCCCGAACTCGGCTCCCTTAGTGACGCGCAGGTGAGCTCACTCGCCGGACTAGCTCCACACCCCTATGACAGCGGCCCAATGCGTGGGCAGCGACACATCCAAGGCGGCCGGCGCAAGGTGCGCCGGGTGCTCTACATGGCCTCATTGCGCGGTGTTCGGCTCAACCCAATCCTCAAAACTTTTTTTCAACGCCTCGTGTAACGGGGAAAACCGTTCAAAGTCGCCATCACTGCCGTTATGCGGAAACTGCTCTGCGTCCTCAACAAATTGATCGCCGATCCGAACTTCAAACTTGCCAACTGACACAGTTGCTGTGGGAAAACTTTCTGTTTCCGGGAGTGCCCTAATGTCAGATGACATCCTGAATCGTCAGCATCGGGCGAGCATTCCTTGCCATTCCACGCCAGAACCGCTTTCATGGCGAACAATGGCCGACGACACGAAGAAGACCCTGCAAACCCAGCTCTGGAACATCGCCAACACGCTGCGCGGGAAGATGGGTGCGGATGAGTTTCGGGACTACATCCTGGGCTTCATCTTCTACAAGTATCTGTCCGAGCGGATGCACCTGTTCGCGGATGAGATCCTGAAGCACGACGGCATCGTGTACGCGG
>CAJCCF010000311.1 GCA_903960845.1 uncultured Verrucomicrobiota bacterium | reverse complement strand
GACCTTTGGCATCTATCTCGCTGCAATCGACTTATTCATATAAAGCCTTATCTGTCGTGAACAGTCAACATTTCACCAACTCAACACCGACAACCCATAAACGCCCTGTGGCGAATCTGATTTGTCCACAGTTTATTGTGGGTAAACAACGTTAGGCAAAGAAATGCACTGCATGGCGACTGATCTCCATTTTGCTGCCCAGGCAGGCGATGTTTCTGAAGTCAAACGACTGGTTGCTGCCGGCGCAGACGTGAACATCCAAGATGAGAACGGCAACACGCCTTTGAAATACGCCTCGGCGGAACCACACCCGGAAGTTCTAAGCACGTTGATCTCGCTAGGCGCCACCCCTCATTTGGCAGATCGTCGCGGATTCACTCCGATCCACTGTGTGGCAGGGCATGGGTTCTATGAAGAATCGATTGAGATGGCCGAGATCCTCATCAAAGCAGGAGCTGACGTGAACGTCCGCTCTAAAGTGCAGGGGTTCGTTCCGCTGCACGAAGCAAGAACGGTAAGGATGATTGATTTTTTACTCCAACATGGCGCAGATCCAACGATCAAGAATGATGAAGGACAGACGCCAGAGCAGTATCTGAGGGAGGACGACGAGCTTGAAGAAGCGGAACACCTGACCAAGAGAACAGCCAATGGCTAACAAGACGTCGCTCCTAACGCCTGCCCCGCCTCCAGTTCCAGTCGTCATGACCGCTCCAACCTCAACCCGCAGTCGAAGTCTCGCCCCCGGTCAGGCGTAGGAGGACTCGACGTTCGGCCCTGAACGCCGCCCCGATACGAATGCGCACAACAGCAATTCCAATTCAACGGAGCCGACCGATTTATGCGTTGGCGGTGGCACTGGTCATCGGGATTGGCCTGCTATGGCGATCGGGTCTTCTTGCGCTCCCGAATTTCATTGCCAAATACGGCGGAGACTCGCTTTGGGCGCTTGTCGTATTTCTCTGCTTTGGATTCGTTTCTCCCCGTGCCTCTGCGGTGCGGGTTGGTTTCATCGCCGTCTGCTTCGCGTGGTCCGTTGAGTTTCTGCAGCTTTATCACGCACACTGGATCGATGGAATCCGCTCAACCCGCCTTGGCCGAGTGGTCCTTGGGACTACGTTCAATAGCCCGGACCTTCTGGCATACGTTGTGGGCATTGCGATCGGCGCGTTAGTGGAGCGCATCTATCTCAATAAGAACCAAAAAACCAACTAAATGGCCTAACATTAAAGGGTGCATTGCTGCGAGGAATGAGCCAGCAAATGTGATGCTGGCACATCGTTGGGCAGGGCGCTTGGTCCTCCAAGCGCCGTCCCTGAGTGGCAGATGAGGGATCATCCGCCCTACCATCACTGTCCTGTTCGGGGATGGTGTTCCGTAGGCCTAATCTCCGATCAGCAAACCTTGGCGAGTAGGCTTTGCCATACGCGCGCTCCGATGGCGTGTGAGTTGAAGAGGTTGTTCGGCGGGTGTGTCCGAGGACGGTGGGGTCATCGAAGACCCTGAACCGAAGGCCGCCATTCTCTTGGGAAAAGTGGCGACCCCTACGAGAATCGAACTCGTATCGCATCCGTGAAAGGGATGTGTCCTAACCGTTAGACGAAGGGGTCATGCTCTGTTTGAGCGGGGCGCGACTGTGCTCCATACCAGCGACTGCGCAAGAGGAAAGATAGCTTTCTTACTCGCTTATTTTGGAAGCAGGCGGGCGACGGTCTTGGCTGTGGCGCCTTCGTGGGTGGCCAGGGCGGCGTGGCCGGCCTGGCCGTAGTGCTCGCGCAGGACTGGATCGATGAGCAGGCGGGAGAGTTCCACCTCCAGCCGGGTGGTGTCGGGAACCTGGATGGCGCCTTCGTGTTTGAGCAGCAGATCGACGAGGGCCTCAAAATTTTCCATGTGCGGGCCAAAGAGCACCGGCTTCAGCGCCATCACCGCCTCGGCGGGGTTTTGACCGCCTTCGGAGAGGAAGCTTTTGCCGACGACGACGGCGGTGGCGAGGCATTGCCAGGCGCGCAATTCACCGGTGGTGTCGATGAGCAGGGCGGGTCTGGAGCCTGAGGCGGCGGGTCTGGAGCCGTTCAACTGGCTGCGGCGCACGGTGGTGATGCCAAGGGCCTGGAGGGCTTCGATGATTTCGGCGGCGCGCTCGACATGACGCGGCACGACGAGCAGCACCAGGTCGGGGTATTTTTCCTGCAGCTTCAGGTACACTTCCGCGAGCAGTACTTCCTCACCCCGGTGTGTGCTGGCGAGCAGCAGGATGGACTGGGTGTCGGAGATGCCGAACTGCTGCAAAAGACCACGCAGTTGCTTGAGCTGGGCCTCATCCGCATCGGCACCCTGCGGATCAAATTTGATGCTGCCAATATGCTGAATGCGGGCCACGTCCACGCCGAGGGCGGCAAAGCGCGCCACATCACCCTGCTCCTGCACGAGCACCTGATCAAGCATGGCAAAGACGGGCCTGATGAAAAATCCGAACTGCTGGAAGCGGGCCTCGGACCGGAGGGAGAGGCGCGCATTGACCATGGACACCGGTGTGCCGCGCCGGTGTGCCGCGGCGACGAGATTTGGCCAGACCTCGGCCTCGACGAGCACGATCTGGGTGGGCTGGATGAGATCGAGAAAGCGTGCGCCGACCAGAGGGAGATCGATCGGCGAATAGAGCACGACCACGCGTGGTGCGGCGCTGTCTGCGGCCTTGCGTTTTTTGGTGAGGGTTCCCTGAACGGCGCGGCCTGTCTTCTGAGCAAACTCCTCCGCAAGCGCATAGCCGGTCGGTGTGGTCGTGGTGAGAACGATGCCTGTTTTGGGCGAGTCTTTCAGCAGGCGGGTGATGAGCTTGGTGGCGATGCCGATCTCACCGACACTGACCGCGTGCAGCCAGATCCGGTTCCGGCCGTTTGGCAGCCGGGTGATGGCGATCCGTTTTGCCTCGGATAAAAAACCAAAGCGCTGGGCCATGTCCTGCCAGCGTCCACCCCGTGCCCGCATTTTCCGCAGGGCTCCCGGCAGCATGAAAACCAGCCCCACCGGGAGCAGCAGGTTGTAGAGCAGGAGACTGAGGGATTTAGACATCGTTGAAGAACAGCTGCGCCTGCCGGAAGCGGCGCTGACCCGGGTGCGACCTTCCGGCGAAGGCAGCTACAAGGGTTTACGCAACCACAGGATGCGAGTGGAACCGTACTCACGATCCCGCATCACCTCCCACGGTGACCATGAAGCGCTTCCGCCTTTTGTCACCCGGCTTTCCAGCACCACGCTGCCGCCCGGGGCGACGAGCCGGTAGAAGTCTTCATCGGCGGCGAGTTTGACATTCAGGTCGGCATCGTCGGGCTTGTGGGCATAGGGTGGATCCGAAAAAACGAGATCGAACTGTGTGCCTGCCGTGACGAGCTGGGGCAGCACCTTGAAGACATCGCCCTGGCGGACGCTTGCGCCTTCGAGCCGTGTTTTGGCGATGTTTTTTCGCATCACCTCACATGCCCCGCGATCCTGGTCCACGAGCAGCGCGCTGCTGGCGCCCCGGCTCAGGCACTCCAGTCCGAAGGCTCCGGAACCGGCAAAGACATCCAGCACGCGAGCCCCGCCGATCAGGTCGCCGAGCATGTTGAACACGGCCTGCCGCACACGATCCTGAGTGGGGCGGGTGACGGATTTTGGAACTTCCAGCGGGATACCGCCCGCGCTGCCGGAGATGAGACGCATGGCGCATGGCTATCAGACACAAGCGCCCGGTCAATGCGGAGAGTGAAGGAGGACAACAGAAAGAAGAAGCCCATGCCGCGTGTGCAGCATGGGCCTCGGGTGCATTTTCACTTCAAGCTCATTCAGCGCACTGGAGGCTGACCTCCTGCGGGAGGGCCGCCGCCAGGAGGACCACCGACTGGTGGTTTAGCGCCAACAGGCGGCTGACCACTAGCTGGTGGCTGATTACCGCCTGTGGGAGGCTTGGTGCCAGCAGGAGGCGCAGTCCGGCGCGGTGGAGGGGCGATGAAGGAGTTGTTTGGGATTTCACTGCGGATGTTGGTATTGCGGCGGATGATCACGCTCAAGGTCTGGGCATTCACCATGCGCACCATTTCGGATGGCAGGCTTTTCTCATACCAGAAGCGATCGGCATCGCGCACCCGGATGAATTGATCGACGAGGATACGATGGAAGACTTCACCGACCATGGAGCCGGGACGGTCTGCTTCCGCAAGACCGCCGATCCACAGGTCGATGTCAGCCGGGCTGTCATACGCATTGTCGAGTTCCCGAGTGACCTGTCGGCTTGGATTCACATCCTGAAAGTTCTTCACCGGACGCAGTTTCAAAGCGGTGCGCATGGCTGCAAAGGTGGGTAGACCATGATCGCGACCGCGCTGAATGTTCAGCGAGGCGAGATCGAGTCCACCAGCTCCCGGGGCGCCGAACAGGAAGTTGCGCATGTCATCAATGATCCACTCGTCCAGCTCCTGAGCGCGACCAAAGACGAGGCCGCGCAGCACCACGTCGATCCCTTCGTCAGTGATCTGCTGAGGCTGGAAGAACGAGGCTGCGAGAGACAGATTGCCCGCCTCGATCTCCGCACCCGTGGCATCCAGACGCAGCAGTGAGGGAGAGACCAGGCTGTGGCCGAGGCGATAGGCGGCGGTGGCAAACTCATTCGAGATCGTTGGATTCACCGTGGCCTTGTAACCCCGATAAGGAGGCAGGGCGTTTGGCCCCAGCAGCACGGGAAGGAACTCGCGGTAAGTGATGGCCTGCATCTCTGCACCGACAATCAGGCGGGCGAACTGGTAGATTTCTTCATCAGTCGCAGATGGATTTGCGGCACGATACAGATCCGCCCAGAAGTTGTGCTCACGCATGAACAACGTGTGGATGGCAATGAGACCCGTCTGCTCATTCACCCGGATGTCACCGGCCACGAAGAAGCCTGGTGCAGGCGGCAGCGCGGCGAGTGTATCGGAATGCACTGGCAG
The DNA here is from genome assembly GCA_903960845.1 of uncultured Verrucomicrobiota bacterium. Classification (GTDB taxonomy): domain Bacteria; phylum Verrucomicrobiota; class Verrucomicrobiia; order Verrucomicrobiales; family Verrucomicrobiaceae; genus Prosthecobacter. Next base: position 2,561 of record CAJCCF010000311.1, on the reverse strand, counting down.
GAGATCGCCATGCACACTGGTGCTCGTCCGCAGACGGCCCGTGCCGTCATTGGCGCGGAGAGCAGCGGCACGCGCGGCATCTGATCCATAGACCTGCGAGGCGTCGATCCACGCCGTGATGGCGCTCTTTTGCTCGCGCACGCCGAGCACCGTCTCATAGGCGCTGCGGTTCAAGCCCATCGTGACGGCACCCGTGCTTGCAGGATCAAACTGCGGATCGCCTGCTGGCACGGCAATGGGGAAAGCCTCCGCTGGATCAGCGGCGGCTGTTTCATTCAGGTCATGATCCAGGAACTGGCCCCACTGCCAGATGAAGTCACTGGCACCACGACGGTTCGGACGCAGGTTTTGCTGCGCGGCCACCGCATTGCTGATGACACGCGGACTTGGACGGGTGGCACCGGCAGGTTCGCTGATCGCATCCGCATAGGCGTTTGGAGCCAGGCGGATGAAAGGCTTGCCCGATGAACCCCAGTCGCTGTGGGTCGCATTGTTCACCGTGCCATCCACAGTACGGAACTCGGAAGGCAGCAGGAACGAAGACGGCAAACTCGGCGGCAGCGGCTGACCCGCATTCTGCGCTGGCTGCGGTGGCCGCTGGCCTTGCGGAGGCTGCTGACCCTGTGGCGGCTGGCCTGGGGGCTGGCCGGGGTCCATGCGCGGGATTGGTGCGGCTCCATTGGGATTGGCGCCCACCGGTGGTTTTGGGCCGGCATGAGGTGGCCCTTGTTGAGCAAAAGTCACACCGCTGAGGGTGACTGCCGCGGCGGTGGTGAGGACACTGTTCACGAATCGGTTGCTGTTCGTTTTCATGGTCTGCTGTGGTTTGAGTTGGACTTGTGGCGGGCTGGAGGACCCAGCGTTGTCACACCCACAACAGACTTCCCCTGTGTTAAGGGCGTGTGTTAACGAAGGCAGAGATTTGTGAAGAGATGGTAAAAGTCGAAAACGGTTCACACTGTCTTCAGAGGTGACTTACCCGTCACCGCAGAACGGGTAGGCATGGCAGACTGTCAGTTGTCTGAGCGTGATCAGCGAATTCGCCCGGCAATCGCGGCGAGTGGCTGCACTGCATCCAGCATGCCCGTGAGGTGCACAAAGAGTGCGCCGCCGACGGGGGCACGTGCATCGTGATTCAGGATCAGCCGGAGCCGAAGAGCCATCCGGCGGAGTTCCTGGTCAGTCATTTGCTGGCACCGGCCCCGTGAGCTGATTCACAGGCTGGCTCCGCCAAACAAACAGGTTGGAGTGATCTCCACGGACCGGTCGCCTTCTCCGACCCAGAGAGCGCTATCCTGCAGGGTGATCTGCAGGTTCATCGAGCGCTGGGCGAGTGCGCCGAGCTGCTGGCTCTGCTCAGCTGGAATTTGCCAGACAAACAAATGATTCATGCGCGTGAGCTTGCCCGCCACACCGCCCCACCAGGTGGGCGTGGCGCTGTTGAAGCTGTACACGCTGACACGCTTGGCCCGGCCACAGGCGCGGCTGAGGCGCTTTTCATCCGGCTGGCCGACCTCGATCCAATGCATCAGAAGACCGGTCAGATCCTTTTGCCACATGGCGGGTTCATCCGGTTCCCACATGTCCTTGCCGAACTCCAGCGTACCGAGGTCGTTGTTAGACGGCGCATTCAGCACGTAAGCGAGGATGCGGATCATCATGCGCTCATCGGTCTCCGAGGGATGGCGCGCGATCGTGAGATTGTGATCGCTGTAGAGGTTGCGGTCGAGATCGGAGAACTGGACGCTGGCTTTGTGAATGATTGCCTTGAGGGCCATGTATCACCCTTAGCGCCCGCTCATGGCATCTTCCACGAAAGAATGAAACTCGTCGCCGTCCACACCGGCAGGCGTCAGGCGATCCAGTCCTTGATGACGTGCCCGGCCACATCCGTCAGCCGGAAATCACGACCGGAGAAACGGTGCGTGAGCTTGAGGTGATCAAACCCGAACTGGTGCAGCATCGTGGCATGGAAATCATGGAGATCGACGGGGTCCCGCGTGATGCCCCAGCCGATTTCATCGGTCTCGCCATAAGTCAGGCCGCCTTTCAGACCACCACCCGCCGCGAGCATGGTGAAGGCAAACGGGTGATGGTCGCGGCCCGTCACTCCAGGTCTGCCGCCACGATTTTCACCGAGCGGTGTGCGGCCAAACTCGCTGCCGAAGACCACCATCGTGCTGTCCAGCAGGCCGCGTTGTTTCAAATCAGTCAGCAGCGCAGCGATGGGCTGGTCGGCCATGCCGGTGTTGTAGGCGAGTTCGTTGTCGAGGTCCGAGTGATGATCCCACGACGCATGCATGATGCTCACGAAACGCACGCCACGCTCCACAAGCCGGCGCGCAAGCAGGCAGTTGGTGGCAAAGGATTTGTACTGGCCGGGACCTCCGCCGCGCGAGGCCTTGATCGGCGCATCGGCTCGGTTCACGCCATACATTTCCAAGGTCTTCGCGTCTTCATCCTTCAAGTCGATCAGTTCCGGCGCAGCGGCTTGCATTCGGAAGGCCAGCTCATTCGCGGCGATGCGGCTGGCGATCTCAGGATCGCGGAACTGATCATAG
>CAJCCF010000310.1 GCA_903960845.1 uncultured Verrucomicrobiota bacterium | reverse complement strand
CCTCGAAGAACACTTCCTGATGCTCTGGAAAGCCGTCGAAGGACCGCCGCTACAACGCGAGTTCCGATTCCATGAAAAACGCAAGTGGAGGGCAGACTTCGCTTATTTACCCGGTCGCGTGCTGATCGAGATCGAGGGCGGCATCTGGGTGAACGGCCGCCACAACCGTGCCGCCGGGTTCAACGCCGATCTGGAGAAATATCTGGAGGCGAGTCTCGCTGGCTGGCGCGTGTTTCGCTTCGGGCCGGATCAAATCACGATGGAGAATGTGCGGCGGCTCTTGGACCTCATCACTGAAGAACTCGATGAGTGGTTGCAGTTGAGACCCGGCCCGATGGAAATTGCCGCCGACAAATGGCGCGAAGCAAAAGAGCGGGCGGCGTCCAGCGCCCAACACACCACATGAAGGCGAACGATCCAAACTCTGACCGGGTCAGATTCACAACGGATCTCGCGCATCGGTTGGGCGTGTCGAGGCAGTCAATCAACCATTGGCGGCGCAGAATCGATGCGCCGCAAAAGCAGACGGATGGCTGGAACGTGCCCGCCTGGCAGGACTACATGCGGCACCACAACTCAATCAGGCTGGCGTGCTGTCAGCCAGCGATGTCGCCAATGAGGTAGCTGCGGCAATCCGTTCACGCCTCCCACCGCAAGTCCGGCGGGAGCAGTTGGGACGCTTTCTCCAGTTCGCGCTGCCCGTCATCCCAGTGTTCTTTGAGCCGCACCAGTCCATCGCACGGCACCGGCAGTGAGAATACATTCCCACAGGCGTGCTTTACAGATATGGGTCAGTCGCACACTGGCAGAAACGCGCCAATCAACTGGTTATCAACGCCTTGTGAAAGCGACACAGTGGCAAATCTGTGAAGACACCTCGAAAAAAGTGGAAAGCACAAATTTGCGTTCTCATGGAATTTGCGTGGTGGTGCCCGAACCCAAGGTCACAGACGCGCACGGAAAGAGATTACCTTGCACGCGTCGGCTCAATGACGGCCTCGGATGATGTCTATGAAGCTGCGCTTTTTCTGGGGTGGGGCTGGCTCCTCGTAGGGGATGGCTTTTGGGGGCTGGGGTGCGGGGAGATATTTTTCGAGGCGGTCGCGGACGGCCTTTTCTGTGGTGAAGCTGCGCTCTCCTCGGACATCGTTGGACTGGAGAAAGTCTTGTGAGGCGGCGGCTCCGCCTTCCCGTCCGTCGATGATGTGCGGGGAGATGAGGAGGACGAGTTCATCGCGGGTTTTGGTGTCTTGGCGTTTGCCGAAAAGGATGCCAACAAGCGGGATGTTGCCGAGCAGGGGCACCTGCGCGCGGGTGTCGGTGAAGTTGGTGTCGATGAGGCCGCCGATGACGACGGGCACTTGATCTTTGGCGACGACGGTGCCGCTGACGGTGCGGGATTGCACGGTATCGACGGTCTGGCGGGTGAAGCCGTTGTTGTTAGGCACGAGCACGGACGCGCCGTTGACGTTGATGTTGGAGTTCTCTTGGAGCAGGCGCAGCGTGACGGTTTTGTCGGCGTTGATGTTCGGCGTGATGAGAAGGGTGGTGCCGACGGGGCGGAACTCGATGTCGGTGCTGCCGTTGACGACGACGTTGTTAGCCGCGCCGGGGATGACGGCTCCGCCGTTGAAACTGCGATTGAGCGGCCGCTCCTCGCCGATAAACAGCCGGCTGACTTCGTTGTTGGCAATTAAGAGCGTGGGCGTGGAGACCACGCGCACCTGGCCTTTTTCTTCGAGCACCTGAATTTGAGCGGAGAAGTTGCCGCTGGCATAGCGGAAGGCGAGATCGCCTGCATTGACCGCGCCAGTGCCGAATCCGACCTGTGTGGTGCCGTCATTAAACAGGTAGTCCACGGCGCTGCGGTAGCCTTGATCGAGGCGGACGCGGAGGATTTTCACTTCTAGGAGCACGGTGGGTGTGGGGACATCAATGCTGAGCATGAGCTTGCGGATCTGCTCCATGGCGCGGCTGTCGCTGGTGCGAACGAGGACTTTGTTCAGGCGTTGGATGACGGTGACGAAGATGTCCACGCGCTCATCCAGGAGCCGCTGCACGGCAGCGGTGCGATCTTCGGCCGCGTTGACTTGCAGGGATTGGATTTCCTCGGCGCTGAGTCCTTCGATGCGCTGCGGCTGAATAGTTTGCTGTTGGTTCTGTGCGTTACCAAAGCGATTGCCGAAGTTCTGCTGCATCCCGGCTCCAAAGAGTGAGTTGAGCGAGTTGTTGCCATTGCGGGTGTTGCCGCCACCGAGGCCGTTTTGGGAGTTGTTGCCGCCTGCGCCGCCTTGGTTTGAACTGAAGCCAAGCTGCTGACTGCGGCCATCCAGGATGTCGAAGCGTTGGAAGCGCTGCTGAATTTCCTGCGTCTCCTGCATTTGCTCCTGCTGTGAGTTTTGATTGATGCGGACACGGTTGCCGAAGAGGTCGCGGATGGCGTTGCCAAGAGATTCAGCATTGGGAAAGCGAAGGTCAAAGGTCTCCGTGATTTCTTCCTGGAAGCTGCCGAGATCGCGCTGGTATTCCTCAGGCGTGTGGATGCGGATGATGCCGCTCTTTTCATCATCGCGGAACCAGAGGTTGTGCGAGCGGCAGAGGGCTTCGATGGCGGCACGCGGCTCGACGTTGGAAAGGTAGAGGCTGACGATGGTTTTGCCTGCCTCGACGGAGGCCACGACATTCAAGCCGCTGGCCTCGGACAGAATGCGTGAGGCATCGGCCAGCGGCACCTGGCGGAGATCGATGACCTCCATGCGCGGCTCTTGCGCATAGGCCTTGAGTGAGAACAGGCAGAGGGTGAGAAGAAGGTGCTTCATTGGAGTCGGAGGGTTTGCTTGAGTGGCAGCACCTCGATGCTGGCACCGTCGCGGGTGAGTTCAGTGAGTTGCAGGCTGGTCTGGCTGTGCTCGCCGGAGAGGCTGAGCGTCGCGCCTTTCTTCAGGTTGAGGATCTGCTTGTCGATCTCAATGATGACGAGTCCCTGACCTGCGCTGGCGATGATTTTGCCGCGCATGATGATCTCGGGCAGCTTGCTCGTGGTCTTGCCACCGGAGGCGGTGAGCAGTTGTTGCAGCGCGGCATCTGGCACGGTGGGATCGAGCGGTGGTTTCGGAGGTGCTGGCGTTTGGGCGGATGCCTGTGAGGCCAACAGGAGAGAGATGATGAGCAGGTATTTCATGAATGATTCAGCGGATGTTGTTGCCTGGGCCGGTGGCGGCAAAGAGGGCCATGAAGAAGGAGATATAGACGTAGCCGACGACGCTGCCGACGGTGACGATGACGGCGGGTTCGATGAGTGCGGTGAGACGCTTGATGAGGCGCTCTAGCTGTGTCTCGTGAAAGCGTACGACTTCATCCAGCACGTTGTCGAGCGTGCCGGAGGACTCGCCGACCGCGACCATGCGCGACAGCATGGGCATGAAGCCATGCGGGCGGTCCAAGTGACGCGCCAGTGGCTCGCCTTGCATGACTTGCTCGCGGGCAGTTGTGACGATGCTGGCGAGGCGGCGATTGCCCATCAGTCGTTCGGTGACGCGCAGGGCTTCGATGAGGGTGACGCCGCTGCTGAGCAAGGCGGAGAAGCAGGTGGCAAAGAGCGCGGTGCCTGCGGTGCGGAAGGCTTTGCCTAGCAAGGGGATGCGCAGGGCGAGCGCATCAATCACCGCACGGCCTGGAGGCCAGAGGAAGACCATCACGAGGGCGATGAGCAACGTCACGGCGATGATGACGGTGGTGATGCCGTTGATTTGAATCCAGTCGCTAATGTCGAGCAAACGCTGGGTCATCGGTGGCAGCTTCTTGCCCATCGCACGCAGGAAAACCTGCAACTTTGGCAGCACGCCTATCACCATGTAAACCGCCAGACCAATGGCGAGCAGGAAGACGATGGCAGGATACATCAGGGTGGTGATGAGGCTGGCACGCAGCGTGCGCCGCTTCTCCAGTGCTGCCGCCGCACGCTCCAGCACAGGGCCGAGGTGGCCGGTCTGCTCGCCCACGCTGACGAGCTGCACGACGAGGCGGTTGAAGCAGGGATGCTGCGCCAGCGCATCGGCAAAGGTGCGTCCGCCTTCGATGGTAATGACGACTTCCTCCCACACGCGCCGCAAGCGGCCACGCTCGGCCTGTTCGGCCACGAGTCGCAGAGCACTGAGCAGGGTGAGTCCGCTGCGCAGCAGAGTGGCGAGCTGATAGAGGCTGATCTCAATATCGAGCGAGCGAATCCACAGCAGTTCGGAAGGTGACCAGCCGCGTGCAGACGATGATTGCTGCGCTTCCTCGACGGTGATGACAATCAGACCGCGCCCACGCAACTCTGCCGCTGCCGCCGAGCTGGAAGCGGACTCTAGTTCACCGGAAAACCGGGCACCGGAGGCATCGCGAACGTTGTAGAGAAAAGCGGGCATAATGTTTTTACCAGACGGTCACGGCACTGCGCACGTCATTCATGGTGACACTGCCGGAGCGCAGCTTTTCAGCGGCATCGTGGACGAGCAAAGGCAGGCCACGCAGGCGCATGAGTTCATTCAGCTCGGCTTCGTCAGCACCTTTGGCTATCGCTTGCGACCACTGCTCATCGATGGGCAGCATTTCAAACAAACCCATGCGGCCAACGAATCCGCGACCCGCGCAGTAGAGGCAGCCGCGTGGTTCAAAGCAGTCCTGCCCCTGTAAGTCCGGCTGTGCGAGCAAGGCGGCTTCCTCAATGCGGATAGGCCTCGCCTCGATGCAATGCGTGCAGCACTTGCGCACGAGCCGCTGCGCCACCGCAAGGCGCAGGGTGGAGGCGATGAGGAAGCGCTCCACGCCCATCTCGGCGAGACGCACGACAGCACCAGCGGCGGAGTTCGTGTGTAGTGTGGAGAAGACGAGATGACCGGTGAGAGCGGCTTTGATGGCGATGTCTGCTGTCTCGCGATCACGAATTTCCCCGATCATGACGACATCAGGGTCATGCCGCAGCATGCTGCGCAGGGCGCTGGCAAAGTTGACCTTGTCTGCACTATCGACCTCCACTTGCACAAGGCCGGGGATCTCATTTTCGATGGGGTCTTCGATGGTGATGATGTTCTGCACCTCAGCGGCGATGAGTTCACGCAGCGCGGCATAGAGCGTGGTCGTTTTGCCGGAACCCGTGGGGCCAGTTAGCAGGATGAGGCCATGTGGCTTGGCGATGGCATCGCTAAACATGGCATGATGCGCGGCGCTCATGCCCAGCGCACTGAGGCTGAAACGGCTACTGTCCACGGCGAGGAGACGCAGCGTGAGGCGCTCGCCATGGCGCGTGGGGATGGTCGCCACGCGCACGTCCACCACCATGCCGCGTGCTCCGGCTTCGCTATGACGAAAGGCTCCGTCTTGTGAGGCTCGGCGCTCGGCGATGTTCAGCCCGGCGATAATTTTGAAGCGATTGAGCAAGCCGCCATGAACGCTCATGGGCAGAAGATAGGCATCCTCCAGCACGCCATCGACACGCAGACGCACTTGCAGCTCTTTTTCACCAGGATTGAAATGAATGTCGGATGCCTGGCGCAGCATCCCAGCGCGGAGAATCTCGTTGGCGAGCTGCGTGGCATCGGACTCGCCATCTTCGCTCTCGGCGCTGGCGGCGGTTTGGCCGCGCTCAGTGTAGCGGGTGAGCGTGCTGGCACCGGCTTGGGGAGCATCGCGGTAGAGCCGATCCAGTGCCCGGCCAAGCGATGCAGGCTCGGCCATCACGGCACGCAGCGGATGCTCGAAGTAGCGCTGCAAGGTGCGCAGCGCGGCGTCATCATCACGATGCTGACACGCCAGCCACACATGCCCCTCATGCACGGCGAATGGCAGCAGCCTTCGCCGCAGGGCGATGCTCGCGGGGAGACGCAAGGCCTGCACCGAATCAATGCGCATGGCATCGAGATCGAGCAAAGGCTGCGTGCTGTGAGTGGCGGCGGTCATGCGGTTTCAGTGGCGCGGGTGCGCATACGGCTGGCGCGTTCAAAGACCTGTGCGGGCTTGCGAGCGAGGGCATTGACCGTCTGCTCGGATATGTCGCCACGCAGATAAAGTGTGGCGAGACTGTGCTCCATGGTTTGCATGCCCTGCTGCGTGCCGGACTCCATGGCGGAGTAGATGAGGTTGCTCTTGCCAGTGGCGATGAGGTTCGCCACGGCCTGATTGGCGATGAGAATCTCCGCTGCCATCACACGACGGCCTTTGGGTTCTTCCTCGTTTTGGCTGCGTGTTTTTCGGCCTGAGCCATCGGCCACAACCAGATGCTGAGCGACGACGGCACGCAGCACGAGCGCAAGCTGGCGGCGTATGCCATCCTGCTCGCCCGCAGGGAAGACGGACACCATGCGTTCGATGGCACCCACGCAGTCACCGGCATGGACAGTGGTGAAAACGAGGTGCCCTGTCTCCGCTGCGGTGATAGCCGTGCGGATGGTGGTGAGGTCGCGGATTTCGCCAACGAGGATGACATCCGGGTCTTGCCGCATGGCTGCCACCAGCGCGTCATTGAAGCTGGGCGTGTCGAGACCGAGCTGACGTTGATTCACCAGCGCAAAGTTAGACTGATGCACATACTCCACCGGGTCTTCGATGGTGATGAGATGGCAGCGCCGCGTTTGATTGATGTGATCCAGCAGCGTGGCGAGCGTGGTCGTTTTGCCTGAACCCGTGGGACCGGCGATGACAACGAGGCCATACGGTTGCAGGCACAGTTGGTTCAGCGACTCGGGCAAGCCCAGCTCCGACAGCGGACGAAAGCGATCATCCAACCGCCGCAGGGCGAGATGGATCTGGCCGCGCACTTTGTAGATGTTGATGCGGAATCGCACGCCGCGTTTGCTGGTCAGTGCGCCATCGTAGCTGCCATTGTCCCGCACCACGGGGCCGCTGGTCTGGCCAGTGAGTTCACGCGCCCAGTGCTCCATTTGAGAGTTGGAAACGCGGGGGCATGTCTCGTCGGATTTCAGCACGCCCTGCACGCGAAAGTAAGGATGCGACGCGCTGGCGAGGTGCAGGTCGGAGGCACCAAGGTCCAGACAATGGTCGAGCAGGGTTTCGAGCTGGAGAGCAGGTTCACTCATCGTGCGGTGGAATGGACTTGGTCCTCGGTGTGGGGTGCGGTGCAGTCTGGGCACAAGCCAAAGAACTCCAGCTCATGGCGCACGCCTTGCCAGCCTGACTGCCTGGCGAGTTGCTGCTCCATCTGGCGCAGCTCGGCGGGTGCCTCCACGGGCTGGAGATCACCGCAGTTCGTGCAGACGAGGTAGTCGGGCTGAGGGCCGGGCTGAATGAGTTGGAAACACTGCGCCCGCTCACCGAGATGCACCCCTCGCACCACGTCTGCCTGCTCTAGTTTCATCATTAAGCGGTAAAGCGTGACGGAGTTGAGTTCTCTCAGACTCGGCAAACCCGCCCAGTGAGCGATGGCTCCCGGTGCAGGATGAGCGACCATCTCACGGATTAGATTTCTCAGCGCAGCGGTGCGTCTGAGGCCCCGTGCCTGAAGCTGGGAAACTATGGCCTCGGCCACGTCTGCCTCTGTGCTGTGATGATAGGTATTCATGCAGAGGGAGAATCAGTTCAATGCCTGAGAGCCAGTCCGGCAGGCCGCTTGAGTGGAGTTTGAGTGCGCGTGAAAGCCTTGGCTCTGGCCCGTTGTGCGCGCGGCCCCTCTTGAGCAAAGGCACGCAGCCAGTGTGTGGCCTGCTCGGCGGGCAGCCAGGGGCGGCCTTTGGGCAGCTTGCTGAGCATCTGGCGGCATTGGCGGCGGTAGTCGGGGCCTTGGCTCGCCATGATGCAGTCTTCGTAGTCCGCCAGCCACGCAGCGAAGACCCGTGCCCCGCTCATGGTGGCGGCGGTGTCGTGAGTGAGTGCCAGCGGATCATAGTGACCAGGGATCACCGGGTCATGCAGATGATGCGCGGTGCAGCGGCCTGTGGTGCGCACAAAAAGAAAACCCGGCTGCGGATTGTGCTCGGCGGGATACCAGCCCGCACAGGCACCATGCAGCTCGATCACGCCATCCCGGTAATCCAGCCGGTAGCAACTCGTGCCCTTCAGTCCGAATGATGGCAGTTTGATGAAGCCATGCTTGATGAGCAGGTTGCCCCCCGTCAGCACATCACGTCCCCAGAAAAACATCTGCTGGAGCAGCGCGGCTTTGAGATCGCTCAGCAGCACACGTTGGCGGGAGAATGGAATGTCTGGCAACATGGTGGTATGGGGCAGGTGCATCACATGCGCAGGAGGGTTTTGGGCCAGGGGTCGTCGAAGACTTCGCCGCGCTGCCAGGCGGCGACTTCGTCTTCAGTGCAGAAGCAGGTTTGCAGTTCGGCGACGAAGATGGCGCGGTCGCGCTCGGTGCCGATGACGGTCAGCTCGCAGGCGCGGTCGCCGAAGTCGGGGTTGGTGCCACTGAGCATGTCGCGCAGGACAGCGATTTCTTCCGGCACCAGTTTGCCATCAGGATTGGTGACGAGCGCGGCCTTCCAGTAGGCCATCAGTTCCATCTCGATGCTGCCAGCGGCTTGATTCCACAGCAGGACATCGCGATCACGCGAGGGCAACCAGATGAAGCCTTTGCTGCGATGGATGCCCGCGCCGAGCCGCTCGCGAAAAAGCGTCCAAAGCCGACGTGGATGCAGCGGACGCGGATCGGTGATGACGGTGCTGCCGAGGTCATAGCTGGCAGCATCACCCACGTCATCATGCTGCCAGTCCGCGGCGATTTGCGTCGCGCGATCCATGTCGAAGCTGCCGGTGCCGAGGAGGAACTGCGGCTTGATCCTGCCGTAGTTCACGGAGTAAAGCGTTGCGACAGGATTAAGCGCGGTGAGGTGCTGCGCCATCAGCTCGATAGCTTGGGGGATCACCTTCTCGGTCTTGGTGAGCAGGATCACATTGGCGAGTTGGATCTGCGCCGACATCAGCGGGGACTGAGGTGATGCCGCCTCGCGCAGCAGCCGGCCGCCGTAGTCCTCCATGAATGCCTTGGCATCAATGAGTGTGACGAAGGTATCGAGACTGAACTCGGGCCGCTCACGAATCTCCTGAATCATAGGCCAGGGATGCGTGCTGCCTGAGGTTTCGATGACGACCTGATCCAAATCATCGCGCCCACGCCAGGCATCGAGAACTTCTCCGAATGCGGCCCGCTGTGTGCCGCTGATGCTGCCTGCGTGGATGCTGGCAAAGTTCCCCCGCTTCTCATTGTGTCCTTCGGGATTGCGCACCAGATCGCCATCCACTTCCAGCTCGCTCATGTCATTCACGATGACGCCGAGACGTGTGTCTTTGACCTCATGGATGAGACGGCGCAGCAACGTGGTCTTGCCAGAGCCGAGGAAGCCCGAGAGGATGTTGACTGGGATGTGTTTGGAACGGCTCATCGTGGCATTCACAGGCGCAGACGCAGGGTCCACTCGCGCACAGGGCTGGGGGTTGTGGGTTCGGCCATGCTGAGGCTCAGCGGAAGGCAGGCGGAGCCTTCAAAGTCCGGCAGCGCCTCCAGCGTGGCCTGCACGCCGCTCCAGGTGCCGAGGAAGCGCACCTGCCACACGCTGTCGGCATTCGTGGTGATCGGCTGTTTGGTGGAGGTGCGCGTTGTGCTGGTGGCAGCTTGTTTGTTGGATGGCCCTTCTTCGACGACGACCATGCCGTGCTTGCGCAGCAGTGCGCCGACCATGACGACGGCTTCGGAGCGCTGCAT
>CAJCCF010000309.1 GCA_903960845.1 uncultured Verrucomicrobiota bacterium | reverse complement strand
GAGCAGATTGCGGCGGTTCAGGGCATCGATACCTTGTTCATCGGCCCGGCCGATCTGTCGTTTGATTTGAAAGCCAGGCAATATCCGCGCAGCTACGATGAGTGCGTGAATCTCATCGTGAAGGCGGCAAAAAATCATGGCAAAGGCTGCGGCATTCTCGTGCGCCATGCGGATGACAAGGAGAAGCTCAAAGCGCTGGGCTTTTCCTGGTTGGCGATGGATTCGGATCTTTCGCTCGTGCGCGAGGGCTTCCGCAGGAATCTCGAGACGGCCAGGTCATGGTGATAACATAACCCTGCGTTATTGCGATCAGCCTCACGAATCCAAAATTACAAGCCGTTCTTTACCTACACCATGAGACACTTCTTCGCCGCTATCGTCTTTACCACCAGCATGGCATTTGCCCAGGACAAGGCTTTGCTCGATCTTGCCTTGGAACCCCCTCTGATCAACTTGGCCCCGGGCCCTGAATACGATGACATGGCTCGGCCTGGAAACATGATTATCGGCATTGATCGCACGCCGAAGGGAAGGCTTTGGGCTGCCTGGGTTGGCAATGGGGATTCACCCAATGGATTTTTTATGCTGGCGACCAGTGACGATGATGGCAAGTCATGGTCAAAGCCGCGCCTGGTGATTGATCCTCAGGATGGTGTGCACGAGGCGAACGGAGTGAAGGTGGAATACACCCGCCGTGCCCTGGTTGGTAATTTGTGGATGGATCCGCTGGGACGTTTGTGGTGCTTCTTTGATCAGAGTCTTGGCTACTTTGACGGGCGTTGTGGCGACTGGTACATCCGGTGCGATGATCCTGATGCAGCGGAACCAAAGTGGTCATCCCCCGTGCGTTTCGCGGATGGGTGCACGCTAAATAAACCGACGGTGCTTTCGAATGGTGACTGGCTGCTGCCGGTCGCGCTGTGGACGCGGGATCGCATTGGTCCGGGGTATCTGAAAGAGGCGCACAATGACCTGGATGCGATCCGCATGGCGAATGTCTTTGCTTCGACTGATCAGGGTAAAACATGGACGCGTCGCAGTGGCGTGGCGTTTCCTGAAACCGATTTCGATGAGCATATGATCGTCGAGCGAAAGAATGGCAGCCTGTGGATGCTTGCTCGGACAAAGAAGGGCATCAGCGAAAGTTTTTCGTCCGACAAGGGCATGACCTGGAGCACGCCGCAACCTAGCGCGATTCAGAATGTCAGCGCCCGCTTCTTCATTCGTCGTCTTGCGAGTGGAAAACTCTTGCTCGTCAAAAATGGCCCGATTGACCTGCGTCTGCCGCGTCGCAGCAGCATGATGGCTTTCCTTTCCAATGATGATGGCAGGACGTGGGGCAGGGGATTGCTCATTGATGACCGCGCGGAGGTTTCCTATCCCGATGGTTTTCAGGCACCGAACGGAGATATCCACATTCTTTATGACTGGAACCGCCACAGCGATGCCGAGATCCTGCATGTGAAGTTCTCTGAGATGGACATTCTCGCACAAACCAAAGTCAGCAAAACCGTGGTGAACAAAGCCCACGCGCCGCATCTACCGAAAGCCATCCAACCCAATCCGAAATGGACCGCGCAAGCCGTCGAGGATGCCAGGCAGGACCGGAAGAGTATTCCTTATGACGGCGTCACGCCGAACAAAATGGTGTGCGACACGACACTGCGAGAATTGTCGGATGGATCATGGATCATCTCTTTACTCGCGGGTGATGACTTCGAGCCATCGCCAAAAAATTACATTGGGCTCACGCGAAGTTTGGATCAGGGTAAAACATGGTCGCCTCTTGAACCCGTGGAGACAACCTTCCCACGCAGCGCACTCACCAGCGGTCAGGGTGCCACGGAGATCATGCCCATCGGCAATCGCACAACGATGTTCTTCAGCACTCACTCGCAGACATGGGGACGCGACTGGCAATCCTGGATGATGCACAGCGACGATCATTGCAAAAAATGGAGCAAACCCGAGCCCATGCCAGGGCGTCTTGCCAAGTTCACTTTCATCCGTGGACACATCGTCACCAAAGATGGTCGCATCATCATCCCATTCCAGCATTACGAGGGGCCTCCCGCTGGCACGGCACCACCCGAGGCCGAAGACAAGCCCTGGCATAAGGCGCTCTTCCATTATGTCAGCAATCCGCGCAATGGCGTGCTGATCAGCAGTGATGGCGGCAAGACCTACACCGAGCACGGCGACATCCGCCTCACTCCGGACGAGAGATACCACGGATGGGCCGAGAACAGCATCGTCGAACTCAGTGATGGCCGGCTGCTCATGATCATTCGGGGTGACCGTCTGGGCGGCATGCTGTTCAAGGCCGAGAGCAAGGATGGTGGTCAAACCTGGCCGGATTATGCCAGCATCACGCCCATTCCCAATCCGGGCAGCAAGGCCATGCTCTACAGTCTCGGTGGAGACAGTGTCGCTCTGCTGCACAATCCCAACAGCAAGCACCGCAGTCCCATGGCGCTCTGGATCAGCTTTGATGGTGGCAAAACCTGGCCTTATCAACGCGTGCTCCAGCTGGAGTCGGTCGATGGCCCCAAAGGCCGCATGAACTACCCCGACGGTTTTGTCAGCGCCGATAAGCAATGGCTGCACTTTGCCTTTGATGATAACAGGCATCGATGCGTGCACTACAGCGCGAAGTTGCCCCCAAGATAGCCTTCGATGGCTCTTTGGTAACTAAAGATCCCATCGCGTAAATCTCTTCCCGTGCAAGCCCCTGCGCAGGCACTGTCAAAAATGCATCTCGCAATTCTCCCCAGTTGCCAGCTTTCCCACTTTGCGGTTTGGTGATCATTCACATGTCCACCACCTCATCCTTGAACATTAAAGCCCTTGTCACAGGCGGAGCCGGATTCATTGGCTCCCACATCGCTCAGGCACTCAGCGCGCGCGGAGCCAAAGTCATCGTGCTCGACGACCTCAGCACGGGCGATGCCACCGCCAATCTTGCCTGGGCGGGGCAGGGAAGTCAGGTTGAGTTCGTCCAGGGTTGTGTTGGTGACACCGCGCTGATCACCAAGCTCGTCCAGGGCTGCGACTGGGTTTTCCATGAGGCCGCCATAGCTTCCGTTCCGCAGTCCGTTGCCCAGCCGATGGAAAGCAACGCCGTCAATCTTGAAGCCTCCTTGAAGCTCCTCATTGCCGCACGCGATGCCAAAGTGAAGCGCTTTATGTTTGCCTCATCAGCTGCCATTTACGGCGACAGCGAGGCTCCGCTGAAAAAGGAGAGCGATCCCGTCATGCCGCTCACTCCTTACGGTCTGCAGAAATACGGCAGCGAACGCTATGGGCAGATTTTCCATCAGCTTTACGGTCTGGAAACGGTCGCGCTGCGTTACTTCAACGTCTTCGGTCCGCGGCAATCCTTTACGTCCGCCTACTCCGGAGTCATCGCCAAGTTCTGCACCATGATGCTCAAGGGCAATGCCCCAACCATTTTTGGTGATGGCCTTCAGTCGCGTGACTTCGCCTACATTGACAACGTCGTGGCCGCCAATCTTCTCGCCGCCGAGCAACCTGCAGCCAAGGTGGCCGGACAGGTCTTCAACATCGCTGGCGGCGTCAGTGTGACGCTGCTCGATCTCGTGAACGAGTTGAACCACCTCACCGGCCAATCCCTGAAGCCCGTGCATCAACCCGCACGCAGCGGTGACATCAAAGACTCTGCCGCTGATCTTACTGCTTCACGGGGCGATCTAGGTTTCAATCCGCAGGTTTCCTGGCAGACGGGGCTCAGGCACACACTCGATTTTTACCGTTAAGCAATGCCCCCGTTCATCGCCGCCGTCCTGCCATCTTACTGGATGGTGCTGCCCTTTGCTGCCCTGCTGCTCTGCATCGCCCTCATGCCGTTGATGGCCGCGCATTTCTGGGAGCATCATTATCCGAAGGTGGCTGTCGGTCTCGGACTGGTCACTGCCAGTTACTATGTCGGTGTGCAGCATGACTGGCATCCACTCCTCCATGCCGCGCACGAGTACATCAGCTTCATGGCGCTCATTGGATCTCTGTTTGTCATCTCAGGAGGCATCAGTATTCGGGTGCAGGGCGAGGCCACGCCTTTTCGAAACACCATCTTCCTCGCCATCGGTGCAGTGCTGGCGAATGTCATCGGAACCACCGGAGCGTCCATGCTCATGATCAGGCCCTGGATCCGGATGAACAAATACCGTGTCACGGGTCTGCACATTGTCTTTTTCATTTTTGTTGTCAGCAATTGCGGTGGAGCGCTGACACCGATTGGTGATCCACCGCTGTTCCTTGGCTTCCTGCGTGGGGTGCCATTTTGGTGGGTCCTTCAGCATGGGCTGACGGGGTGGTGCATCAGCGTTACCCTCCTGCTTGCCGTTTTTTATTTTTTGGATGTTCGCAATTTCCGCCGCGCTCCCAAATCAGTCCGTGACAAAGAAACCGCTAATGAGGAATTTGGCATTCGGGGTCTGCCCAATCTCGTTTTTCTCGGCATCGTGCTCACGGCCGTTTTTCTGCCCAAAAGTGTTCAGGAAACCCTCATTGGAGGTGTTCTCTCGGTTCCCGCACTGGTCATGATCACGGCAGCTGCCGGCTCTTTCTTCACCGCAAAACGTGAGATCCATGAGGCCAATGACTTCAATTTTGGTCCGGTGAAAGAAGTTGGTTATCTCTTTATCGGTATCTTTCTCACCATGATTCCTGCGCTGCAGATCCTGCAAAGCGGTCAAGCCGTGCAGATCAGCACCCCCATCGGCTATTATTTTGCGACAGGCGGGCTATCCGCCTTTCTCGACAACGCACCCACTTATTTGAGCTTTCTCGCCGCAGCCATGGGCGCTGAGCAACTCAGTGTCGACTCTCCGGCGGATGTTCTCAGTTTTGCCGCCGCGCATCCTCAGACGCTGCTCGCGATCTCGCTTGGAGCCGTCTTTTTTGGCGCTGGCAGTTACATTGGCAATGGCCCCAATTTCATGGTCAAGGCGATCGCCGACAAATCGAAGGTCCACACTCCCGATTTCCTCCGCTACATCTGGCAGTTCGCCCTGCCCATTTTGCTGCCCATCCTGATCTTCGTGGGCTGGGTGGTCATTCGCTGAATTCTCACACTTAGGTGCTCTGTTTTTTTGGTCCTGCCCTCAGGATACCGTATTCAGATTGCTCAGTTTACGAACCGATCGCCGCGTTTCGGTGATTCGACCTGCGGGATGGGTGGCCAAAAATAGGTGGGTTCCGGGTCACTTGATGCCATATGGCACCTTGTTTGGAGTCTATTGAGGGGGCGCTTGTGAAATTTTTCACAAATACGAGTTGCCGCTCGTAAAGCCTTCCTGATAATGGCGTGCCCCCATGGCACTCCTACTCGCCAACATCGACCTGACCTTCCTCATCGCCTCTCTGGTGAAGATCGTGTTTCTGACCTTCATGGTCATCCTGCCCATGGTCGCTTACAGCGTGTATGCTGAGCGGCGGTTTTCCGCAGTGATCCAGGATCGTGTGGGACCGAACCGAACGGGAATCCCTCTGACCCTCTTTGGCTTCAAAAAGGACATCCAGATCTTCGGCATTGGCGGTCTGGTGCAACCGCTGGCGGACGGATTGAAGTTCCTCTTGAAGGAGGATTTCACTCCAAGGTCGGTGAACACCTTTTATTATTGGCTTGCCCCCTGCCTGACGATGGTGCCAGCGCTCATGACCTGCGTGGTGCTGCCATTTGGCTCCGAATTGCGCTTTTCCGATCTGAACGGCCTGTTGGCCTGGGCCGGACTGCCGGGCTTCGCGGAACTGCCGGTCCAGTCGGTGATCGCGGACCTGAATGTAGGGCCGCTGTATATTTTCGCCGTCGCCTCGTTGGGAGTGTATGGGATCGTTCTGGCGGGTTGGTCTTCAAACTCGAAGTATCCATTTCTGGGCAGTGTGCGCGCTTCGGCACAGATGATCAGCTATGAGTTGTCGCTGGGGCTTTCAATCATCCCGGTGCTGATGGTTTTCGGTGAACTGAATCTTTCCAAAATGTCCATCTTCCAGGACGCAAACGGATGGCTGCTGCTGCCTTTGTGGGGAG
>CAJCCF010000308.1 GCA_903960845.1 uncultured Verrucomicrobiota bacterium | reverse complement strand
TTCAGCCAACTGCCTTTTATTTCGGCGCTGACGGCGCGCTGTCAGGAAAAAAACAGAAGGGTGAATCGAGCTTCACCTTTGATCCGAAGCTGCCTGTGCCAACCATCGGCGGGAACATCTCCAGCGGTGATGGCATCCTGCTGCAGGGCGCTTGGGATCAGCGCGGCGGGCCGCATGTGTGGAACTGGACACAGCCTCTGCCGCTTTCTTCACGCAATGACATCCTCGTTTTTCAAACGGAGCCGCTGACCGAAGATCTCGAAATCACCGGTGAACTCGAAGTGAAGCTCTGGGTTTCCTCCGATTGTGTGGACACGGACTTCACGGCCAAGCTGATCGACGCGCATCCCCCCAGCAAGGACTGGCCGGGCGGCTTTGATTTAAACATCGCCGACGGCATCTGCCGGGCACGCTTTCGTGACTCGCTGAAGGAAGAGAAGCTGATGGAGCCTGGTAAGGTCTATCCGCTGACTGTGCGCCTCTACCCGACCAGCAACATCTTTAGCAAAGGTCACCGCCTCCGTGTGGATATCAGCAGCAGCAATTTCCCGCGATTTGATGTGAATCCCAATACCGGCGAACCCCTCCAGCAGCACCGCCGCAGCAGGACTGCTATCAATACAATTTATCACGATGCCGAGCATCCCTCGCACATTTTGCTGCCGGTGATGAAGCGTTGAGGCTCTTGCCTGATGTCTTTCTGCGTCTAGCATACCACCGACCATGAACCTGCCCATCCGCCCGCGCCGCAACCGCCAATCGCCAGCCATCCGTGATCTCGTGCGCGAGACTGAGCTCACGGCGGGGCATCTGATCTATCCGCTTTTTCTTCAGGAAGGCGATGCCAACACACCCATCGACGCGATGCCCGGCTGTCAGCGCTGGTGCGTGGCTGATCTGGTGAAGGAGGCGGGTGCGGCTCATGCACTCGGAGTGCCTGCGGTTGTCCTGTTCCCACGCATTCCTGATGAACTCAAAACCCGCGGTGCTGAGGAGTGCTTTCATGACAATGGACTCGTGCCGCGTGCCGTCCGCGCTTTGAAGCAGGCGCATCCGACGCTGATGGTGATCACCGATGTGGCGCTCGATCCTTACAACAGCGACGGCCATGACGGGCTGGTCACGGACGATGGACGTATATTGAATGATGAAACCGTCGCCGTGCTCTGCCAGCAGGCGCTCTGCCATGCAAGAGCCGGAGCCGACATCGTGTCGCCGAGTGACATGATGGACGGTCGTGTCGCCGCATTGCGTGCCGCGCTGGACGGGGCCGGGTTCACCTCGGTCTCGATCATGAGCTACACGGCCAAATATGCCAGCGCCTACTACGGCCCCTTCCGCGGCGCGCTTGATTCCGCGCCAAAGGCTGGAGACAAGAAGACCTATCAAATGGACCCCGCCAATGCCCGTGAAGCCATGCGCGAAGCTGCGCTGGATGAGGCCGAGGGTGCGGACATCCTCATGGTCAAGCCTGCCGGGCCTTACCTCGACATCATCGCCAGACTGCGCGCCGCCACCACGCTGCCCATCGCCGCTTACCAGGTCAGTGGTGAGTATCTCATGATCAAGGCCGGTGCCGCCGCCGGTTGGTTGGATGAGGATAAAATCGCCATGGAATCACTTCTTGGCATCCGCCGCGCCGGAGCTGACATGATCCTCACTTATTTTGCCAGGCAAGTGGCCGCCAAGCTCTGAACCAAGGTGACCGGCCAGTCATGATCAGGGTCTGAAGGCGAAGGTCTTGCATTCCAAGTCCATTGACAGGCTGGAGGCCTCTCCTCCATGTTAGTGTCATGAAAATCCGTCATCTTTTTTTCTGCCTTAGCAGCCTCATGCTTGTCTCCGCCAGTGCGGAACTGGCCACGAATGAGCCGGTCATCGAGGTCAGACCCAAGGCTGAGGACGAGACCTTTGAGCTGACTTTTCCGTTTCAAAACAAAGGTAGCAAGCCCGTGAGAGTATTCTCCATCGAGAGCGCCTGCGGTTGCCTCAGCGCCTCGCTGGACAAGGCGGTGTACCAGCCGGGTGAAAAAGGCTCGGGCAAGGCCGAGTTCAAAGTCGGCAGCTTCACCGGTCGCCATGAAAAAATAGTGCGTGTGAAGACCGATGATCCGGAGCAGCTGGAGTGGGTCATCTCATTTGTCATCAACGTGCCAGAGATCATCAGGGTCGAGCCCAAGACACTGCAATGGTGGTTCGGCGATCCGGCGGAGGTGAAAACCACACGTGTGACCATACTGGGCAGCGAGCCAATCAAGATCACCAAGATCACTTCCACCCGCGAGGCCGTGGAATTCTCATTCAAGGAGATCACGCCCGGCAAGGAATACGAAGTCAGTGTGAAGCCCAAGACCACCGGCGAGGTCATGCTCGGCGCGCTGAAGATCGATACCGATTGCAAGATCCCCAAGTTCCAGCGCCAGCTCGCTTTTTTTTCCGTGTATCGAAAACCAGTTGGTGAGCCTGCCAAGCCATGAAACAGGCGATCCTCCAGGCCAGCCTGATCGCCCTGCTTGCCGGAGTTGTGGCGGCGGCGGTTTATCAGGTTCATCCGCGGGCCCCGGCACTTTACCTCATGCTGGAGCCGCTGAGATCTGACGAGGTTGGCCTGAAGGAAATCAGTGAGCGCTGGAAAGGTGATGTCGTCTGGCTTGATGCCCGGCCGCGCGACCAGTTCAATCTGGCTCACGTTCCCGGTGCGCGCCTGCTCAATGAGCAGGACTTTGATAACCAGCTTTTGGAGATGCTCGACATTCTGCAAACCACCACCAAGCCTGTCATTCTCTACTGCGGCGGTCAGAAGTGTGAGGCCAGCCGGCATGTTCGCGAGAAGCTCCTCACGATGGTGCCTCTGGAAAATTGCTTTGTCCTCAAAGGCGGTTGGCCAGCCTGGCTGGCAGGGCAGGGGAAGTAGTCGGGGGCACCATCCGTGCCGGAATGGGAGTCTGATGACGAGGCATCTTTTGACAAGGCCCTCCTCTAGCGCTCTGTGACGACTTTCAATCTCTGTGGACGCCGCCCCGACCAGCCGCGCCAAGCTGGCGCTTCTCTTTTTCTGCACTGCCATGCCCATGGGCCTGTGGAATGTGCCGCTGGCGAATGTGTTCGCAGCTTTTGGCCGTGAGAGGCTGGTTCCCTGGGTGCTGGCGACATCGGCCACAGCGGCTTTCGTTTCACCCCTTTTTGTTGGGGCGCTGGCGGATCAAAAAATGGCACCAACGCGCTTGCTGCGCTGGCTCGCGGTGCTCACGGGGCTCACGCTGACCATGACCTGCCTGTCTCTGCACTGGGGCTTGAGTGACGGACTGGTGCTGCTCTGCGCGCAGGTGCAGGCTCTGGTGGCCATGCCGGTGTGGAGCATCACGAGCAGCATTGTTTTCTCCCAATTGCAGGATGCCAAGCGCCAGTTTGGTCCATTGCGCGCCTGCGCCACCTTTGGCTGGATGTGCGGGTGCTGGATCGTCAGTTTTGTTCTCCATGCCGATGCCTCCGTGCTGGCCGGCTTTACGGCGGCCGGGCTGTGGTTACTGGTCATGGGATTGACCTGGATGCTGCCGACCACACCACCTGCGGATGCACCGCAGCAACAGCGGAGCTGGTGGCAGATCCTGGGGCTGGATGCCCTGGATCTTTTGAAGCACCGTGATCACCGGATCGTATTCATCACCGCGGCGCTCTACTGCATCCCGCTTGCTGCCTTTTATCCCTACACCGTGCTGCAACTCAAGGAACTGGGCGTGGGGCACATCTCCGCAGTCATGTCGCTGGCGCAGTCCACGGAGATTCTGGTCATGCTCCTGCTGGCGGGATTGATGGCACGCTTCAGACTGAAATGGGTTTTCCTCTCCGGCATCGTCATCTGCGTGTTCCGCTATGCCATGAACGCCATGAACACCCAGGTCTGGATCATGATCGGCACCACGCTGCACGGGTTTGCTTTCACGCTCTACTTCATCACCACACAGATCTATCTGGAGGAGCGGATCGATCCCAAATGGCGTGTCCGAGCGCAGGCTCTATTGGCTCTGCTGATGGGTGGCTTCGGCAATCTGATCGGTTATCTCGGCGGGGGCTGGTGGCATGGTCTTTGCCAAACCCATGGAGTGACGAACTGGTCACGCTTCTGGTGGGGGGAGACCGCGATCACCGCAGTCGTGTGCGTGTTCTTCACCCTCGCGTACCGCGGGAGGAAGGCCGGACGGAATGGATTTTCAGATGATTTTTGAATTTGGCTTGTAACAAGATGAAGAATTTCGGGTAATACACGCAAGGTAACACGTCTCAATTCGTGAATGCTTAATAAAAAAGCTTATTAATTATGAAATCCTCGTTCTTTAAAGCTGTCACACTCATCCTCTTCGCAAGTGCGCGTGGTTTTCTTCACGCAGATCCGCCGGTCAACGATAATTTCGCGGAAGCCGCTGATCTTGGTTCAACAAATACCGCCACTGCGACTGGAACTGTTGATGAAGCTAGTGTCGAGACAGATGAACCTATGGTTAGGATCGATGACTGGTTTTTAATGCCCTATGGCAGCACGGTATGGTGGAAGTGGACGTGCCCCGGCAGTGCTCAGCGTCTCGTGACGGTGTCGACTGCAGGAAGCTTGCAGGATGGATTTGATCCCGACACTTTTGAAACCATCAGGATTCCGATGGACACGATGCTGGCGCTATTTACCGGCACAACATTGAGCGAACTGACTCCAGTGGCGGAGAGTGACAATTCGGTAACTGATAAAACGAGTATTGCATCTTTCGTGGCCACTCCCGGAACGACCTATTTTGTCAGAGTGGACTCCAAAGATGCATACCCCTACAGCACAAGCGTTAAGCTCAACCTTACCAGTCAGGGGTCGCCGGTGACGGCAGATGATCATGTGGCGTGGGGAAAAGCGTTGCTGGTTTATACAGGGGGGTGGGACCCGGCCATCAAGGAGCCTTCGATTCCTGTCTTGACGAATGCTGCGCTGGATGCGGCCGCTGCACGTTTCCAGAGTGCGCGCACGCTCACTCCGGCTCATCCTGAAGCCAACCTTTTCGGCGCCATCGTCACCCTGTTGAAGCTGCAAAAGGAACCGGCTTTCAACACGCTGCTGACCCAGATCGGAGTCGACGATCGCGGTGACGTGATGCACGAGATGCCAAGCTACTTCATTCCCAGCGACCTTGACGGAAAACACCAGTTCGCTGCCGGAGCCAAGACGGATTTCGGGGTGGATTATGCGAAAACTGTCCTGCGTCCACGCCTGCTCAGCGCGCTGGCCATGCTGGATAAAGTGACCTCCACCACATTTCTCGCCACTTTTCCCGATTACACGCGTGTTTCCAGTCGGGGCAAATACGTCGACTACGGCGATCTGCTCATGATGAAGGGTGGATTCAAAGCGCTTCTTGGCCTCATCGATATCATTGAGAGCTTCAACATGCTGGCCCCTCTGCAGAACCTGGCTGACATGGATGCAACCATGACGCTGGATGTTCAGCATGTGACGAATGCTTTTGGCGGCCTTTTGAAATTTTCCGGAAGTGACAAGCGCGCGAGCGTGAAGACCAATATTCAGGCGGCCATCGCTCTCTACAATCAGGGCAGTTTGCACATGCGAACAGCTTCCAAGCGGCCACCTTCACGCGATCAATACCATCTGTTTTCCATTCAGGAAGACCTGGCAGGCGAGGCTAAGCTGCGTGGTCATCTCGACAAGGTCAATAAATCCATTGGCGGCACTCCCGTCGTCGAAGGCGATTGGACTTACAATATCAGTAAACTCCTGACCGGGACGCTCTCGATTCGCGAACTCGCTCCGAATTTCAAGGGTGACAAAATCATCAAGGGCAGTGTGCTCAAACCGGATGTGGGTGGGGCGCTGGTGGGTGCCACGCTCACCAAAGTGGAGAATTATCTGCGCAGTGAAAATGAGCTTTATGAAGGCTTGATCAATCTCGGCGTGCAGGTTGCGCCGGGACATGAAATGTTCGGTTCAGTCGGTGATCCGGGTGGCATGTTTATGGCCGGTGTGACGCACTCGGTAAATGCTTCTCCCGTGGCCGGTTATGTTTTCGTGGGTTGGAAATGGAAATTTGAGGATCAAATCGTCAGTGTTCTTTCTCCCTACCTTGTTCCAGTGATCCGTGAGTACACACTGGTGGCTCATTTTGCCGAGGATAATCGTGATGACGACAAGGACGGCCTCTCCACTCACGATGAAATTCAACGCGGCACCAGTCTCACGGATGCCGACTCGGATGATGACGGCTGGCCGGACGGGCTGGATTCCGCCCCGCTCACGCCGGATGAGCGCAAGTTCAGTGTGTCGCAGGACTTTTCCGGGATCTCTTTGAACCTCCCCGTGGGAAAGATCCTTTCCGCCACGGGTCTGCCTGCCGGTGTGACCTATGATGCCGTGAATGAGCGTCTCATCGGTCGTCCGAACTTCCTCGGAGCTGGCATCAACACGCCGAAATCCTTCACCATCACCGCGACGGTGAAGCCGGTTACGGGCGCGAATTTCACCCTTCAGATCAAATTCACCGTGGAGCCGCTCAGTGAGAAACTCTTCGGCACCTTTAACGGTCTCGCTGATCGTGGAACCACCCTGAATGCGGATCTTGGCGGCAGCTTCAATGTCATGATCACCAACAGCGG
>CAJCCF010000307.1 GCA_903960845.1 uncultured Verrucomicrobiota bacterium | reverse complement strand
CGGTGAAACGTAATCGACAGAGACCGGCTGAAACCCGGTCAAGTCAGGCAGGCTGGTCTTCACGCCCCCGACTGGCACCTCGAGTTTTGCGGTCCAGACGATGCCGTTGAGGATGCAGCGGCGGAGGTCTTCATTCATCCAGTTCCGGTAGAAGTGCGGCATCACGATGCCGAACCCGCGCCCGCCATCGGTCCGCTCGACACACCAGGCGACGGTTTCACGTTTCGGCGCTTCAGGCGGCAGCATGGAGGTGGCGATGGCCGTGACATTGGGCGCGAGCTTGTTCCCGCCGGTGCCGAAGTAATTGTTGATGTAAGGTTCATCATGCATCGTGAATTCCTTCCATCCGCGGACAATGGGATGAAGGGTGGCCTCCGGCATGATCGTGGCGGCGGTGAAGATTTTGGCGATGGATTCGTGATGCGGGCAGGAGCGGTTCGCAAAATACCCGCCGAGCCAGCCCAGCAGCGGATGACCGCCTTCCCTGGTGACATCCTCGCCAAGCAAGCCGGTGGCGTAATGCACGCACACGATGCCGCAGCCGCGCTGCATCATCGCATCGAGATCGGCGAGATTTTGCGCCGCATTGGGAAAGCGCCCGACCGGAAAGGTGTCACCGATGAAGACGACGGTTGAGGCGCTGTCACGCAGGGCCTTGTCAGGCCAGGCATACACGACAGCGGCCTTCACACCGGGCACATTCGCCATGGTTTCGATGCAGTGCTTCATCAGTCTCCCGCCGGCAGCGGCCTCGTGCGATCCCGGCGGATGCTTGCTGGGCCCCACAACGATGAGCACCTGCGCCGGACCGGCGGCAAAGGCACAGGAGACGAACAGAAGGCAGCAGAGGTAACGCAGGTGATTCATGGGAGTGATGTCCATCAAAACGCCAGATCACGCCGCTGCACGCAAGAAAATTCAACGTCACCGGCACACGCCGCATCCATCAACACGGCCGAGCCTAACCATGTTTGGTGCAATGCAAGGCTGGATTTCACGCCCGCTCCCAGCGGAACTTGCGATCCTCCTCGCCAATCGGCTGGTCATTGATGCTGGCGTAGCGTTTGGCCATGTAGCCGTTTTCATCGAACTCCCAATTCTCGTTGCCGTGGCTGCGCCACCACTGGCCGGCATCGTCATGCCACTCGTACTCGAAGCGCACGGCGATCCGGTTGCCTGTGAAGGCCCAGAGTGTTTTCTTCAAACGATACTCATGTTCCCTGGCCCACTTGCGCTTCAGGAACTCGACAACCTCGGCGCGGCCGTTGAGAAACACATCGCGGTTCCGCCATTCCGTGTCCGGTGTGTAGGCGAGCGAGACACGCTCGGGGTCGCGACTGTTCCAGGCGTCTTCAGCGGCCTGGATTTTCTGTTTCGCGGTTTCTTCAGTGAAGGGCGGGAGTGGTGGACGTGGATTCATGGTGTTGGACGCTGGAGTAGGGTTTCGAGTTCGGCAATGCGGGCTTTCAATGGCGCCATGGCGGCATCCATTTCAGCGGCAGTGAATCGCGGCGTGATGAATTTGGGGCAGTTCCAGTCATAGGACAAAACGTCGATCACAAAGATGCGCTCCACTTTCGTCGCATGACCTCCGGGTGGCGCGATCCTTGGCACCAGATCGGGATGCTGGCGTGCATCGAGCACTCGGGCGCGGCCAAGGATCTTGAGTCGCTCACGCGCCGGGTAATCCATGAGAAAAAGGTTCACGCGATCATTCGCCGCAAGGCTGCCAACGCTGATCATCTGCCGGTTGCCGCCATGATCGGCGAACATGAGTTCGTTTGGCCCCGTGACCCTGAGAAAGCCCTTCGGACCGCCGCGATGCTGGAGATAAGGCCAGCCGCTTTCCGTGATGGTCGCCATGTAGAAGGAATCGCGGTTCGCGATGAATTCCGCTTCACCGGCCGTGAGCGCATCGCGCTCCGGTGCGGCATCAAACGCGGGATAAGTGCGCCCGTAGTAGTGACGCTCCGCCTCGAACACGGAAGGCGTGAGCACGGTGTGCATGAATCGTTCGGCCATGATCGCTGGAAGTGAAGGTTGAGGTTAGGCGACTCCGCCGAAGCTGACGTAATCGTCGAGATCGAGATAATCAAAAGTGCCGCTCAGGTCTTCACGGGCTGGATTGAGCCGCTTGATCTGTT
>CAJCCF010000306.1 GCA_903960845.1 uncultured Verrucomicrobiota bacterium | reverse complement strand
AGGCTATCGAAGAAACCCCTGCCGCCGCTGTTGATGTCGCCAGCGGTGTGGAGTCAGCGCCCGGAGTTAAGGATTTGGACTTGGTTCGCAGATTCATCGAACAGGCGCGTCTGGCCAAAAGCTAAAGTTCAGTTGTGCGGGGTCCAGCACGCTTGCCCGGCATGAGGTCGTTCTTGAACACTCCTGCCGCTTGCGCCATCTGAAGGCACTCCACCACTCTCCCACCGTGATCACCTCTCCGAACCAGCTCTTCCTGAGTGCGACGCTTGCAATAGGCGCCGTTCTGGGGCTGGCTGAGTCAGTCCAGGCACAAACACTGGATCAGGCGGGACAGAATTCCATTTCGGCGAGTGCAGGCGAGTTTGTAACCCGTGCGGTCTTTTGGACCGGGGATCAGACGCCAGCGGATTTCCTGGAAATGGCCGGAAAACACACAAAAGCGCGCTGGCGCCAGCTTTATCGGCCACAACCGCCCGCGCCGACACCTGACCGGACAAAGGCCGCCTTCACCATCGGCAGTTTGATCGGTGAAACGTTTTTGATCTGGGAAGCAGCGGATTCCCAACGATTCCGCAACAACATTCAGGACATCATGACCTACTGCCGGATGCTGGGGGTGGGTGAAAAAATGACTCCGCGACTCATGGCCCAGGCAAAAATGGCTGAGGCGGATCAATGGAAGGAAATGCGTCAGGAGATCGTGGACGGACATCAGGAACTGATCCGCCTGCTTCGCGAACAGAGGGATGAAGATCTGGCCGTTCTGGTGGATATCGGAGCCTGGATGAGGTCTCTCGAAATCGTTTCGAAACTGGTGGTGGAGACGCCGGACGTGGACAAACGCCCGCTCTGCATCGGATCCCCCGCACTGCTTGCCGAGTTGCGGCATGATTTTGCGACACTGAGCGACTTAACCCGCCATTCTCAACTCCTTCAGCCAATCATCCTGGTGCTCACCGAACTGGAAAAAGTCTGGAGTGACCGGGAATCCGGGCCGCCTACCCAGAGCATGGTCTCCCGCACCCACAATCAACTTCAGGTTTTGATGGAAAACCTGACGCTGAAATAGCCTAAAGCACCGAGGTGTTCACGATCTCATTGCGCTCATTCATGAGCAGCCTCTTTGGCATGATCGGCACCTGACTCTGACCAAAGGCCATGATGGTAACCATCTCGCCTTTGCCGATACGGTGCGCGGCAGCCCCATTGATGACGATCTGACCGGAGCCTGCCGGTGCGGTGATCACATAGGTCTCCAGGCGATTGCCGCTGGTGATGGAAGTGACGAGCACCCTTTCCCCCTCCCAGAGGTCACAGGCTTCCATCAGGTCAGTCGGGATCGTGATGCTTCCTTCGTATTGCACGTTGGAATCGGTGACTGTGGCGCGGTGGATCTTGGATTTGAGAAGGGTTCTAAGCACGTCCCAGAGTGCGCAATGATCACCGTTTTGCAAGACGTTGTGCACAGGTTGCCAAAACCAGCGGCGTCGCTTAGAATTCGCCGATGTGGCGCCTCCCGATCTGTCTTTTAGCAATGCTCCTTTGCATGTCCAACTCCTGCAAACGCATCGAGGCCAAGCTGGAGCGTCTGGCGCGCGCGGCAGGCATCTCCGCAAACTCACCGCCACAGGCGGAATCCAAGCCCACCGAAACCGCCCTAACACCTGAACAGCAGGCGATGGAAGCCCGTGTGCTCAGCAGCGCACTCTTTGAAGCGACTAAAATAGAGGAACCACCCAAGGCCACCGCCTTTGAGCTGAACAAGTCCGCGGTCGTCGCCATCCTCGGATATCACGACTTCCGTGAACGTGGCGGCAGCCCGATGATCATCGCCGCGCCAAAATTTCGAGAACAAATGCAGGCCATCAAAGATTCCGGCATTCCGGTCATTCCATTGAGCGATGTGCTGTCATGGCGGAAGGGACAAAAAAACATCCCTGAGGAATGCATCGTCATCACGATGGATGACGGATGGGAGGGCGTCTACACCCACGCCTATCCCGTGCTCAAGGAATTTGGCTTTCCGTTCACCGCCTACCTTTACAAGAAGTATGTGAACATCGGCGGACGCTCACTCAGTTGGGATCAGATCCGGGAGATGATGAAGAATGGCTGCGAAATCGGCAGCCACAGCGTCTCGCATGAAAGTCTGCGTTTGAAAAAAGGCCGGAAGGAAGAAGAGCATCAACTATGGGTTCTGGGCGAGCTTAAAGACTCGAGGGAGTATTTGGAAAAAAACCTTGGCATCACCTGCACCTCCTTCGCCTATCCCTTTGGGATCTTTGATGAAAGCACCAGCGAGATGGCGCTGCAGGTCGGCTATGAAACACTGGTCACGGTGAACAATCAGAAAGTCACCTGGGACACTCCGATGGGCAAAATGGGCCGCTACATCATCCATGGTGAATCTGATACTAACTTCAAACTGGCCACCAGCTTCCGCGGGCACAGTGACATTGCCTCCAGCCGCCTCCTGGTGACTGATGCAAAGGATGAGCAGGGCAAGCTGCTCGTGGAGCTCACCCCGCCTCCCGAAAAACTGATCACCGAGCGCATGCCTCTCATTCAGGCGAATCTAAAAGGCCTCAATGAAATCATCGCCGAAAGCGTGAAAATGAGGATCGGCGGGCTCGGCATCGTTCCCGCCCAGTATGACCCGGCCACCATGACGGTGAGCTATCAAGTGCCCTACAAGCTGCGCCGTGAGGACTGCGCAGTGACCGTCATTTTCAAACGCAGCGCCGATCAGCAGGAGGAGGCGGTGAACTGGCATTTCAAGGTGGACTTGGCCGCTGCCTACCAACCCGTCAAAGCCCCCTAATCCACCCGCGCATAATCAAAGCTTCATTGCGCATCTCCACAAGATCGGTACACCCTAAAGCAAGTCGCGCAGAGCGGCCCATCAGCCACTGCGCTTCTTTCGCCGGACATGGAAGTTTTTGCCGTTACCATCTTCATGAGTCTCGCCTTCGCGCTGCTCTTTGCCGTTCTCTTTTTTGCTGAGCGCAGCCAGCGCCAGCGCCGCTCCATGGAGCAAATTTCACTCCTGCCATTGGATATCGAAGGCGCAGCCTCACCGGTGAACCAGGATAATTGATCCACTATCCCCACACATGACCACTACCACCACCAAGCAAACTATTGAGTTCAATGACAAGGTCGTCCGACAATTTATGTGGGCTTCCATCATCTGGGGCATCGTTGGGATGCTCGTCGGTGTCATTATTGCCTCGCAGCTCAATTTTCATCAGCTCAATCTGACCTCCTGGCTCTCCTATGGCCGCCTGCGTCCGCTGCATACCAATGCCGTCATCTTCGCCTTCGTGGGGAACATGATGTTCGCCGGCGTCTATTACTCGACCCAGCGGCTGTGCAAGGTGCGCATGGCGTCGGATCTGCTTTCCAGCATTCATTTCTGGGGCTGGCAGTGCATCATTGTCAGCGCCGCAGTCACACTGCCGCTGGGCCTGACTCGCGGGCAGGAATACGCGGAACTGATCTGGCCCATCAACATCGCCGTCGCTCTGATCTGGGTGGTGTTCGCAGTGAATTTCTTCTGGACGCTGGCCAGACGCAATGAGCCATCACTCTACGTCGCCCTCTGGTTCTACATCTCCACGGTGATCACGATCGCGCTGCTCTACATCGTCAATCACATCTCCATCCCTACAAGCTGGACGCACAGCTACACCGTGTTTGCCGGCGTGCAGAACGCGCTCATTCAATGGTGGTATGGCCACAACGCCGTGGCCTTCTTCCTCACGACGCCCATTCTCGGCATCATGTACTACTTCCTGCCCAAGGCGGTCGAACGGCCAGTCTACTCCTACCGCCTGTCCATCGTCCATTTCTGGTCGCTGGTCTTCATCTACATCTGGGCCGGCCCCCATCATCTATTGAACACAGCCCTGCCGAAGTGGCTGCAAATGCTGGGCATGTTCTTCAGCCTGATGCTCTGGGCTCCAAGCTGGGGTGGCATGTTGAATGGCCTGCTCACCCTGCGCGGTGCCTGGGACAAGCTGCGCACCGACCCCGTGGTGAAATTCTTCATCGCAGCCGTGACCTTCTACGGCATGTGCACTTTTGAGGGACCACTGCTCTCCATCCGCGCGGTGAATGCACTCTCCCACTATTCAGACTGGACTATCGGTCACGTCCACAGCGGAGCGCTCGGCTGGAATGGACTCATGGCGGCAGGTCTTTTCTACTGGCTCACCCCACGTCTCTACGGCACCAAGCTTTACTCCGTGCCCATGGCCAATTTCCACTTCTGGATCTGCCTCTTTGGCATCCTCCTCTACGTGGCCGCCATGTGGGTTTCAGGCATCATGCAGGGCCTCATGCTGAACTCGACCAATGCCGCGGGCACCGCACTGACCTATCCGAATTTCATCGAAACGCTTACTGCCATTCGCCCCATGATGGCCTTCCGCATCATCGGCGGTGTCATGTATCTCGTGGGCATGGGTCTCATGCTGGTGAACCTCGTGCTCACTGCACGCAGCGGCAAGGCAGTCAATGAAACCCGTGAAGTGGCTGTCATCCAGCGCGGAAGCATCGACAACATGGGCTTGAAGACCACCTTTCTGGCCGACCCAGTCACCTACTTCTTCGGTGGTCTCTTCCTCCTTCTCGGCTGGCTTTTCCTGCCAAAGGGTGCCGACATCGCCGCACTCATTTGCGCGCTCATTTTCGCCTCGATTGCGGTCAAAAAATTCATCTCCTCTCACCAGTCCTGGTCGGCATGGTATGAGCGACTGCTGGAAAACTGGTTGCCCTTCACCCTGCTCACGTTTGTCGCGGTCGCGCTCGGCGGTTTGATCCAGATCATCCCCACTGTGATGGTGAACCGCGCCAAAAACATGGAGGACCGCATCCAGCAGATCTACACCCCCCTGGAACTCACCGGTCGCGATATCTACGTCAGCGAAGGCTGCTACAACTGCCACAGTCAGATGATCCGCACCATGCTGCCTGACGTCCTCCGCTATGGCGAGTACAGCCGCATGGGTGAGAGCATTTACGATCACCCCTTCCAATGGGGCTCGAAGCGCACCGGTCCTGACCTGGCTCGTCAAGGGGGCAAGTATCCACACAGCTGGCACTTCAATCACATGAAGGATCCGCGCAGCACCTCCATCGGTTCAAACATGCCCTCCTATCCTCATCTCTTCACCGAGAAGTTTGATCAGAAGACCCTGCCTGCAAAAATCGCCACCATGGTGAAACTTGGCGTGCCTTATCCCATCATGACCGATGTCGAAATCAAGGAGAACGCCATCAAGCAGGGCATCGAAATCGTCACCCAGCTCAAAAACGACAACCTCGCCGCCTCCCCGGACACCAAGATTGTCGCCATGATCGCTTACCTCCAGAAACTCGGTAAATTCGACACGCTCGAAGTTGAGGCCAAGCTCAAAAACGACCCGGGAACGCCCAAGCTCATTCCTGGTCCGGGCAATCCTGACAAGAACCGCAGCATCGATAAGTAACCCCAGTTCCCTATCCAATCATGTTCAAGCAAGTCATCTATGAGTCCTGGCTCGATTGGGTGCCCTACGTTGCCTTCGGCGTCACGGCACTGGTCTTTTTCACCTTTGTCATTCGTGCCATCGCCCTGCGCAAAGAGCGCTGCGACCATCTCGCCAATCTGCCGCTGGAGTGAGTTTCAGGCGAGCAGGTGATCCAGATACCAGAGCATCCGCGGCAGGTGAAACGGCCCTTTAAACAGGCTGCCCTTCGCTGGCTGTGACACGCCGCCATCCCGGTGCAGCCAGCCGTACCACTCACCATGTTCTGCGTCTGGAAAGTGTTTAAAACTCCAGTCGTGCACCGCGGCGTGCATCCCGCTGTACCGTTCATCACCGCTCACCTCATAGGCCAGGGCGGTGGCAATGATCGCCTCACAGTGCGGCCACCAGAACTTCATATCCTGCCAATACTCCAGCACCGGCTTGTCATGCACATCACGGAAGTAAAACAGGCCGCCATGTTCGCTGTCCCATCCGCGCTGCCACATGCAGTCAAGAATGCGCAGACCTAACCGGGTGTAACTCGATTCGCCGCGCAGACGGCCCTCATGGAGAATGAACCAGGCGCATTCGATGGCATGCCCGGGATTGAGCATCCGCCCCTCATGATGATCAATCAGACAACCATCGGGTGCCACCGTTTCCATCAGCACCTCCAGTTCAGGTTTAAAGAACAGCCGTTCGATGTCGAAAATGAACCGGTCAATCCACTCTGTGGCACTGCGCCCGGCAATTTCCACATGTCCCAGGTTTGCGCGCAATTCCTGCGCGGTAACGATGCCGATCATCAATGATCCAATGCCAATCATCGGCCGTGTGTCCGTATTGACTTTCGGCGTCATCACACCGGGTTCGAACGAGTGTTTCAGGTAATTGGAAAAATCCTGCAGGGCTGCGGAACGGTAACGGGCATCGCCTGAAGCCTTTGCATACGCCGCATGGGCGATGCTGGCAAAGGCTTCACTGAACACGTAGCGCCGCATCCGCAGCGGACGCCCCTCGCGGGTCACTGTGAAGAAGAGTTTTCCATCTGTGGCATAGCCATGCTTGTCCAGAAAATCGATGCAAGAGCCGGCTGCTTCAAAATATTCAGGCGACCTTCCCATTGTATTGAAGAGCGTCGCAAACATCCATCCGGCACGCCCCTGAAACCAGAGGCTCTTGTCCGTGTCGAGCACGCTGCCATCCCGATCAAGAATGGTCATGATCCCGTCACACTCCCTGTCCATTCCATGCCTCAACCAGAATGGCATCACGTTATTCAGCAGCGTGTCTCGATAGAGAGCGCGCAACTCAACTCTGCGTAAGGGATCAGTCAGGTAACTCATGGTGAACGATGAAAGGCTGAATTCTAAGATCAAAAAAATCCAAGCCTTCGGGTGAGCCTGGGCCAACTATTTACAGACTCGGCGAATTTTCAGCAATCTCCAAAGACTGAATCCCGGCAGCGCGCCCGCTTCGAATGGCCGCATGAACGATTCCAAACAGCACTGCGTTCATCTTCCCATGCGGTTTCTTTCAATCTTTCTATTCGCGGTTGTTATCAACCCGATCATGTCGGCAGAACGCCCCAATATCGTGCTCGTTGTCGCAGATGATCTTGGCTACGGTGATCTCGCATGTTTTGGTGCCAAAGACGTGCACACACCGCACCTTGATCGCTTGGCCAGCGAAGGACTGCGACTGACCTCCTGCTACGCGGGCCACGCGAACTGTTCGCCCTCGCGCACCGCACTCATGACGGGTCGGACGCCCACACGTGTCGGCGTCTGTGACTGGATCCCCGAGGACTCGCCGGTCCACGTCCGCCGCAGCGAGATAACCGTCGCCACCCTCTTGCAGAAATCAGGCTACGCCACCTGCCACGCAGGCAAATGGCACATGAACGGAGAATTCAACAAGCCCACTCAACCGCAACCCGTCGATCATGGTTTTGATCACTGGTTTGCCACGCAAAACAACGCCTACCCGAACCATCACAATCCCGACAACTTCGTCCGCAACGGCACCGCGGTCGGCAAATTGGCAGGCTATGCCGCACACCTTGTGGCTGATGAGGCACAGCGCTGGCTTGCCACTCGCGAGAAGTCAAAACCCTTCTTCCTCTATGTGTGCTTTCATGAGCCACATGAGCCCATCGCCTCCGACGCCAGATACACCGCACTCTATCCGCACAAGGACCCGGCTTACTCCGCGCATCACGGCAACATCACTCAGATGGATGATGCCTTTGGCCGGGTGATGAACGCACTCGACGCCTGTGGGGCTCGTGAAAACACGCTGGTGCTTTTCACCAGCGACAACGGGCCAGCCATCACCTCACAGCATCCCTACGGTTCAGCCGGGCATCTTCGGGACAAGAAAGGCTCGCTTTGGGAAGGCGGCATTCGCGTGCCCGGAATATTGCGCTGGCCGGGTAAAACCAAACCTGGAACCACCAGTGATGAACCCGTCTCAGGCGTCGATTTTCTACCGACGATCTGCGCTGTTGCCGGCCTCCACCAACCCGGAGATCGCGCCATCGACGGCGCAAACTGGCTCCCCATCCTTGACGGCAAACCCGTCGAACGCAAAACGCCACTCTACTGGCATTTCAACCGCGCCTTCAATGGTCCGAAGGTGGCCATGCGCATTGGCCCCTGGAAAATCCTCGCAACGCTCGACAGGTCTCCCGCCGAACGCGGCAACAGCATCAGCGAGCAAAGCATGCGTGATTTCAAAAAGGCCGAACTCACCGGCTACAGGCTCTATGATATAGATTCCGACATTGCTGAAAAAATAGACGTGGCCGCCAGCGAACCTGAAAAGCTCGCCGAAATGAAAGCACTACTGGAAGCCAAATACCACGAAGTGCGCGCCGAATCACCGAATTGGCCAGCCTGGCAGTTCACCGGCAGCGAAGGGAAAAAGATCGAGTGGCCGGACTATGTTAAAAAGAAAAAAGCCACGGAGAAAAAGCAGTGATCGCAAATCTGGCCCTGGATCAAGAGACGCACAAGGCCACAAAGACACACTTCGCCATTAGCCATGACTTAAAACCTCAATCGTCAGGGTTCCCTGATGCCGCTCACTCTCGCGAACCAGGCGTGATCTTGAACTCTATAGGTTTGCTTTCACGCAACACCGTGATGGTGGTCTCTTTGCCGATTTTCAGTTCGCCCATCAGTGATGTGTAATCATAAATGTTCAGCACATCCTTGCCCGCGAGTTTGACGATGATGTCGCCGCCTTTGAGACCGGCCTTCCCAGCCGGGCCAATCGGTGAAACACCACTGAGTTTGACCCCTTTGATATCGCCCTGAGCATAGTCGGGAATGGTGCCGAGGTAAGCACGCATTCCACCGCGTGTGTTCTGATTTTTCGGAGCCTCCATCGCCACATATTCAGGGTTTGAGTCGGCGGTGGCAATTCCGCGGGCTAAAAGTCCCATGAGCTTGGCGATCTTGGCCGCATTGTCGTAGTCAATCTTTTCTGCGGTGTCACTCGGCATGTGATAGTCGGCATGACTGCCGGTGAAGGCGTTCAGCGTGGGAATGCCGCGAAGATAGAAAGTCGTGCTGTCGGTGGGCAGATGAGCATCATTCTGCGTGGTGATCGGCAGGCCAATGGGCGCATTGCGTTTCTCAATCTCCTTTGGCCACCAGGTGCTGGAGCCCACGCCCTGAAGAACGAGGGTTTTCTGGAAGCGCCCAATCATGTCCATGTTCAGGCAGGCGGCAAACATGCCCGTGAGTTTTCCATTGGGGTCGCCACGGAACATTTTAGCCAAGGATTCGACATAATGATTGCTGCCGAGCAATCCGATTTCCTCGCCTGACCAAGCCGCGAAGATGACATCACGAGTGAGCTTGACCCTGCCCTGCTTCTTCTGGTCAGCCAGCCACTGGGCGATCTCGATGACACCCGCGACGCCGCTGGCATTGTCGTCGGCCCCATGATGAATGCGGTTGAGTTCATCCCCCTTCGCCCGCGAACTGCTTCCGCCTTTGCTGCCAAGATGGTCGACATGCGCACAAATGATGAGCGGAGCCACATGCGGGTCCGGCTTGTCTCGAGCAGGCAGTACGCCGAGCACATTGCGCCCCGTCTTTTTCTCCTGTTTGATGTCGACCTTTGCGCTGAGCTTCAGCCCGTTGCATTCGATGCCGCCCATAAGATCGCCAGTATCCAGCATTTCCTGCAGTTCCTTGAGTGTCCTGCCCGCGCTCTTCAGAAAGACATCCGCCAGAGCATCAGTCACACTGATCGCCGCGATTCCTGAAGTGGCTAGCGAGGCATCAAAAGCCATCGGCACAAGCTGCTCAACAACCTTGCTGTTTGGACCGCTGGCGATGATCAAGCCGCGCGCGCCTTTCTGCCGGGCCACAAGCGCCTTGTGACGCAGGCTGGCATAGCGTGTCAGTTCGTTGCGCCGATCCTGATTCATGCCCTCGGGCAAATAGCGAAGCACCAGCACCCATTTATCCTTCACTTCGAGATGCGCGTAACTGCTGTATGGATCAAGTTTCTTGCCATCTTTGTCGGTAGCCTCGTCCGGGGTCTCAATACCATATCCGGCAAAAACGATGCTGCTCGCCGCCACGTCGCCGAGTTGGGAAAATGAAAGCGGGCGCCACTCTTTGTCCGCGGTGAACTCCATTTTCTTAGCCCCCTCCAGAACAAGGGCATTGCCACTTCCCAATGCCACGCCCGCAGTGAACTCAAAAGGTTCAAACCAGCCTTCGTCACCGTACGCT
This sequence comes from uncultured Verrucomicrobiota bacterium, assembly GCA_903960845.1. GTDB lineage: Bacteria > Verrucomicrobiota > Verrucomicrobiia > Verrucomicrobiales > Verrucomicrobiaceae > Prosthecobacter. The sequence goes on along the minus strand of CAJCCF010000306.1, from coordinate 13,618 downwards.
TCCAGTCCGATGCCTTTGAAAACATCCGCCACATACTGCGTCGCCAACTTCTCGCCTGGCGTGCCGGTGAGCCGGCCATCCAGTTCATCGCTTGCCAGATAGGTGACATGTTGACGCATGTCTGCTGGCGTAATCTCACCTTTGGTTAGTGCAAAATCAGGCGCAGTCAGGGTCGGCTTTTTACTTTCTGTCTTTGATGTTTTTTGCTCCAATCCCAGCGCGGCCCGGGCATGATCATGATCCCAGTCCGCCATGAAGATCTGACTCTGCGCATTGGCCGTACGACCGCTCGTCCAGGCCAGCTTCCTGCCATCAGGAGTGAAAACAGGCAGACCGTCGAAACCATCGGTGGAAGTCACGCGCACCGGATCGTGCTTGCCGGCGGCGTCAACGATGTATAGCTCAAAATTGGCAAAGCCGTTCAGATTCGTGGTGAAGATCAGGTAGTCACCGCTGGGATGGAAATAGGGTGCCCAGCTCATCGCACCGAGTTTTGTCACCGGGCGCGCGTCGCTGCCGTCCGTGTTCATTGTCCAAACCTCCGCCACGTCTCCCTTCGGAGTGAAGCGTCTCCAGCAGATGCGCTGGCCATCCGCGCTGAAAAATGGCCCGCCATCATAGCCGGGCACATTGGTGAGCTGCTTGACGTTCGAGCCATCGGCATCAGCGATGTAGATCTCCATGAAATACTGCTTGTCGATTTTCAGCCTCTCGGCGTCCTCTTTGGATAGTTCCCTGCCATAAGCAGAGCGATTGCTGGCAAAGACCAGCTTTTTTCCGTCCGGCGACCAACCGCCCTCAGCATCGTAACCACGGGTGCTGGTCAGGTTTTTGAGCGATTTGTCAGCCATCGTGTATTGCCAGATGTCGTAATGCTCATCGTAATCCCACGTGTACTTTCGCACACGACTCGTCTCGCGATCCTTGTATTCAGCGGATTGGAGTTCCTTGGATTGTGGGTCCGTGTGCGTGCTGGCAAAGAGCACGCGCTTACCGTCGGGATGAACCCAGGCGCAAGTCGTCTTGCCCATGCCGGGTGAGATGCGCTCCTGATCGCCGGTTTCCAGATCCATCAGGTATATCTGATAAAAAGGGTTCCCCGGCTCGCGCTCGGACTGGAAGATCATTTTTGTTCCATCCGCATTGAAATAACCCTCGCCAGCCCTGCGGCCTTCAAAGGTTAGCTGGCGAATGTTTGTCAGAAAATCCACCTCGCTCTGGGCAAAGGCGGATACGGTGGTCAGGCAGAGAAAAGCAAGGAGTCGCATGGTGGAAGTACGGTGGGAACATACGCACTCAGATTCAATTTGCAGTCAAAGGTTAGCACGCAGTACAAAGGGAAGCCCGGAAGCCCCCTGCTTTGATGCCTCAGGCAAATTCGCAGATTTGCGAAGCATTTTAACCGCCGGATATAATTCCTGCATTTGAAGATTGCCATGCGGATGCTGTTTGTGATAACAAACGATCTGTTCAAATCAGGACAGTTTCAAAGATCTCCTGATTCCCGCCTTGGAACGGTCCCTCCAATCGTCTTGAGGAAACCCGCTCAGCATCACTCAGCCCCCGTCAAAACAACCCCGCATGGAAAGGTTCATTGTATGTCCTGGCGCTCCCCCTCAGATCCCTGTCACCTGCAGTGCAGATGGCAGCATACCGACATGTGCCTGCGCTGCCTGCTGAGCGATGAAGCCATTGCCGAGCACCACCTCAGCCTCGGCGTTGCCTGTGGCCTCAGGCATGTGTATTACCCGGATGAGTTTCCACCCTGCGTCCGCCAAAATGGCGACCTCGACTGGACTCATCTGGATAAGGAACTCTCAGCGGCCGTGACCGCGAGTTGCGCTGACCACTAAAAAATGAGCTGCCGGTTAGAGACCGGCCCTCTGCATGAGCAGGTCGAGTTGCTGCTGGAAATTGGGAATGTCCTCCCTTGGAGGCTGGTAACCTTGGGGTGCACCGGTAAGACCGAGACGGCCCATCTGATTGAGGGACCATGTCGCGGTTTGACCGTCGCTGAAGGTGACTTGACCGCTGATGAGAGCACCAGGAATGGCGACCTGATCGGCGCTAAGGACGACGTTGCTGACTGGTGAAGATTCGCTCGGGTCGGCGAAGCTTTCATCTTCCGGGGGTGGAGCCTCCGCCGGGACGGCGACCTTTTCGGGTTCGCGTGGTTTTTCTTGAAGACGCACACCGACATCGACCATGAGAAGACGTGCATCAAGGTAGGTTAGACTGATGCCAAACTCCGTTTTCAGGCGGTCCTGCACCTGGTTGAGATTGGCACCATCGGCAGCCCATTGTTCGACTTGAGCGAGTTGTTCAGGGGAGAGTTGAGACATGAAGAAAAGCGAAAACGAGTGAGTGATGAAGAGAGCTGATTGCTGGGAAAACCTGTCAGTTCCTCATGGGATCAGTCACGATGTGGGCGAGCACGGAAGCTTTTTCAGCGAGCACCTCGGTCTGCTTGAGAGTGAGTCCCCTGCCCTCGGGGGCGGCCATGAGCGGCACCAGCTCCTTGAGTCCTGTCTGAAGGGATTTCAGCACTGGACTGGCTTGAATCTCGGGATTGAGATCGGCGAGGCTGGATGTGTAATAATCGACAATGTCCATCCGCATGAGGCGGCGGGTTTTCTCTTCAAGATAAGAATCGGCTACACTGCGACTGGCGATCTCGAGGGCGCGCAGCCAGCCACCAAGGCTGACGAGATGAGCGATGTCCACATCCCGAAGCTGCACCATCTCAGCCTCGACATCGGCCTGGGTAAGCGCGAGTTCAGTCCTAAGCTTGTTCCAGTCACCGGCGATGCTGTGCTCAAACAAACTTTGAGTGTGACGGTTCATTCGACTGCCAGCCCCGATGGCTTTAGCATAGCTGATGAGGGCGCGGCCAACGTCCTCCATTGCCTCAACCTTTTCACATTGCACGATGAGAAAACCGTCAGCGATCAGGCTGCCAAATCCGAGAGAAACAAGCACGCGGTCAGAGGATGCACGTCGATTGATCGGGCGCTTCAAAGTGTCATAGGAAAGCTTACCGAGCCCATCAAGCATCTCGAAAAGCTTGCGGATACTGGGCGTGGTGAACTGATTCACGCCGAATTCTTCACGGACGTGTTCATCACCAATGAGGTCTTCCGGCAATGGAGCCCTTGCCGTGACGGCGCCGGGCTTGGGTGGCACCGGTGGTTTAGGGGGTACGGCGGCATCCGGCGATTGCGCCAAGCTGACCATTAAAGTCAGGGAGCCGATGAAGCCCGTCAGGGCAAGACGGGCGATGGAGATGCCGGGAGAGTGCATGAGGCCAGAGAATACGAGGGCATGGCGCAGATTTCCACCGAATGCAATGGGTCTGCAAAAAAGTCCGCTCATTCGTTGCGGTAGGCGCGCGCCAGCAGCGTCACAGGCTGCGTGACCCCCACCCTGCCCTGCAAACCGCTGGCAAGCTGAAGATGACACCCGGGATTGGAGGTGGCGACGACTGTGGCCAGCGTGCTCTCGATATTGGCCACTTTACGTTTCAGCAGCTTCGCCGACTGCTCGGGCTGGGTGATGTTGTAGATACCGGCACTGCCGCAGCACCAGTTACTTTCCGGCAGTTCCTTTAAAACGAGGCCTGGAATGGCCTGCAAGACCTGACGCGGCTGGGAGGTGACTTTTTGGCCGTGGCAGAGATGGCAACTCTCATGGTAAGTGACTTCCGTGACACCCGCCCCGTGTTCGGGCCTGCGGATGCCGATATGGACCAGCCACTGGTGGATGTCCTTGACCTTGCTGTCCCACTGCCGGGCGCGTTTGACGTAGAAGGGGTCATCATGCAGCAGATGCCCATACTGCTTCAGATGCGCGCCACAGCCGCCAGCATTGGTGATGATGGCATCCAGATGATCGAGATCAAAGCTGTCAATCTGCCGACGAGCGAGTTCGCGGGCCAGTTCGACAGCGCCATTATGGGCGTGCAATGAGCCGCAGCAGTGCTGGGCACGCGGTGTAACAACCTCACAACCATTCGCCAGGAGCACATCTACCGTATCTCGATTGATGTCAGAGAAAGCAAGATCCTGCACGCAACCAGTCAGCAACCCAACCCGATAGCGGGAAGGCTCACTTGGCGACTCCACCGGCGCAATCAAAGCATCTGAAAAGGCATCCGCCACGCGCGGAGTCTGCGGCTCCAGTTCACGCAGGTGCTTTGGCAGAAGGCCGAAAAAATTCAGTCGCCGCAGCAGCAGGTCGAGACCCGTTTTCTGCCAAAGACGGAGCCCCCAGCCCATCAACCGCAGCAGACGCGGGTGCATGAAGAGCACCGTGAGGGTGAACCAGCGCCAGAAATCCCGCTCCGGGGCCCTGACCACACCACTACGCTCCACTTCGGCGCGCGCGGTTTCAAAAAGTTCCGCGTAATTCACCCCGGCCGGACAGGCGGTCTGACAGGCGAGGCAACCGAGGCAGTAATACATTTCTTCTGAGAATGCCTTCGTGACGGCCAGTTCTCCGTCGGCAACGCTGCGCATGAGAGAGATGCGACCACGGGGGCTGTTGCGCTCGCGCTTGGTCTCCACATAGGTCGGGCAGGTGGGCAGGCACATGCCGCAGTGCATGCACTGTTGAAGCACAGAGTAGTCGAGCGACTGGAGGAGATTCATGAGGAAGCGGAGAATAGAGCGTTTCGAGAAAAGTCATGCTTTGATTGCGTCGCTCTTGCACATAGGCACCTAAGCAGGCAAGAATGCGGGATGCGAACCTTGGTGATAGGTGACATCCACGGCTGCGCCACTGCTCTGCACACGTTGCTGGAAGCGGTGTGCCCGGGTCGTGAAGACGTGCTCATCACGCTTGGTGATTATGTGGACCGGGGGCCGGACTCCAAAAACGTGCTCGACACACTTATTTCCCTGGAGTCGCAGACGCAGCTCAAACCCATTCTCGGCAATCATGAAATCCTGTTTCTGGACGCCATGGCCCGCCGAATAGACCCAGAGGGCTGGCTGCGTGTCGGAGGCAAGGAAACCATCCTCTCCTATGCTCCGGATCATGCCACCCTGTCCTGGGAGAATGTCACACAGGCGCATGTCGAATTCCTCTCTGAACGGTGCCTGCGCTATTATGAGGACGAAACGCATCTCTATGTGCATGCCAACGCGAACTCGGTCTATTCGCTCAGCGATCAGAGTGACGACTGGCTTTTTTGGACTCGTTTTGAGGATGCTTTTCCTCACGTTTCCGGCAAGCAAATCATCTGCGGACACACCGCTCAGAAATCAGGCTATCCAAAGGTGAAGCCGTTTGCGATTTGTCTCGATACCTGGGTGTATGGCCAGGGCTGGCTGACTTCACTGAATGTCGAGACGGGAGAGATTGTACAAACCAATCAGAACAGCGAGATCAGGCGTTTTTCAATCCATGAGTCCCAGCAGGCTCCAAGCACGGGAACTCTGCCGATCCAACTACCGCCGGGATAGGACAGCCTTGGATCCTCAGCAGCTTCGCCGCCCCTCATCAGGGCACCTGAAGCGGGTGGACACCCACTTGCGCAGCATCAAATATCAGGAGGCTTCCATCGCTGGTGTTTTAACCTGATCCAGAAGCTTGGTGATCAGGTCATCCACCTTCACCTGCTGCGCCTCACCTTCGAAGTTCAGGATAATGCGGTGCCGCAAAGCCACGTGAGCGATGGCGCGGATATCATCGGTGGAAACAGCTGTAGCCCCTTCCAATGCCGCCCATACGCGCGCCCCGCGGATCAGACTTTGAAGTCCGCGCGGGCTGCTGCCATAAGCGACAAACCTTTTCACCTCAGGCAGAACTCCGGGTTGCTCAGGATGCGTGGCCAGGACAAGTCGGCTCGCATAGTGCGCCACTGGATCGGCCACCGGCATCTGTGCCAATTCATGCTGAAGGTAAATAATATCGGTGCCGTTACAGATCGGCTCCAGCTTCGGCTCAGTGAAACCCGTGGTGCGGCGACTGATCTCCACCAGCGATTCCAAATCCGGGAATGGCACGCGGATCTTGAACATGAAGCGGTCAAGCTGCGCCTCAGGCAGAGGGTAGGTCCCCTCCATCTCCATCGGATTCTGAGTCGCGAGCACAAAAAACGGTTCCGGCAAAACATGGCGCTCACCGCCGGTTGTCACCGCGCGCTCCTGCATCACTTCGAGCAGCGCCGCTTGAGTTTTCGGCGTCGCGCGATTGATCTCATCGACGAGCAGCAGGTTTTTAAAAACCGGCCCCTTCTCAAAAAACATCATGCGCCGGCCATGCTCGTTTTCGTTCACAATGTGAGTGCCAAGAATGTCAGCCGGCATCAAATCCGGCGTGCATTGCACACGTCCGGGTTCCAAACCGATCACCTGAGACAAGGTGCGAACCAGGAAAGTTTTGCCCAATCCAGGCACACCTTCCAACAGCACGTGTCCCCCGGAAAAAATCGCCACCAACACATCCGTCAAAAGATGATCATAGCCAACAATGGCTTTTTGCATTTCTGACTTCAACTGATCGAAGAGAGTACGAAAGGGTGACATGAGGAAAAACGAGCTGACGACCCATAGGCGGAAGCTGCGCGCGTGCAAAGGAAAGCACAGTCAGCTTGCCAGACGCCACATCCGGCGGCAACACATCGGCATGAGCACACCTAAAATCAGCGTCGGCCTTCTCGGTCTTGGTATTATCGGCAGCCGCGTCGCAGAGCGCCTGCGCGAAGCAGGCCATCAAGTCTTCGTTTGGAGTCGCTCGGCGCGGGACGTCGAAAATTTCAAAACCACTCCGCGTGCAGTGGCCGAATCCTCTCGTATCATTCAAATATTCGTGCGGGACGATGCCGCGCTGCTCTCCGCTGTACGCGATATGCAACCTGCGCTCACGAGCGATCACGTCGTGATGAATCACTCCACCGTGAGCAAGTCCGCCACGCTGGAGGCCGCCGCCATCTGCGCGAGCGCCCAGTCGGCCTTCCTTGATGCCCCTTTTACCGGAAGCAAGATGGCTGCTCAAAATGGCAAGCTTGTCTATTACATCGGAGGATCTTCTCAAACCCTGGAGCGTGTCCGCCCGATTCTGGAACTCAGTTCTCAAAAAATACTGCCGCTCGACGGGATTGGTGAAGCCATGGTTCTAAAGATCGTCACCAACCTGGTGAGTTCCATCACAGTGAAAGCACTGGCCGAGGCCGCAGCCATCACTCAAAGCCAGGGAATCTCACTTGATTTGCTCAAAGCTGCACTGGAGGCGAATGCCAATCATAGCACTCTCATTGGCATGAAATTACCCGCCATCATGAACGGTGATTTCGAGCCTCATTTCTCTCTGCAAAACATGCTGAAAGATGCCGAGTTTGCGCGCTCGCTGGCCAGACAGGCGGACATCAAAACACCTGCGCTTGATTGCACAGCGGATGCCATGCGCGCAGGTGTTGATCTTGGAATGGGTGATCTGGACTTCTCTGTAATCGGCAGGATTAGCGGTTGAAACCTGAAAACGACACTGGAAGGAGTTCGGCTGAGACTGGCACAGAAGCCCCGGAGACACTGACCACCGTTGTCTCACCTGGCAGCGATCCACCTTCACTTTCGAAATGACGGCTCAGCAGGATGCCTTCGATCTCAAGTTGCCGGCCTTGCTCAGCTTCCCGGATCAACTGACTGTCAACAGCGAGAGCCACCTGGGCAGGCATGGAGACTGAATCCGCACTGACCAAAGCCACTTGACCCTGATTTGACGCACCGTCCATCACACTCAAGCTCCCCCACATGGCAACCGCAGCCACACAGGCAGCGCCACCAGCCGTGGCCCATTTGGGGGAAACAAGATCCTCAAAATAAGTTGCCAACCGTTCCCACAGCAGGCCACGCGCTGATTGGCGCAGCATCTCGGAACGCTGGCGCTGGTGAAATTGGGTCACAAAATCCTCAACAAAATCTTCACCTGGAGTCTCATACCGCTTCAGTCGAATCAGGCGCTGGATGTCTTCGAATTCACTCATGGCTTTTGGAGTTGGGTGTGACTTGAACTTGGATTTCTGCGTCAAAAGGTTATTTCACTAGATCTTCGAGGTAAGTCTGGAGGAGGCGGTGTGCGTAGAATAAACGTGATCTGATCGTGCCTTCTGACACTCCGAGCATTTTACTGATCTCGTTGTGCTGATGGCCTTGGATATCGTACAGTGTGACCACTGCGCGGTGGTCATCAGACAGTTTGGCCATGGCATCGTTCAATCTTTTTTGCAGCTCATGAATATTCACCTCCCGGACCGTATCCCGCTGGGCTGTGGTGATTTTGATAAATTCCGGGTCGTTCTGGATGCCATTGTCCACGTCATCCAAACTTATCTTGGCGTAGCGCCCCCGTTTTTTCAGGAAATTCAGGGTCATGTTCACCGAAATGGAATAAATCCAAGTGTAGAAGGATGATTTACCCTGAAAGCGCTTCACTGACCGATAAGCTTTCGCAAAAATCTCCTGCAACAGGTCCGCCGTATCCTCCCGGTTAGACGTCATGTTGTAGACCAATCCATAAAGTTTTGTCGTGTACTTGCGGACTAATTCATCAAATGCCCTCGTATCCCCGGCTTGGGCGCGCTCCACAAGAACCCGATCTTCAGCGGTGCTGCTGCTAGGTAGTGGGGGTGATTCGGTGGCGTTCTCCATCGGTGATGCATTGGCGGTGTGAGTACGGAGTGGTTAGCAAACCATTCTCCCGCCTGAGAAACAAGTCTTTCTTCAAACAATGGGACCTTTAACCTTCTGGGACTCAGTGCAAGCCTAGATTCAGCTTCAAGAACTCGAATGTGCCAACACCATTGATGGTGTGCGGGCCATCAAAGTGTTCGATGGCGGCGCGTTCACCAATCTTGAGCTTGTTGTAGAGGCGACGGACTTTGGCAAATTCGTAGTTCACCCACTCGTCACTGCCCACGCCATCATTGTGGCCGCGCTCGACCATGAAGGGACGTGGAGCGATTAGGGCGGCCATTTCGGCATAGTTGAAGGTGCGGCCCATGTTCCATTCCCAAATTTCGTATTCGCCAGTGGCCACATAGCTCATGGGCATATCGGTGCTCACGCACTTGCGGACCCATTCGTTAAAGTCTCCGCTGCAAATGCTCAGGCAATAATCCGTAAGCACCGCCGGGGTTCGCATGGCCGATTTCCCGCCATAGCTGAGGCCGTAAAAGGCAATCTTGCCGGGTTGAGTGAAGGGCTGCGCCTTAAGCCACTCAAGAATGCGCTGATGCTGGCCGTTGATGACACTGTAGAGCGTGAGTCCGAGCGGATTAAGTTTCCGCTGCAAGGCGCGAAAGGCATCTTTGCCACGGTAGGGATTGTGCGGCGCAAAGGTGACAAAACCCTGTTCCGCAAGCCGCAGGGCAAAGGCTTTGTAGGGCGCAAAAGCTTTGGATGCCGGGTCATCATTCACGACATCCTCAGGCAGGCCCTCCAATCCATGCTGGCAGACGACAACAGGCCGCTTGTCGCCCGGTTTGAGATCCTTTGGCAAACACAGCCAACCCCAGGCAAAGACACTCTGCCAGACATCGAGCGTGATCTCATAAATGGTAACCTTGTCTGTCTCGCGCACGAGGCGGCTGTGCGCATTCATCGGCAAATTGGGATCAGGCAGGCGACCGATAACATCTTTCCAGAAACGCTCGCGTTCAGCGGCAGTGTGCTTTTCAAATTGATCCACCGAGTCTAGCGGCAACTTTTTCCAGAATTGTTCATTCCGTTCAAGCTCCGTGGTGACAAGCAATCGTTGCGTAAAGGACTCCAGTTCACGCACCTGGCGCTGCTGGCGTGTTGAATCGATCGCCACATGCTGCTCATTTTTCTGCGGCATAACCGGCTCGATGCGCTTCACAATTTTCTCAGCCACGTCCGCGGGCAACAGGTGAGCCACAACCTCTTTTAAACCGTGTTCTTCGGTGCAAAGCTTGATCCAGTCACCCGGGAGAGACCGGGCAATTTCGTCCTTCACCGCCTGAAGTGATGGCTTGTTGATTTTACCCGGTGCCGCGATGTTGCGCCCCCCCTTCACTTCCACGGGACCAGGAACATTCGGAAAGCCAAGGTGTTGCACCACCAGATGACGCGGGGAGATGAGTGAAGCCACCTCCGCATCACCAAAATCACGCAGCAACCCGAATACGTTGCGGTAGATCGGTTCTGCCCACACTCCCTCACGGGGTGAGAAGTAACCCCAGACATAGACAGAATTGATCCGCGTGTCGATGGCCCCTGCATACATGGCAATCATTCCACCCTCACCGAGTCCGGCGACGAGCAACGGGAGTTGATCCTTTTGCGTGCCAAAATAATCCACCAGCGACAGCATTTTCTGCACTTCATAACCGATGACGTGACGCCCCAACTCAAATGACTGACGATAGATCCACTCCCGATGCGGGATGTTCGTCTTCACGCCAAATTTGTCATTCGTGCTGAAATCACTGTCACGGCTGATGAGTGCCGGAATCACGATCTCGCAGCCGCTGTAGGCAAGCATGGCATCATTGGCGAGCTTCTCCGGGACTGTGTCGGCGTCAGGAATGTAAATCACCCGGGCAATGGCTTTTTCCTTTGGTTGTATCAGGATGCCCTCGCCGTGAACACCATCAAAAACAGGCCAGCGCACACGGAAAAGCCGGGCAGTTTCCGTCTCAGTGAGCAACGCAGGCGAGTCAGTATTGCCCACAAGTTCGAGCGCCTTGATTGGAAGACGTTCATCCACCATGCCAAGAATTGCCTTCAACCCGTCCCGTGTTGGTTTACGTGTGGTCTTCGATTGCTCGATGAGGCGGAGGGCAAACTTGTCGATGCCCGCGACCATCGCGGCGGAGAAATCGGGAGTTGGTTCCAGCGGTTTCGTGCCGGGGAGTTGAGCTACGACAGACGAGGCAATCAGAAGCCCAAGAAGGACAAAAGGAGTTTCCATCCGAAACCTACGCCGGTGGGCGGTGGCTCTTGTCTGCGCATTACCTTTTCTTAGCCGGCCACTCGCTGATTGGCTTCACGACGTGAGCAGGTGGCGGTTCACTGATCGCAAATGCGATTGAGATGGTCTTCTGCCCCTTGATCTCCGGGAGCGCCACTTTGAGAACCCTGATACCTTTCAGATTTTTCATCTGTTCGCTCGCTGGCTCGGGGGCATCTTCAGTCGAAAAAGTGGCGTCGGCAGGAGAAAGGATGGTCGCGTGAAGCGTCTGCTTGGCGTCGGTAAGCGTGGCGTTTTTTCCATCCACGGTCACTTCTGCACGCGTGTGCATTTTCCAGGTGACATCGGTGCTGTTTTTGATGGCGAGATCGTCCTGAATCACGAGGTAGGGTTTGGCTCCGCGCACCATCATCACGCCACGCAAGGCGTCCTTCGCAACTCTGGAATAAGCCTTGCCGAGGTCCACTGCGGCCATGCCGACTTCAGGGGTGCTTTGAGCAAAAACAATGGTGGCGGTGGAATCCAATCCCTGATTCGTCGACACAACAGGTGCAGGTGGTGGTGCACCTTTTTTGGTGACCTCGGGTTTGGCGTCAGATTTCTGGCCAATCTCCAGTGTGTTCTGGCCTGGAGTTCCCTCGACGTAAAGGTTGTAGCGCTTGGTGCGATCAGGTGCCTTAGGGTCAAAACCAGGCGCGCGGTCAGACTCACCACCGAGTTCAATGGCCCAGCGCTTGCCAGCAGCATCAAGCACGAACGTGCCTAGATCCAATTGTGAGGTGCGGATGCCATTGTCACCACCTTTGACAGCCACGTAGTAGGCTGAGTTGTCCCAGGCTGAACGCATGGTCGCCATCTGCCCGCCGGGAATGCCGTAATCCATGCTCTCCGCTATGCCATCGCCAGCCGCGTGTGCATTGTAATACATGAGGTGACCCGCAAGGTTAAAAAGGGCCGTATCAGGTCCCGGTGCGCTGCCAGCGGTTAGTGCCTTTGCTCCCATGTTTCCATGCACTCCAGCTAGCCAGGTGGAAACCCATGGGCGGGTAAGTGCGGCACCAGCAGTATCGCCGTAATTGAAGAGTTGACCAGTCGGTCCGACAAGGTGGATGCGTGCCAGTCCAGCCTGCGGCAGTCCTTCAAGCAGGCTGAAACCGAAGTCGGTGTTCGCATTCGCCTTCAGTGTCTGCATGACCATGATGGCGTAATCGAGCACTTGTTCGCCAGCTTCCATCCCCTCCGGCCAAATACCGGCAGGAGCAAAAAGCTGCATGCCTTTGCCAAAAACCTTGCCGGCAGCGTCCACAGCCTGACGGGCGGCACTCACATCATCATCAGACAGGCAGATGGCTGCGATGAGCAATGCCGAGGCTGCGGCCATATGCTCAGCATTAGGCTCCTCTTCTTCCTGCTTCTTCGGCGCTCCTTTGGCTGGCGCCTTGGTTTTGGTGTCAGCCGAACCCGCCGCTTTGCCTTTGGCGCTCTCAGGAATGGGGTCGCCTTTCAAACGTGCAGCCAGCGCTCCGATGCCTTTTTCAACCATGTAGGTTCGGGACTCCGTGACCTGTTTCGCAGTCATGCCGTCTTTGAAGTAATCATAGCCGAGTGAGGCAGCGATGAGGAAGTCAGCCGTCACCATTGGCTCATCGACATACCAGTTCTGAAAAGTCGCCGGATCGGTGATGGCCACCATTTCGCGAATACCGCGCTCTCTCCATCGCGGGTCACCATCGATAAAATGAAGCGCACCAAGTGTTGCCATACGGAACATTGCCTTGGAACCCGGAGTGACCGTGCCGGTTTGCTCGCCAAAAATGCGCGTGAGCTCAGGAGCCTCCAGCACTTTCTCACCGCCGGCCTTGAGATTGGCCAATATCTTGGCTGCAAGCGGATCTGCGGCAACCATGCCCTTGAGCGCCGCCCAACCAGCGGCAGCGTGAATAAGGCGGGGGCGCGTTTTTAAAACGGTGCGAATGTAATCGGCACTGTTCGGTTCCTTGAATCCCTTCACAGGAACAATGGCAATCGTCGGCCTGGGTGGCGCAGGTTTCGATGCGACTGCCGGTGCAGCAGGTGCAGCAGGGGCTGGAGTTGCAGGGGGGGCACCAGGTGCTGCTGGGGCAGGAGCACCGGGAGCGGGCGGTGTGGCCGGAGTTGCCGCAGGCATGGATTGCATCTTTTTCCATTCAGCCGCAGCAAAGGCTTTGTCAGCATCGCTAAGTGCATCGATCGGGATCGTGAACTCTTTCCCATCTGCCTTCTTGATGGTGATGGTGCGCGCTGAGATATCCACGGCCGTCATCTCGGCATCAATGGCGACTCCGGCTTTGTTCGTCCACTTCCGCATCTCAGCCAGAGAGATGACAGGCAGATTCAGAACAATGGAAAACGCTAGGTAGGAGCAGAGACTGACTTTCATGGATGGCACGGTGGTTGCGGGGTTCTAAGTTTGCTTACGAGCAAGAGTTCGGACAAGAGCAAAGTTCGGCGGCACACACATTTCCCGCAGGTCGGGAAATTAAAGAAATTGGCAATTAATTTACTCATTGGACAGGTGCAGCCAGGGCCGGCGGGGATGGAGTCTGTCGCGCAGCAGGGGTTGCAGTCTGGGCGATAAGTGCGCGGAGAGCCTCTGCGCTCACTTTGCCCAGAGGACTGCGCGGAATCCGCCTCACATGAATGACTT
>CAJCCF010000305.1 GCA_903960845.1 uncultured Verrucomicrobiota bacterium | reverse complement strand
GATCCCGATGCCGGAAATTTGCCCCGCATTGATCCCGAAACCGGCCACGGTCTCGTCACTGACGTGTGCCTCAAGCGCAAGGTGAGGAACTTTATCCAGATGGTGAAGGCTGACGCGCAGGACAACGACGCTACTGGAGACGGCCAGGGCTTCGATGTCTATGTGCGAGAGAAAGCTATCCTCAACAACCAGCACCTCCGTGCCTACAAGAGCCTAAACCTTGACCCGAAGAAAGCCAAACAGGAGGAGCGTGACCAGACCCGCGAATGGATGTGCAAGAACTTCTACGACATCCGCACCTTTGGGGCCGTGATGACGACCGAGATCAACTGCGGTCAAGTGCGCGGTCCGATCCAGTTTGCTTTTGGCCGTAGCATTGATCCTGTCGTCACATCTGAACACGCCGTCACTCGCTGTGCTGTGACGACAGAGAAGGAGGCTGAGAAGCAATCCGGCGATAACCGCACCATGGGCCGCAAGTTCACCGTCCCCTATGGCCTCTACCAAGCCCATGGCTTCATCAATCCCTTCCTAGCCAAACAAACGGGTTTTGGTGATGAAGACCTCACGCTGTTCTGGGATGCCTTGAAGAACATGTTTGAGCATGACCGCAGCGCCGCCCGTGGCCTGATGGGGGCTCAGAAGATCATTGTCTTCAAACATGACTCCGCCCTCGGCAATGCTCCTGCGAACAAGCTTTTCGACCTTGTCTCCGTGAAGCGGAAGGACGGCGTGGAAGTGGCCCGCAGCTTCTCGGACTACGAAGTGACCATCGCCCAGCCGCCAGCTGGCGTGGAGATCATCGAGCTGCTCTAAGCTTTGGCGATGGACCTCCTCCCCATATCCGCCCTGCAACACCTGCTCTACTGTGATCGCCAGTGTGCGCTCATCCATGTGGAGCAAGTGTGGGCGGAGAATCGGTTCACCGCCGAGGGGAATGTGATGCATGAGAAGGCGCATGACGGGCCGGATGAGCTGAAGGCTGGGGTGCGCATCGTGCGCGGGCTGGATGTGAAGTCGGAGGCGCTGGGCCTGTCGGGACAGTGCGATGTGGTGGAGTTTGCTGCCGATGGCTCCGTGCTGCCTGTTGAATACAAGCGTGGAAAGCCCAAAGCACACCGGGCGGATGAGGTGCAGCTCTGTGCGCAAGCGCTGTGCCTGGAGGAGATGCTGGGAGCGACCATCCCCGAGGGCCGTCTCTTCTACGGCCAGACGCGGCGGCGGATGGATGTGATCTTTGATGCGGAGCTGCGGGCGCTGACGCTGGAGACAGCGCAGCGCTTGCATGAACTGATCGCCAGCCGGGCGACGCCACCGGCAGTCTATGAGGAACGGAAGTGTGATGCCTGTTCTCTGATCGAGCTGTGCATGCCGCAGGCCATGCGCTTTCAAAAGGGCGCAGGGGCTTGGTTCCAGCGGCAGATGGAGGGGCTGGCGGCTGAAGGTAGGGCGGCTTGTCCCCAAGCCGCCGTCACCGAACCGGCGCGTTGAGGACAACGCTCCCCACCTAACTGGCCCCATGAAAAAACATCTCAACACACTCTTCGTAACCCTCGACGGGGCCTGGCTGGGCAAGGACGGGGAGGCCGTGATCGTCCGCGTGGACAAGGAAACGAAGATCCGGGTGCCGCTGCACAACCTGGATAGCATCGTGGCGCTTGGCTGGGACATCTCGTGCAGCGCACCGCTGATGGCGGCCTGCGCGGAGGCCGGGGTGACGCTTTCGTTTTGCACGCCCTACGGGAAATTTCAGGCGGCGGTGCGCGGCTTCACCAGCGGGAATGTGCTGCTGCGGCGGGAGCAGTATCGGCGGGCGGATGATGAGGCAGGCAGTGTGGCCATCGCGCGATACATGATCGCGGCGAAGATCGCCAACCAGCGCACGGTGCTGCTGCGTGCGGTGCGGGATCATGGCGGCGAGGAGCGCACGAAGCTGCTGACGGCGACGTGCATTGAGCTGGCTTACAACGCGCAGGTGACGAGCCGTGCCGACAATCTGGACACGCTGCGCGGCATTGAAGGCGATGCAGCAAAGCGCTACTTCGAGGTCTTTCCGCATCTGATCACCAACACGGCTTTCACTTTCACGGGGAGGAACAAGCGACCACCGGCGGACCCGGTGAATGCGCTGCTGTCCTTTCTCTATGCGATGCTGGCGCATGACTGCCGCAGTGCCTGCGAGACGGTGGGGCTGGACCCGCAGGTGGGGTTCCTGCATCGG
>CAJCCF010000304.1 GCA_903960845.1 uncultured Verrucomicrobiota bacterium | reverse complement strand
TGAGATCCAGCATCTTGGTGAAGAGATACCGCGCCTGGTCCGTGGTGATCGTGGCGATCTTTGGCGGCAGGCGCAGGGCGACGTGTTTCGCAGCGATTGGCAGACCCCAGATGTAACCGGCGGCCATGAATCCAAGCAGGAATATGGCCGCCGCGCTGACCCAGCGCCAGCGTGTCTCCATGAGGTGCACCAGATGCATTCCGGAACTGCGACCCTGTCCACGCTCCCAGTTCGCAAGTGAATCCACATCCGTGATTTCCAAACGCGCGCCATCCGGAAGTGTGAAGTGACGCGCCATCCGGCCCAGTGGATCTGAAAGGGTGCACTCGCTCATCTGAGTCACCCTGCTGATGTCTGCCGACTCAACGCGCAGGGTGCCGTCCGCCTCCAGATGCATCAAAACATCAAAGGCACGCGAGGAGGAGGCGTCGTAATAGGTGCCGGAGAGGGTCACGCGGGCTGGGGGATCAGAAACCGATGTCGAAATCAAAGATGTCAGCGCCTGCATCACCCATCGCCGACTCGCCGCCGCCAAGCGACTGCGCGACAGCATCAAGGCTGCCGGTGGCCAGGAGGGAGGTGTGTGAGGCTGTGTAGCGCGCCATGCGGATCTTCACCCATGGGATGAGCAATCCGAAAGAGAAGAGCACCGCCAGACCATTGGTGATGAACAGCCAGAGCAGATCACGCACCCGCACCCTGGACTCCAGATGCCCGAGCTGGCCCCATTGGGTGGTATTGATGCAATAGTTGTTAGTGCGCACGTAATAATAGATGGCGAGCAGAAAGGTGAGAAGATAGATGGGCAGGATGATCCAGACCATGTTCCTGGACATTTTAGCCACCTGCTCTTTGGACTTCTTCAGGTCTTCACGCTGCTTCTCAGTGAGATTGGGATTGGCGGCGATTTGAGCGTCAAAAGCCTTGTTGAACTCCTTTTCAAACTGACCCTGCTTGGGAGTCTTGGTCGCATCAGCCGGGAGATTTGGAGCGTCGGGTTTCACCACTGCGGATGACTCGGATGTTTCCTTCCCGCCCTTCTTTGCCTGAATCACCGCGATGGTCGGGATGACGATGCTTGCGAGAACGGCCACAAGGATAACAAGGCCGATCGATTTAAAGAAAGTCTTGTAAAAGAAGCCGGGACCGCCCTTCATGTCAGCTGCGGCACTGCCCCAGCCCATGTTGCCCAAGATGTATTTCTTTTGGCGGAACTGCATGTAAGGCACGATGAAGCCGAGCGTGAATGGAATGAGAAAGGCCAGCCCGAGAAAGATGCCATAGGCCTCGCCCGCGGTGCCGCGGAAATTGAACCGAACGTTGCGGTGCACCGTGTTGTGCGCGCGGAATCGCAATGCTTTTTGAACCAGCCAGGGCATGATGATCAGGATCAGCAGGAGCACGAGAAGCGCGAGGGGCGGGAAGAGCGCGCCTGAGACCGTGTAGAGCACGAAGAGCCCGCCAAAGATCAGATTGCCTTTGAGGATGGCGATGGGGTTGCCGGTGAAATCAAAGGGTTTCCCATCGAGCAACGTGTTGCCGTAAAAATAGCGGCGGGTGCGTACTTTGGCCCAGGCGGCATAGATGCCAAGGGTGAGCACGGTGAGCACGACATTGACGATCCAGATGCGAAAGAACTCGCCCGCCTTGCCGTGAAACTCGATGCGGTGTTCGCGCTCAGGCTCGGCGTAGAGTGATACGGTCGGCGAAACGGAGTCACTTGAAGGCAGCATGTCCGGGGAGATGGAGCCCAGGGCTGTCCATTCAGTCAGCTCTGGGCACCAAACAAGACTCAGCGTGTTTAGAACACCTGCGGCCTGGAGCCGACGGATATCTTCAGAAGAAACCGGACCCTGTTGCTGTCCGTTGAGTGCGTAGTGCCATTGTTGCATAAGAAAGGCTGCTTCTTATCAAGCGTCCTCTGCAAAGGCAATGCTCAACTTCGCGGGGCGGTAAATCAGATCAGACCCAGCTTCACCAGAGTCGCCCTCAGCTCCTCGTTCTTGGCTTGATCCATGGGCGTGAGCGGCAGGCGCAGTTCGTTGCTGCAGTGACCGGCCATCGCCATCGCGGTCTTGATCGGGATGGGGTTGGTCGAGAGCTTCAGGAAGGCGGCGAAGAGCGGGTAATACTGCGTATGGATTTTCAGAGCTCCGGAGTAGTCGCCCTTTAGAGCGAGCTGCACCATGTCGCTGATCTGTCTTGGTATCAGGTTCGATGCGACGCTGACAATGCCGACACCGCCGACGGACATGAATGGCAGCGTCAGGCCGTCGTCGCCGGAGAGGATCTCAAAATCGGCAGGCAGGATCTGTTTCATCTGGCTGACGCGTTCAGGATTGCCCCCGGCTTCCTTGATCGCACGGATGTTCGGGCAGGACTCGGCGAGCCGCACGAGCACATCGAGACCGATCTCAATGCCGCAGCGTCCGGGGATGCTGTAGAGCATGATCGGCAGCTTGGTGTTGTCGGCGATCGCTTTGAAATGCTGGAACAGGCCCTCGGCTGTGGGCTTGTTGTAATAGGGAGCGACTTGCAGCGACGCTGTCGCTCCTGCCGATTCAGCCTCCTGGGTGAGTTCGATGGCCTCGCGTGTGCTGTTGGAGCCTGTGCCCGCCATGACAATGCCGCGCCCTTTGGCAAACTGGGCCGTGAGCTGCACCACATGCTTGTGCTCATCATGATCGAGCGTCGGTGACTCACCCGTCGTGCCGCATGGCACCACTCCGGACACGCCATTGGCGAACTGGAAATCGACCAGCTTGTTGAGTGCCTCCTCATCAAGCTGACCGTTGAGAAAAGGGGTGACGATGGCGGTGTGGGTTCCTGCGAACATAAGAGGCGAGTGGTGGAAGATTAGGCCGAGGCGAGCGAACGGGATGCCGCGTTCAGAAGGGAGTGCAAGTATTCCGGTGCAAAATCTGCGCCGTTTGGCCATTCGATAGTTGCGCCGTTCAGCGAGAATTGCCGGAAGAAGTTGATGTCTCGAAGCGGCTCAAAGACGGGGCCTTCCAGTTCCGCAGAAAGATCAATGATGCCGCTGGTCCCATCATCAAAGATTACATTCAGCCGGTGGCCACTGATGTATTGAGCTTGGAGGAGATGCAGAAATTTCATGGCTATTCCAAAGGTGGAATGGCGTCCAAAGTCTCACGATGTTCGGCTTTGCGCCAGTCGAGAAGCAAAGCTGGACGGTTTAATTCATGCCATTCTAGAACAGCCGATAGAGCCCGTTTTGGAAAGCGTCCGGTTACAACTCCCGACTCGATCTCGATCGTCACCTCGTAGTCACCGTAATGGGCATGAAAGCGAGGTGGCGCATGATCACGATAATGCATGCGAATGGTGATCCCAAGAAAGCGACTGATCTCAGGCATGACAAATCAAATGGAAACCGTTCCCTGGAACACGAAATCAGCCGGGCCAAACAACGTCACGTTGGTGTATTCATGGGGAGCGGTTTCGGTGAAGCCGATACGGAGGGTGTCTCCACCTTTGACGAGCACGGAGATTGGGCTGGGGACGCCCGTGAGCTCATGATGGATCAGTGCGCAGGCAACCATGCCGGTGCCGCAGGCGAGAGTTTCGTCCTCAACGCCGCGCTCATAGGTGCGGATGGAGATACTGTCCGGGGCGAGCACTTTGGCGAAGTTGGCGTTGGTGCCTTTGGGCTTGAAGGCCTCGTGGTAGCGCAGACCGGCACCCCATTCGCGAACCGGGACGCTTTCCAGATCATCGACAAACACGACGGCATGCGGCACGCCGGTGTTCACGCTGTGAACGGTCAGTGTTTCAGCCGATACGGGCAGGCTTTGATCGAGCTTCAGGCTGTGCGGGGCACTCATGTTGATGCGGACCCGGTCGCCTTCGAATTCGGCGGAGATCATCCCGGCAAGTGTTTCAAAGTGAATCTGTTTCAGCGAGTCATGGTGCAGATGATTGACGAAACGGCCAAAGCAGCGCGCGCCATTGCCGCACATTTCAGCCTCGCCGCCATCGGCGTTGTAATAGCGCATCTTGAAGTCGCCACCGTTCGTTGCTGGCTCGACACAGAGCAAACCGTCCGCGCCGATGCCGCGGTGACGGTCACAGAGTTTTTCAATCTGATCCCTGGTCAGTGAGAGTGAGAGATCGCGGTTGTCCAGCATGACGAAGTCATTGCCGGCGCCGTTCATTTTGGTGAATGAGAGGGTCATGGGATAATGAATGATTCAGAGTGCCTTCACCGCTGCGACGAGCGGCTTCACAAAGGCTTCGATTCGGGCGGCGAGATCAGGAGAGGTTCCGTTCTTCTCAATGAGCTTCACGATGGCACTGCCGACGACGACGCCATCGGCCTTGCTGGCGACGGTGGCGGCCTGCTCGGGATTCGAGACGCCGAAGCCGACACAGACCGGCACGCTGGTGGCGGCTTTGATCACGGCCACCTGCTCGGCGATGCCGCTGGCGACTTCCACCTGTGCTCCGGTGACACCGAGTCGCGAGACATAATAAACAAACCCCTCGGCGCATTTGGCAATGCTGGCGATGCGTTCAGGCGGCGAGGTCGGGGCGATGAGCTGGATGTGGCGCAGTTCCGGCGTGGGTTTCAGCTCGGAATTCTGCGCGACCTCATCCGGAGGCAAATCGAGCACGAGCACGCCGTCCACCCCGGCTGCTGCTGCGTCGTGGTGAAACCGCTCGTAACCATAAGTGTAGACGGGGTTCAGGTAGGTGAAGAAAACCAGGGGGATTTGCGATTTCACACGCAGCTGGCGAACCATTTCCAGCACCTTCGGCATGGATGCCCCGGCCTTGAGCGCGCGATCGGCTGCCAACTGGTTGACCACGCCGTCAGCCAGCGGATCGGAGAAGGGGACACCCAGTTCCACGATGTCCACACCGGCACGTTCCAGGGCAAGCACGATGTCGATGGTGGCGTCCAGTGTCGGGTCGCCCGCGCAGACATAGGCCACGAAGGCACGCTTTCCGTCGGCACGGAGTTGGGCAAAATGGGCGTCGATTCGGTTGGCTGGGGCAGGCATGGAGGGCTGGTTATTTAGCGCGTCCTCCGGCGAGTGCAACCGATGCGCACATCCTTGCAGAGTTGGTTTTGCAGGCCGAAGGCTTCCGCGCCCCATGACATTCACTCTTCAGGACACTCATTTTCACGTGCTGCCGATGCAGACCCGGTTCCCTTTTAAATATGGAATCGCCAGCATGACGTCGCTTCCGCACCTGTTTGTCAGTGTGGATTTGCTGGTGGATGGCCGGCCCATTCGCGGCATCGCCAGCGAGGGGTTGCCGCCGAAATGGTTCACCAAGAATCTGGACACCCTGTTTGAGCAGGACCTCGCCGAGATGCTGGCGGTGATTCAAAATGCCTCGCGCATTGCCGAAAATGCCGCCCAAAGGCCGACGCATTATTTTGAATGGTGGCGTGCGCTTTACGATGAACAGGCTCGCTGGGCTGCCCTCCGCTCCCAACCGCCGCTGCTGGCAAATCTGGGTGTGAGCCTGATGGAGCGCGCGGTGCTCGATGGCCTGTGCAAGGCAAATCAAACCACGCTTCACACCCTGATGATGTCCGGGGATCTTGAGATCAACCTGGGACAGATTCATCCGGAACTGGCGGGCGTTACAGTGGATCGGGTGCTGGCTCCGCAGCCGCTTTCCCGGCTGGCCGTGAGGCACACTGTCGGCCTTGCGGATCCATTGCGTGCGGCTGATGCCGAGCCTTTAAACGATGGGTTGCCATACGCTCTGGACGAATCCATCCGCGCCTATGGTCTGCGTTATTTTAAAATCAAAGTCTGCGGGCAGGCTGCGGTTGATCTGCCGCGTTTGCGTGAGATCACCGCCGTGATCACTGAAGGTTGCCCACAGGGTTTTTATGCGACCCTGGATGGCAATGAGCAGTTCGATGATCTTGCCAGCTTCCGTGACTTTTATGAGACATTGCGCGCCGACCAGGCTCTGGCGCCATTGTTTCAAAGCCTGCTCATGATCGAGCAGCCTCTGCATCGCCATCATGCCCTGAAAGACGATGTCGCGCCGGTCATCGCCGGCTGGCAGGACGGACCTGGATTGATCATTGATGAGGCCGATGGATCGCTTGGCGATCTGCCCCGTGCTTTGGAGCTAGGCTACAGCGGCACCAGCCACAAGAACTGCAAAGGCATCATCAAAAGCGTGGCCAATGCGGCCCTGCTCAAGGTGCGGGCAGCCTCCATGAAACGCGCCCCGATTCTCAGCGGGGAGGACTTGGTCAATATCGGCCCCGTCGCACTCCTGCAGGATCTGGCCATGGTCGCCGCACTGGGGATCGCTCATGTCGAGCGCAACGGGCACCACTACTTTCGCGGGCTCAGCATGCATTCGGAAATCGTCCAGCAGCAGGTGCTTGCGGCACATCCGGGGCTGTATCGCCGGCATGAGGCAGGTTTCCCGACCCTGGATATCCGGGAGGGCTTTCTGGACCTGCACAGTGTCAATGCCGCCCCTTTTGGCTGCGGCATCGAGCTTGATCTGACGCCGTTTCAAACGCTCAAAACTTGGATCATGAGCGGTGGTCTGGCAGCCCTTTGACCGGGCTTGAAGTTCAGGCTTGGAAGCGAATCCCCGGTCGGCTCACGAATCGTTGGCTGACCCGGCATTGCGGCAATCTTTGTTGGGCATGGCAAGCGCCAGTCGCAGCAATGCCAGCACGCTGAGACTGTCCTGAATGCGCCCGTCCAGTGCCATGGCGATGGCCTCGCTCAATGGCACGCGTTTCACATTCAACTTCTCGGTGTCCTCTGGGGCTGAATCGCCAAAGCTGAGGCCGCGAGCGACGAAAAGATCGCAGACTTCCGTGGTGGTCGAGTTTGAAAGCTGAATGCCCATGAGCAATGGCTCGATGATTGCGGCGCTGATGCCTGTCTCTTCCATCAATTCGCGGCGTGCGCATGCCATGGGTTCTTCACCCTGGGGGCACCCGCCTTCGGGAATCTCCCACTCGTAACGCTCGTGGCAGTAACGCCATTGCCCGACAAGCCAGGTGAAGCCCTCGTCATCGATGGGCACGACTCCGACCGCCCGGTTCTTGAACTCCACCGCACCATAGATGCCCTGTCCGCCGTTGGGATTGAGCACCTGATCCTCGCGCACCCGGATCCATGGATTCGAGTAAACCTCGCGCGTGCTGAGCGTGGTCCAGGGATTCGTTTCAGTGTCGGGGTGAATCATGGTTTGGGCTTTGGCTCAGCGGGCGCGCGTGGTGTTGGTGGATTCATCGCAAGTCCGGCGCGGGTAAAAATGCAAATGCCAGACTGATGATTCCCAGAACGACAAAAGCGATGAGGAAGATGGCTGCCCAGCGCGGCCGGTGCTGGTATTTGAAATAGGCGATGAAGATCAGCGCGGCTCCAATGAAACTGATGACGGTGCCTGTCAGTGAACTTGTGAGTGAAGCCTTGATCACATCATTCATCATGCGAGCCATGACGAAGGGGTCAGTGATCCCGGAGGTTCTGATTTCCGCGAGCACTGGATGGAGGGCCTTCCATAAAAGCCGCACTGTATCCGCGATGCCGATGAGCGGAGCCAACTGCAGCCAAAGACCGACTCGTGCGAGGCGGGAACCTGTGGTCGATGGGAGTGGCGGAGGATTCATGGGCTGACTCTAAACAAGAACAGCGAGCCTGGAAAGGCTCGCTGTCCATGGTGATACGAAACTGGCTACACTAGGCGCTGAGACCCCCGCGGTCTGTTTTCAGGGTGACCTCGCCATAAGTGGCGCGTTTGGTGGGGGTGTAGTCCAGCGGAGTCCAGGCGGCGTTATTGGCGGATGATGCCACCACGGCCTCGATGAACGCCATGCCGGCGACGCCTTCCTCGATGGAAGGGTAATCCATGTCGAGCGGGTTCGGTGCAGTCCCGGCCTCCACGGCACGGATGTGATTGGTGAAGTTGCGATAGATGTTTGCAAAGCCTTCCAGGTAGCCCTCGGGATGGCCGGCCGGTGTGCGGGTGCAGGCGGCGGCGGCGCTGCCGAGGTAACCCATGCCAGTGCGGTAGACTTGCATCGGCTGATCAAGGGAGGTGACGATCATGGTGTTGGGATCGCGCTGCTGCCACTCGATGCCGCCAAGTTCGCCATAAACGCGGAGGCTGAGATTGTTTTCACAACCGACACTGATCTGGCTGGAGTGCAGCACGCCCTTGGCACCGTTGGTGAAACGCAGGAGCACATTGCCATCGTCCTCCAGTCGGCGGCCTTGGCTTCCGAGGAAGATGGTAAGGTCGGCGGCGAGCTCCTTGATGTGCAATCCCGTGACGTATTCTGCCAGATTGATGGCGTGAGTTCCGATGTCGCCCATGCAGCCCGCGGCTCCGCAGATTGCCGGATCGACGCGCCAGGACGCCTGTTTCTGGCCGGAGTTCTCCAGCATCGTCGCCAGCCAGCCCTGAGGATACTCGACGACCACTTTGCGGATTTCTCCCAGCTTGCCCTGCTCGATCATCTGCCGGGCCTGGCGCATCAGCGGGTAGCCGGTGTAGTTGTAGGTGACGCCGTAGAGGAGTCCTGATTTTTTCACGATTCCTGCCAGCTCCTTGGCCTGGGCCAGATTGAAGGTCGCTGGCTTGTCGGAGAGAACGTGAAAGCCGCTTTCCAGTGCGAGTTTTGCCGCCGGGAAATGCATGTGGTTCGGCGTGACGATGGAAACAAAATCCATCCGCTTGTCCGCAGGCAGTGCGGCCTCGGCGCGGATCATCTCCTCAAAGTTCCCGTAGCAGCGGTCCGCAGGAAGGAAGAAATCGGCTCCGCTGTCCCTGGATTTCTGTGGGTTGGAAGAGAAGGCTCCGCAGACGAGCTCGATCTGCTGATCGATTGACGCAGCGATGCGGTGCACACCTCCAATGAAGGCTCCGCGTCCGCCGCCGATCATGCCATAACGTATTTTCCGGCTCATAAACTTAGATTCAGGGTTGTTGGGTTCTCAGTTTTGGGTTGTTGAAAGGAGCCGCGATTCTGGCGCAGGCTCCACGGTTGGGTCAAGGGCGGAGCGCAGAGGATTGCGGCTGCAACTCTCCGGCGGGCGAACCACGGCATCCCGGATTTGGGGGCTGGCCGGCCCTTATGTGATTGCATGATGCGGCAAGCTCTGCGAAGGCAGTTCAACCCTTTGTCCGCTTGAAACTTCCCCACATCGTCATCTCTAAAATCATCCGCGCCCTCCATGACATCTTCGTGGACCGGCGGTATGCCGACAAGGCGGTGGAGTTCACCTTCAAGCATCACCCGAAATGGGGCAGCCGGGACCGGCGCATGTTCGCTGAGGCCATTTATGAAATTGTCCGCTACTGGCGCTGGTACTGGCATCTGGCCGGGCTGCCGGATGCGGATCATGCGCGGCGTGAATGCATCGGTGATGAGGAACTGTGGCGCGTCTGGGCCGCCTTTCAGGTGATGCAGAATGGTGAACTGCCGCCGTTTGATGAGCTGGTGGGCATTCGCAGGCAGGACATCATTGACCGCTCGAAACAGGAGGTGTCACCGGTGATTCGCGCTTCGCTGCCGGACTGGCTGGATGAGCGGCTCAGCCGTGAGTTGGGTGATGCCTGGCCCGCGATCCGCGACACGCTGAATGAACCAGCGAAAGTCTATCTGCGGGTGAATACCCTCAAGACGGAGCGTCGATCTCTGAAGGAGCGGTTAGGCCAGGATGGCTTCATCACGGAGGCACTGAAGCCCATCCCGACCGCCCTGGAGATGCAGCAGCGCTACAATGTTTTCGGCATGGCCGCTTTCAAGGAAGGTCTGTTTGAGGTGCAGGACGCCTCCTCACAGCTGGTTGCGCCTTTCCTTCAGGTGGAGCCCGGCATGAAGGTGATCGACGCCTGCGCAGGTGGTGGCGGGAAGACGCTGCACATCGGCGCGCTGATGCAGAACAAGGGTCGCATTCTCGCTCTCGACGTGCATCAGTGGAAACTTAACGAGCTGCGCAAACGCTGCGGCCGCGCGGGAGTCGATGTCGCTGAGACGCGGCTTATTGAAGGCAGCAAATCGATCAAGCGCCTGGCCAATTATGCCGACCGTGTGCTGCTCGATGTCCCTTGTTCGGGACTCGGCGTGTTGCGCCGGAATCCGGACGCGAAATGGAAGCTCAGCAATGTCGAAATCGACCGGCTCATTGTCGAGCAGCAGGATATTCTGGTGCGTTATTCCTCCATGGTGAAGCCCGGCGGCAAGCTTGTCTATGCCACCTGTTCCATCCTGCCGAGTGAGAATGAAGAGCAGGTGCAAAAATTTCTCGCGACTCATGGTGACGACTGGACGTTGGAGGAGGAGATGAAAATCAATCCCGCCGAGACAGGACACGATGGTTTCTACGCGGCGCGGCTGGTGCGGAAAGTGCCTGAACCCAAAGCCCATGTTTCCGAAGCTTCCCAATCTGAACCGGTGCCTGAACCCGCAGCCGAGTGAAATCGTTCGGCGAAGGCTGAGTTTTGCATTTCCGGCACCTCGGATGCCGGAAATCATGCGGGTTTTGAGTTGCTTCATTTTGATGCAGTTTGATGCCGCCTCAGCGCAGTTTTCTGTGCCGCCGCCCACGCGTGAGCTGCGTGGTTCATGGATTGCCACGGTGCATAACATCAACTGGCCCTCCCGCACAGGACTGACGGTGGTTCAGCAGCAGGAGGAGTTGAGGCGGATGATTCAGAGCGCCCATGACCATGGTTTGAATTGCCTCATCTTTCAGGTGCGTTCGGCCTGCGATGCCCTCTACGAATCCAAGATCGAGCCCTGGTCCTGCTACCTCAGCGGTCTGATGGGCCTGGCTCCATCGCCGAAATGGGATCCTCTGGAGTTTGCCATCAAGGAGGCCCACCAGCATGGGATGGAATTGCACGCCTGGTTCAATCCGTTTCGGGCGCAGGCAGGAAACCGCTTCGCTCCGAGCGCCAATCATGTCCGCCGCGAGCATCCTGAATGGACTGTGAAATATGGCGCTGACTGGTGGGTGAATCCCGGCCTGCCGGAGGTGCGCCAGCGCGTCCTTGACGTGATCATGGATGTGACCCGCCGGTATGACGTGGATGGCATTCACATGGATGATTATTTCTATCCTTATCCGGTCAACGGCCGTGATGGAAAAGCGGTGCCATTCGATGATGCCGGCACCTATGCACGCTACAAGTCGGGCGGTGGTATGCTCGAACTCACGGCCTGGCGCAGGCAAAATGTCGATCAAGTCGTGCGGGGTGCCTATGAGGGAATCAAAGCGATCAAGCGCAGCGTCAAATTTGGGATCAGCCCCTTTGGCCTCTGGCGCCCTAACTACCCGGCCGGCACCGGCGGCGGACTCGATCCCTATGAACACCTCGGTGCCGACAGCCGGGGCTGGTTGCAAAAGGGCTGGATCGATTATCTCACCCCGCAGCTTTACTGGACCATTGATCGTCCAAAGCTCGGCTTTGCCACTTATTTCGACTGGTGGTTAGGCGAGAACACGCAGGGCCGCCACATCTGGCCGGGCATGAACACCAGCAAGGTGGGTGATGACCGCAGGGCAGGGGAGATTCTTGCCCAGATCAGTGTCCTGCGCACCCGTCAGGTGCAGATGCCGCCCGGTCATTTTCATTGGAATTTTGGCGCCCTGGACAAGGACCTCGGCAAGGTCGGCACACTCACACTGGAGCGCGCCTACAACCTGCACACCATCCTGCCCGCCAGTCCCTGGCTCAGCAATGTGACCCTGCCGGCGCCTCTGGTGGAGAAGATTGCCGGGGGCAAACGTGTCCGCTGGAACTTCACCGATCTGCGCTGGGACAGTTCCGGTCGCTGGTGGGTTGTTCAGGCCTTGATTGAGGGCAAATGGCAGACGGTTGAAATCGCCTTTCATGACCGGCATGAGATGGATTGGCCGGAGAAAGCCGCTGCCGTCGCTGTGCGCGCCGCCGGCCGTGCCTGGGAGATCGGTCCAGCAGGGATTGTGGTGCGCTGATTAAATAGCCGCCGGCGTTGGGGTGAGAGTCCTAATAACTATTGACACTTGAGTTGTATTAATTTGGGTGAATTACCAAGTATAGAATGAAAATAAACACCAACAATATTGTTTAAATCTAATATAAAACTAAGAACAAAATACCAGTGACCATAATACAAAAAACATGTATTTATTTAAAAATAAGTATGTATACTACACGAGAAAAATATTATCAAATATGGAACGATATTAGCTATAAGTTCAAAATACAGTTTGTGTTAGACAAAAGTTACATAAAATACATATCAATTCTTAATACATATTTTATATGCTGGAAATACAAAGGGATAAATTCGAACTGCGTAACCGCTTGAAAAAAGCAGGCGCAACTGACGATGAAATCAATCAGCGGCTGAACGAGGGGTGTGGGCCATTTCGGCCTGCTTTTGTGGAAGGGCGAAGGGTTGTAGGGGATTATGCAGCAGTGAGAATCAATGCTGGGCCGGTAAATTGGGCTTTGAGGGCTTCTAGAACTTGAGGACGAATTTGGAAGGCCAAGGCGCGGGGTGAAAATTGAACAATGCCGCGTGATTTTTTTGACTGTTGCCAATCCGGCCAGCAAAAAACGATCTGGGATTGAGGTGCGCTAAGACGTGTGCGGGAGGAATCAGTTTGGCAAGACTGGGAAACAACATGCCAAGTCCGTTGATAACGTGACGTGAGCCAGACATGATGGGTGCCTTCTGATCATGATGCTGATTGATTTTATTCTCGCTTCCGCCCGCCATTACTGGCGTGGACATCTCGGACTGCTCTTTGGTGCCTTTTTGGCTTCGGCAATTCTTAGTGGCTCGCTGCTGGTGGGGGACTCGGTGCGGGCCAGTTTGCGGCGAGTGGCGGAATTGCGGCTGGGAAAGGTGCAGTCGGGCGTTTTGGGCGGAGACCGGTGGTTTACAGAGAAACTGGTCCGCTCTGTGAATGACGTGCCGACGATCCTGGCCACAGGCTCGGCGAGTGCGGCGAATGGCAAGGTGCGGGTAAATGGCGCGCAGGTGCTGGGTGTGGAAGCGGGCTTTTGGAAATTGAGTTCAAATGGCAAAGCGGTTGCGCTGGAGAAGACGGAAATCGCATTGAGCGAACCGCTGGTCCGGAAGTTGAATGTCAAAATCGGCGACACGGTGCTGGTGCGCATGGAGCGGCCGAGTGCGATCTCGCGTGATGCACCCCTTTCCGGCAGCACGAATCAGGACATTTCCCTGCGGCGAAAAATCGGTGCGATTGTGAGTGCGGACGACTTCGGTGCTTTCCAACTCACCGCTTCTCAGGTGACACCTGATTCGGTCTTTGTGAATCTTGCGGACTTGCAGACACAGCTGGAGATGGATGGCAAAGTGAACGCTTCGTTAAGTGCTGAAACTCAAACGACACATGAGGCATGGGAAAAGGCAAAGGCGCTGGATGATTTTGGTTTGAAACTGATTCGTGTGGCGGGAGCGCGCAAGGAGTGGGAGGTGAGCACGAGTCGAGTGTTTCTGGATCAGAGCCTGGCCACGAAATTGCTGAAGCGCGAGGGCAGTTATGGGGTGCTGACTTATCTGGTGAACGGGCTGAAATCGGCCAAAGGTGGCACGCCGTATTCGATGATCACGGCGGTGGATGGCCCGAAGTCAGAAGCCCGAAACCAGAAGTCAGAAATCACCATCACCCAATGGCTCGCGGAGGATCACGGACTGCAGATCGGCGACAAACTGGACATCTTTTATTTTGTGGTTGGTTTGGGTCGCGAGCTGAAACAGCAGACGGCGAGCTTCACCGTGAGAGGCATCCTGCCGATGACCGACCCAACGGTGACTCGTGCGTGGACACCGGATTTTCCGGGAGTGTCAGACGTGGATAATTGCCGTGACTGGGAGCCTGGCATCCCGATGGACATGAAGGCGATCCGCGACAAGGACGAGAAGTACTGGGACGATTACAAGGGGACTCCGAAGGGATTTATCAGTCTCGCCGACGGGCAGCGGCTGTGGTCGAACCGTTTTGGTCAACTCACCGCGATCCGCTTTGCTGACAGTGGTCAGGACGAGCAGGTGCTGAGAAAGGAACTGCTTACTACCTTGAGTCTGCGTGACATCGGACTGGTTCCGCGCAGCTTCAAGAAAGACGCCGATGCGGCGGCGAAGGGCAGCGTGGACTTTGGCGGGCTGTTCATTGGGTTGAGCCTTTTCCTGATCGCGGCGGCTCTGGTGTTTGCGGCACTGCTGTTTTTGTTCACACTGGAACGCCGTGCCTCACAGGTGGGATTGTTGCTGGCGCTGGGATGGAATGCAAAAATGGTTAGGCGTGCACTGCTTGGCGAGGCGGGTGTGATTGCCGTTGCCGGCAGTGTGCTGGGCCTGTTCGGCGGCAGTGCTTATACAAAACTGGCGCTGCGGGGCCTGAGTGGTGCCTGGGCGGGCGCATCACAGGGGTTGCCACTGGTGTTTGAGGCGGGAACAGGAACCATGATCGGGGCGGGTGTTGGCTCGGTGATTGTCGTGCTGCTGACGTTATGGTGGGCGGGGCGGAAAATGTTCAGGGCGCAACCACGAGATCTGCTCGGCGCATGGAGCACCGACGAGTCGGGGACCGGTAAATCGAAACCAAAGCGCTTTTGGCTGCCAGTGCTGATCATGCTTGCCGCTGTCGGGCTTGTTTTCGGCGGGAACTTGGCCAAGGCGCCTGAGGCGGTGGCTGGCATGTTCTTTGGAAGCGGGATGCTGCTGTTGATCTCAGGCCTGATGCTGGCCGGGCGCTGGATGCGGCGTGATGGAGGAGAGATGGCGCAGACGCTGTGGCAGATCGGCGTGCGCAATGTCTCCCGCCGTCCCTCTCGCAGTCTGGCCGTGATTGGCATGATGGCGGGCGGCATCTTCATGGTCACGGCCGTGAACGCTTTTCGGATGAGCGCCGGTGATGTTTCTTTGCGCAGTTCAGGCACTGGCGGCTTTGCTTTGATTGGTGAGTCGTCCCTGCCCATTTATGAGGACCTCAACAGCAAGGCTGGCATCGAGGCCTTTGGTTTGGATGAAAAACTGATGGCCGGTGTGAAGGTCGTGCCCTTCCGCGTCAGGGAAGGGGACGATGCAAGTTGCCTGAATCTGAATCGTGCCCAGAAGCCTGTCCTGGTGGGGGTGAGTTTTGCGAACTTAAAAGATCGCTTCTCTTATGCCGGCGGCTCCATGCCTGAGTCGGGAATGACCGCATTGGCCGATCAGGCCACGGCCATGTGGGGCCTCGGCAAGGGGGTGGGCGATGCCGTGGACTACCAGGACTCTACAGGGCAGCCTTTTCAAATCACCCTGAGCGGCTTGCTCGCGGGTTCGGTGCTCCAAGGCAAGATGGTGACCAGTGAGTCTGCTTTTCTCAAAGCTTATCCCGATGCAGCTGGCTATCGGTTTTTCCTCATCGATGCGCCTGCCGATAAAGCAGCGGAAGTCAGCGCACACCTGACACGCCAGCTTGAGCAGCGCGGTCTTGCATTGGAGCCAGCGAAGCAACGGCTGGAAACATTTCTCAGCGTGCAGAACACTTACATCGGCATCTTCACCATCCTCGGTGGACTGGGCGTGTTGCTTGGAACGGCGGGGCTGGGCGTGCTGGTTTCGAGACATGTGCTGGAACGCCGTGGCGAGTTGGGCTTGATGCAGGCGCTGGGTTTTCTGCCCGCCGCTTTGAGGAAACTGGTGATGGGCGAGCATGTGGCACTGCTGGTTGGTGGTCTCATGCTCGGTGTGGTCTGCGCGCTCATCGCCGTGTGGCCGAGCGTCGTGCAGGGAGGTGGGGATTTACCGCTTGGTTTTTTAAGCTCCTTGCTGGCTGGCGTGCTGGTGTTTGGCGTCGTTGTTTGTTGGATCGCTGTGTCATCGGCGGTGCGCGGACGATTGCTGGATTCGATCCGGCGGGAGTGATGGTTCGGCTTCATCCACCTCATGCAGCTTTTTCATGGTCCTGAAGTGTGGTGAATGCACTCACGGGTTGCAGCTAGGCATCGAACATGCTTCTTGGCGTGCATCCCATGAGCACCACATCCTCCCTTTGGTCCCGTTTTCAAAAACACTTCGTCCGCTACTCGAAGCTCGGTTTCGCCATCGACATTAGCCGCATGTCCTTTGAGGACGGCCTGTTCGACGCGATGGCGCCATCAATTGACAAGGCCTTTGCGGCAATGAAGGACCTGGAGGCTGGTGCGATCGCGAATCCTGACGAGGGGCGCATGGTCGGACACTACTGGCTGCGAAATTCGTCACTGGCTCCGGTTGAACTGCGCGCGGAGATTGGCGCTGGTTTGGAGGACATCTTGAAGTTCGCTGCCGATGTTCACGGCGGTGTCGTGAAAGCCGCGAATGGCCAGGCATTCACGCGTGTTCTGGTGATCGGCATCGGCGGCTCGGCACTTGGGCCGCAGCTTGTGGCGCAGGCAATCGCCCCGGCGGTCCCGCCGCTTGAGATCAGCTTCTTTGACAACACGGATCCCGATGGCATGGATCGCGTCGTGGCGCAGATCGGTGCTGAACTGGCGACGACGATTTCTCTCGTGATTTCAAAGTCCGGAGGCACCAAGGAAACGCGCAACGGGATGCTGGAAGCGGCGGCGGCATATCAGGCCCGAGGTCTTGATTTTTCCAAACACGCGGTGGCTGTGACCGGCGTGGGTAGTGAGCTGGACAAATATGCCATCGCCAATGGCTGGCTGGCCCGCTTCCCGATGTGGGACTGGGTGGGTGGGCGCACCAGCGTGATGAGTGCCGTGGGCACACTTGCGGCCGCGCTTCAGGGGGTGGATGTGCGTGGTTTTCTAGCTGGTGCGGCGGCGATGGATTCGGAGACTCGCTCGCGTCCGGCTCGCGAAAATGCGGCCATGCTGCTCGCCCTCATGTGGTTCAGCGCAGGGAGGGGCAAAGGCGCAAAGGATATGGTGGTGCTGCCTTACAAGGATAGGCTCGTTCTTTTCAGCAAGTACCTCCAGCAACTCGTGATGGAGTCGATCGGCAAGGAGCATGATCTCGATGGCAATGTGGTGAACCAGGGAATCGCTGTCTATGGCAACAAAGGCAGCACCGACCAGCATGCCTATGTGCAGCAACTCCGCGATGGAGTGAATAATTTTTTTGTAACCTTCATCGAGGTTCGAAAAGCGCGCGACACGGCAGGCTTTGAGGTCGAGCCAGGCTACACAAGTGGTGATTACTTGCAGGGTTTTCTTCGCGGCACGCGATCGGCCCTGGCGGACAAGGGGCGCGAGTCCGTAACCCTGACCGTGAGTGAGGTCAGCGCCTTCAGCCTGGGGATGCTTGTGGGCCTGTTTGAGCGCGCGGTCGGATTTTACGCCACGCTGGTGAACGTGAACGCCTATCACCAGCCCGGAGTCGAGGCCGGGAAAAAGGCGGCAACGGATTTCCTGAAGCAAATGTCCGCCGTTCTCGCCGAATTGCCGTCTTCTGGCTCGGGAGTCACGGCTGAGGCGCTGGCCGCCCTGGTGAACGTGGATCCGGAAGATGCCTGGCACATGCTGAACCACCTGGCGGCGAACAATCGCGCCAAAATTGCTGAAGAGGGAGTTTCTCCGGCCGGGGATCAATTCTTGCGCGTCTGATAGAATCCGTGATTGCCATTTTGATCGGGGCGCTCTATGACATGAGCCTCCTGAAAAGGACTAACCATGGACGAGCGCTTCCCCCTCCAATATCAAATCGCCTGCATCGTGCTGACGGCGCTCTTTGTGTGGTCGTTCAGTGTCGCCAGGGAGCCCCGGCAGTGGCGCCGTTTGTTTCAATCGACCTTCTCGAAGGCACAGGAGTTTTCGGTGAACAAAAATAAAGTCATCGACGAGAGCCTGAAAAAATGGGGCATCCTGATTGCGATGGTCTTCCTGGTGATCGATGTCGCCTGTTTTGTCGCCGGAGTGACCTACAGTGACCGGATGCAGGCCCAGCGCATGTCTGCTGATGACTGGTATCACTTGGACGAACAAAACAAGCTTCAGGGCGGATCGTCCTCGAGTTTAGGACAAAAGAGTCTTCCATAAAGCCAGTGGTCAGCATTGTCTCTGCTGAACTCATGTCGCCTGTTTCCAACTTCGCCGGCTTTCTTGGCCTCGTTGTTTTCATCGCCCTGGCCTGGCTGATTTCAGAGAATCGCAGCCGGTTTCCCTGGCGCACAGTGGGCGGTGGGTTGGCGCTTCAATTTGCCTTTGGCTGGCTGATTTTAAGAACAAGAGAGGGTGCATGGTTTTTTGGCGGATTGGACCGTGCCTTCCGCCGGTTGCTTGGATTTGCCAATGAAGGTGTTTCCATGGTCTTTGGCCCTTTGGCGAATCGTGACCTCCTTGTGGAAAAATGGGGGCCGGACAATGCATTCCTTTTCGCCGTGACCATCACCGGCACGATTGTGCTCGTCTCGGCCCTTTCATCACTGCTCTACCATTATGGCATTCTGCAGGTCATTGTGCGCGGTGTTGCACGGATCATGCGACGGTGCATGGGCACCAGCGGTAGTGAAAGTCTGGCCGCCGCGGCAAATATTTTCATGGGTCAGACGGAAGCTCCACTCGTGGTCAAGCCCTACCTCACCACCATGACTCGCAGTGAACTGCTGGCCCTCATGGTTGGTGGCATGGCCACCATCGCCGGCGGTGTGCTGGCGGCATATGTCTCGTTTGGCATTTCAGCCGGACACTTGCTCACAGCCTCCGTCATGAGTGCTCCGGCGGCTCTTTTGATGGCGAAAATCATTCTGCCTGAAGAAGAGGTCAGTGACACGGCTGATGGCACGCACCGCCGTATTGAGCGCGAAACCGTGAATGGCATTGACGCTTTATGTCATGGTGCCAGCGACGGCATGAAACTCGCCGTCAATGTCATGGCAATGCTCATCGCTTTCGTCGCTGTCATCGCCTTGGCAAACTACCTGCTTTCGCTTGGCTTGCGTGGTTTGGGCATCACTGAAGTCAAACCGCTTCAGTCGTTTCTTGGTTGGGTGAATGCGCCTTTTGCCTGGCTCATGGGCATTCCATGGAAGGACTGTCGTGTCGTCGGCAGCATCCTCGGTGAGCGCATCGTGCTCAATGAATTCATCGGCTACCTCAGTCTCAGTAAAGCCGGCGGGCTCCAACCGCAGAGCGTCACCATTGCCACTTACGCTTTGTGTGGTTTTGCCAATTTTGCCAGCATCGCCATTCAGATCGGCGGTATTGGTGCGCTGGCGGAGTCCAGACGCCAGGATCTGGCCCGCCTCGGTTTGAAAGCCATGATCGGAGGCTTGCTTGCCTGCTATTGCACGGCTTGCATTGCCGGCCTGCTGTCGCGCTGAGCTATTGCTCCTTCTGTCCGTTACCCAGAAGATTGGAACTGATCTGATTTTCCGCGCTCTTTACGAGCAGCAGTGACGGCTCCCTGCTGCGCTTCTCATCAGGCCGGTCATCACGGATGATGTTGTTGGCAATCAGACTGTGTTTCACGCCTTCAAGACGCAGGCCGGCACCGTCGGAATCAAGGATCTGGTTTTGAGCAATCACCAGTCGGCTGCCCCCTGTGACATCCACGGCTGCACGCTGGCGCCAGACACCGGAGATCACGTTGCCGGTGAGTGAACTGTCCGAGCAATCGGTGAGTGTGATGCCATTGTTTTCGGCATCTTGGAAACCATTCACGGCATAGCGCGGATTACGGTCGAAGTTGTTGCTGCTGACCATGAGATGCTCGCAATTTTCCGCCAGGATGTCGTGCTCAAAACCCTCCCAGAACGTATTCCCGGTGATTGTGACACCGCGTGAATGGCGCACCTCGATGTTTACCCGCACATCGCTGAAAACATTGGCGGTGATGGTGACATTTCCTTCACGTGTTTCAGCCCGCCCGATACGGCTTTCCAAGCTGGCATCTGTGCCTGCGCCGTTGATGCGGATGTTTGCCGATCCGGGCGCTTTGCTGGTGTGCTGAAGCGTGCAACCCGTGATGGCCACTTCACCGATGGAGCCACCGGTCGAAGTGAGTTCGACATTTGCCGCAGCAGGTCCCTTTTCTGAATGATTGCCTTCAATGTCGCAGGTGCCGATGTGCAGGTTTCGCACGTTGCCACCACGCGAGACAATGCCACCGCCGCCATTGTAACTGATGTGGCTGCCGATGACGTTGATTTGGTGGAGGTTCAGTTGATCCAGAAAGATGCCGATGCCGCTGTTTTCATAGAAGTGGCATCCGGTGATAAGCACGTTTCGATTGCGCGTGGTGAGGTGAACGGCATGACGGCATTTGCGCACGACCACGCGGCTGAGAGTGAGTTGCATCGTTCCTGCGGCCTCGATGCCGTCAGCCTCGGCATGCTCACCTGTGATCTCAATGCCGCTTACCATCGGCGTGCGCTCTTTTTTCCAGACGGGCGATTTGAAGCTGCCCGGTGCCGCGGTGCCTTCATGGCTGCCTTTGAAAAAAAAGGCTGGCCCCGCTCCGGCCATCACAATGCGAGCAGTGCCATCTCCGGACAGCGCAGCGAAACCGGTTTCACTCAGCGGGATGTTGATTGTGCGAGTCAGCCGGTAAGTGCCTTTTGGGAAAAGCAGGCTGCCATGAGAAAGCACCGCTTTCTCAATGGCCGCAGTGTCATCCGTCTTGCCATCGCCCACGGCACCGAGCGTTAATACACTGGTCTGTGCGATCGCGGAAACAGTGAGGCTTAGTGTAAGAGAAAGGCAGAGCGCGATTGGTGACATGGATCGGATACGCAGGCGCTGCGGAGGTTCCTTCGAACGAAGATGGCAGTTCGTTTATCTGAACTGGTCTGTTCCGCCCAGCCTGCGGAGATAGCACGTTGTTGCACGCTTCCTGTCCGAACCTAGTCTGCCAGTCATGAAATTTTTCACCATCGTTTTGGGATTGAGCCTGATGCTCAACGCTTCGGCGCTTGCGGACGTTAAGGACGTTCAGCAGAGCGGGGCCGGGATGGCGGATGATTTTATCCGTTTCGTCGAGGATGAGAATGGTGATTCACTGCAAACGGCCGTCGCCAGATATGCCTCAAGCTCAGGTGTCGTCGTCGACCTCGTGGGCGCGGTACACATTGCCGATAAAAAGTATTTCGATGCGCTGAACAGCAGGTTCACAAACTACGATGCGGTGCTTTACGAACTGGTCGGTCGCCCCGTGGAATTGCGTGAGGAACTGAAAGCGGGTGATGGTGCGGGCAAACTGCAATGGCTCGGCCAGATGCAGGAAACCATGCGCAAGAAACTTGCGCTCGAAAGTCAGCTTCAATGCATCAACTACAAGGCCAGAAATTTCATTCATGCCGATATGAGCACGGAAGTTTTTTTTGATTACCAGAAGGAAAGGAAGGAGAGTTTTCTGACGCTCTGGATGAAAGCCGCCATCGCTCAAACTGTGACCGCTGATCCCGGAAAAAAAGAACCTGGCATGGCGCAACTCATCGCCATTCTCATGCGCCAGGACAGCGCCTCTGAACTGAAGCGCCTGGTGGGGCGGGAGTTTGATCGTGTTGAGAATCTCATGGCAGGCATCGAGTCCGGCAATGGCACCGCCATTATCGGTGAGCGCAATCGCCACGCTCTCGAAGTGATGCAAAAGCAGATCAAATCCGGTAAAAAAAACCTCGCCATTTTTTATGGCGCAGCCCATCTCCCCGACCTTGAGCAGCGCCTTCTCAGGGAGGGATACAAGTTTCAATCCAGCGAGTGGCTGAAGGCATGGGACATCCCTGTTGAGCAGTGATGCTAAAGGGGAGAACTTTCCACCAAGGCCATCACGCAACCACTCGCAGGGCTTCTGCGCGGCCCTGCATCAGGCGAGCGGTGAGTTCCGGCAACTGATGCAGCCTGGGTTGATCAGGCAGGTGCCGAGTGCCCAGAGCCCATTCGAGTCGCAGATACTCGGCGATGACGTTGGTCGCGCTGAGTTGAAAGAAATGACCGACTGCAGCCCACACGGTGAGGAAGTGACCGGGCGTTTCAGTCGCTTCACAAGCCCTTCGGTAATGCCTCAAGGGACCTTGATAGCGGGCACCGCGGGTGCTTTTGAGCAGGAGTCTTCCGGCCTCCAGACTTCGTGCCGATTGCTCTTCGTCGAGCGTGCTGGAAAAAGCATGATCGATTTCGATCAGCGATGTGATGCCTCCTGTTTGAAGTGTCTGCCAGGCTGTAAGCAGGTGCGGGGCGTGGATTTCCGTGAGCTTGCCATGGGCAAAGTTTTCCCACGCGAGTCTCAGCTTGATCACCTCCCCGGTCGGTGCCGGCTTGAAGTGCAGATGAATCATGCGCTGGCGGACGCTGGAAAACAGCCACTGCACCCAGTCCAGACCACGTGCCCAGTCCTCGATCGCCTGGCTTGCAGACTCGTCGGCATCCGCCAGCAGGGTGATGGATCGAAGCTCGGGTGACGTTGGTTGCGCAGCATTTCCAGCTATGTGGGGGCTGGGTTTACTGTCATCCAATCGTTGCAAGAGGCGGATCATCAGTGGACTATGAGACGCCTCTTCGGATCCCGCGAATGCAAAAGTTCTCATGCCTGAAATTCCACCGCTTGACACACCTCCGCCTCATTATCAGTGCGTGCGCTGCGGCAATTGCTGCCGTTGGCCCGGGGATGT